>NZ_JBGCCR010000002.1:0-426949 GCF_041262485.1 Streptacidiphilus sp. BW17 | reverse complement strand
CGGCTTCCTCCACCGCTACAACTACCATCGCTGTCACACCGCACTCGGAGGCCAAACCCCCATCAGCCGAGTCAACAACGCTGCGGATCAATACAGCTAGGGCCTTCCTGCTCCTCGATGCCGTCGCCGGACCGGAAGCGTCAGGCCAGCGCCCGCGCGAGGTCGTCGCAGAGGTCCTCGGTGTCCTCCAGGCCGACCGAGAGGCGCAGCAGCGACGGGTGCGGGCGCGCCTCCGGGGCGACCGGGCGGTGGGTGAGCGAGGCCGGGTGCTGGATCAGCGAGTCGACGCCGCCGAGTGAGACCGCGTGGGTGACCAGCTCGCAGCGCTCGGCCGCCGAGGCCGCCGCCGCATAACCGCCGCGCAACGAGAACGCCAGCACCGAGCCCGGCGCGGACATCTGGGTACCGACCAGCCCGTGCGGGTCGCACTCCGGCAGGCCCGGGTAGAAGACGCGCTCGACGGCGGGCTGTTCGGCGAGCCAGAGGGCGAGCTTGCCCGCGCTGTCGCTCTGGTGGCGGACGCGCAGCGGCAGCGTCTGCAGGCCGCGGTGGAGCAGGTAGGAGGCGAGCGGGTGCAGGATGCCGCCGGTCACCGCGCGGACCGGGCGGATCTTCTGCGCCCACTCCGCCGAGGTCGCCACCACGCCGGCCAGCACGTCGCCGTGGCCGCCGAGGTACTTGGTCGCACTGTGGACGACGAGGGTCGCGCCGTGCCGGAGCGGCTGCTGCAGCACCGGGGTGGCGAAGGTGTTGTCGACCATCAGCGGCACGGAGCCGCAGCGGGCCGCGAGCGCGGCCAGGTCGATGAGTTCGAGGGTCGGGTTGGCGGGCGTCTCGACGACGACCAGGCCGGTGTCGGGGCGGATCGCGCCGTCGACCTCGTCGGCGCCGGCGTAGGTGACCTCCGTGCCGAGCAGGCCCGTGGCGAGCAGGTGGTCCGTGCCGCCGTAGAGGGGACGAACGGCGACGACGTGCCCGCGGCCCTCGGCGCGCGCGGCCAGCAGGCAGGCGGTGATCGCGGCCATGCCGGAGCTGAACGCGACCGCCTGCTCGGCGCCCTCCAGCTCGGCCAGCGCCTCCTCGAACCGACCCGTGGTCGGGTTCCACAGCCGCTGGTAGACGGCACTGCCGCCCTCCGGCATCAGTCCGCCGGTTGCCAGCGCCTCATAGCTGTCGCCACCGAGTTCGACACCGGGCAGCGGGTTGGTGGAGGAGAGGTCGATCGGCGGGACGTGGACGCCGAGGGCGCGCAGGTCGCGGCGTCCGGCGTGCACGGCGCGGGTGTCGGGGCGGGCGGCAGTGCGGGCAGCGGGGTGCGGGGTGACGTCGGCGGGGGGCATGGGTGGGACCTCTCCGTCCTGTGCTGTGGGGTGGCCCCCAGGGTGAAGATCTGCCAAGGCAATGGCCAGTGTTTCGAAGGAAATTCGGATCCGGTCGGACCGGGCATGTACTTCTTCGACCGACAGGGGGCAGCATGGGCCTCGTGCCGAAGAAACCGCAGCCCGAACTCCTCCCCGTCGACCGCGCCATCCTGCGGCTGCTCGCCGAGAACGCGCGGATGCCCAACAACGCGATCGCCGAGCAGGTCGGCATCGCCCCCTCGACCTGCCTGTCCCGGATCCGGGCACTGCGCGAGCGCGGAGTGATCCGCGGCTACCACGCGGACGTGGACCCGGCCACGCTCGGGCTCGGGATCCAGGCGATGATCGCGGTCCGTCTGCACGCCCACACCAAGGAGCGGATCTCCAGCTTCACCGCGCAGATCCCGCTGCTGCCCGGTGTCCTCGCCGCGTACCACCTGGCCGGGGCGGACGACTACCTGCTGCATGTGGCTGTCCCGGAGACCGACGCGCTGCGGGACTTCGTACTGGAGCATCTGACGGCTCATCCGGCGGTCGCCCACACCGAGACCAGCCTGATCTTCGGCCACATGCGCGGCCAGATGACCACGTAGGCGCTGAAGCAAAAGCCGCCGAGTCATAACCGCCGAGCAGTATCGACGTTTGGATCCGCGCGGATCCAAAGTGCTCCGTGCGAGACTGGCACGAGCCCGGAGCGCCGTCAATGGCGCCCAGGGAACCGAAGACACCACGACCCGAGGAGCCGGGGAGGCCCTAGCAGTGGGGACGGACAGGCCGGCCGACGTGCCGGACGCAGCCGAGGATCTCGGCCCCGCGGAGCAGCGCGCTCCCTCGCACGCCGTCGTCGCCGACGCGCTGCGGACGCGTATCACCCTCGGCGGGTTCGCGCCCGGCGCCCGGCTGCCCACCGAGCGGGACCTGGCCGCCGCGCTCGGCGTCGGCCGGAACACCGTCCGCCAGGCGCTGCGCCAACTGGCCGACGAGGGCCTGGTGGTGACCACTCCGGGACGCGCGGGCGGGACCCGGGTCCGCACGGCGGACGACGCCACGGCGGCTCCGTCCGTCCAGGCCGAGGCCCTCGCGGAGCTGCGTGCCTCGCTGCGCGACTACATGGAGTACCGGGCCGCGATCGAGCCGCTGGCGGCCCGGCTCGCTGCCGAGCGCGGCCCGACCGCCGCCCGGCGTGCGCTGGTACGGATGCTCGACGAGGAGGTCACCGACCTCACCAGCTACCACCGAATGGACTCGCGGTTCCATCTGGCCGTCGCTGCGGCAGCCGGGAACGAGGTGCTGCGCGAGGCCGTCTCCCGGGCCCGGACGGAGATGTTCGTCGGCGGCAACTCCCTCTGGTTGCAGACCGACTGGGGCGTGGTCTACCCCGAGGGCCGTGATCTGGCGCAGGTCTTCCGCGAGGAGCATCTGGCCACCGCGCTGGCTGTGCTGGCCGGGGACGGAGCCGCCGCGGAGGCCTCGATGCGGCGCCATCTGGAGGAGGCCGCAACCCAGTTCACGGCCCTGCTGGACCGCCTCACCCCGGGACGCGGTTCCGACGCCGCGCAGGCGGGCACCGAAGCACCCGCTCTCGACGCGAGGGATTGACCTCGCCGGCATGCCCCCCTAACCTCCCGGCATTGGGTCTGAATCAGATCCAAAAGCGCGACCGGCACCGAGCGGCTTCCCCCTGCCCTGCTCCGGCCGCCGGTAGTTCCACCGGGAGGACCGCCCCTTGCACGCCTTCGACACCAAACTCACCGACACGATCGTCCGGCATATGGTCGACCGCCTGAGCCTGGATCCGGCCTCACTCGGGCGGATCGGCGGGGCGGCCGAGCTGGAGGTCCAGCTCAAGGGCGCGATCGGCGCCCGGGGCGCGGACCCGGCCGATGTCCTGCGCCGCTACACCGAGGCCGTGGAGCCGACCGTCGTCTCCTGCGACAGCCCGCGCTTCCTGGCCTTCATACCCGGCGCGCCGACCAAGGCCGCCGCACTCTTCGACATGGTGGTCTCCGCCGCCTCCCTGCACGGCGTCTCCTGGCTGGAGGCGTCCGGGGCGATCGCCGCCGAGAACCAGGTGCTGCGACTCCTCGCCGACCTGGCCGGACTGCCCGCGGAGGCAGGCGGCTGCTTCGTCAGCGGCGGTTCCGCAGGCAACCTCTCCGCGCTGGTCGTCGCCCGCGACACCGCGCGCCGTTCGCTCGGTCTGGACCGCCGCGCGCCGCTGCGGATCGCGGTCAGCGACCAGACCCACTCCTCGGTCGCCAACACGCTCTCGATCATCGGCGTCGACCCGCTCGTGGTGCCGACCGAGGACCACCGGCTCACCGGCCGGGCCCTGGCGGCAGCGCTCGCCGAGGCCGAGCGCACCGCCGCGGAGGACGGTCCGGTGATCGGCGTGGTCGCCACCGCCGGCACCACCAACGCGGGCATCATCGACGACCTGGCCGGGATCGCGGACCAGGCCGCCGCGCACGGGCTCTGGCTCCATGTCGACGCCGCCTACGGCGGTGCCGGGCTGTTCGCGCCGGAGATCCGCGCGGCCATGACGGGCATCGAGCGCGCCGACTCCGTCGTCATCGACCCGCACAAGTGGCTCTTCGCGCCCTTCGACTGCGGCGCACTGCTCTACCGCGACCCGCGCCTCGCCCGCGCCGTGCACACCCAGGACGCGTCCTACCTGGACGCGATCCACGGCGACGGCGCCGAGGGCCACGACGAGTGGAACCCCAGCGACTACGCCTACCACCTCACCCGGCGCCCGCGCGGCCTGCCGCTCTGGTTCTCGCTCGCGGTCCACGGCACCGACGCCTACCGCGCGGCGGTGGAGCAGGGGCTGCGGATCGCGCGTTTCACGGCCGAGCTGGTGCGGCGCACCGACGGGTTGGAGCTGGTGCGCGAGCCGGAGCTGTCGGTCGTGGTGCTGCGCCGCGTCGGCTGGAGCTGTGCCGACTACCGGGCCTGGTGCGACGACTTGATGCAGCGTCAGATCGCCTTTGTCGCACCGACCGTGTGGGAGGGCGAGACCGTCGCCCGGCTCGCCTACGTCCACCCCGACATCACCGAGCAGATGGTCGAGGAGATCGTCGCCACCCTGGTCGCACCCGCCGCCTCCGCTGAAGGTCGTGCCTAGCAAGAGAGGAGCACCACCATGAGCAGAACCTCCGCACCGTCCACGGGCTCAACCGGCTCCACCAACGACGGGAATGGGAGCGGCAGCGCCGATCCCGACGGCAGAGGCCGCACGCTGCGGCGCGAGGTCGGCCTGATCGGCCTGCTGTGGGCGTCGGTCGGCTCGATCATCGGCTCGGGCTGGCTGTTCAGCGCGAAGAACGCGGTCACCGCCGCCGGACCGGCGGCGCTGGTCGCCTGGGGCATCGGCGCGGTCGCGATGATCATCCTGGCCCTGGTCCACGCCGAACTCGGCGGCATGTTCCCGATATCCGGCGGCACCGCCCGCTACCCCCACCTGGCCTTCGGCGGCGCGGCCGGTGCGTCGTTCGGCTGGTTCTCCTGGCTCTCCGTGGCGACCACCGCGCCGATCGAGGTCATGGCGATGATCGGCTACGCGGACCACTACAGCTGGGCCAGGGGCTTCGAGAACGGCCAGGGCCTGCTGACCGGTTCGGGCCTGGTGATCGCGGTGCTGCTGATGGCGGTCTTCTGCGGCATCAACCTGATGGGCATCAAAACCCTCGCCCGTGCCAACAACGCCGCGACCTGGTGGAAGATCGGCGTGCCGATGCTGGTCGTGCTGCTGCTGGCGATCGCCGGCTTCCACCCCGCCAACTTCACGGCGGGCGGCGGGTTCGCGCCCTTCGGCGCCAAGGGCGTGCTGCTGGCCGTGCCCGGAAGCGGGATCATCTTCGCGCTGATGGGCTTCGAGCAGGCGATCCAGATCGGCGGGGAGAGCAAGCAGCCCGGACGGGACATCCCGCGCGCCGTGGTCGGCTCGATGGTGCTGGGCGTGCTGCTCTACATCCTGCTGCAGATCGTCTACATCGGCGCGCTGCCCAGCGGCGCCATCCACCACTGGGCGGACCTGGCGTACGCGGGGATCTCCGGGCCCTTCGCCGGTCTGGTCTCGGTGGTGGGCATGGGCTGGCTGGCGGCCGTGCTCTACCTGGACGCCGTCATCTCCCCCGCCGGAACGGGTCTGATCTACACCACCGCCGCCTCCCGGATCTCCTACGGGCTCAGCCGCAACGGCTACGTGCCGTCCGCCTTCGAGAAGTTGGACCGACGCGGGGTTCCGTGGGTCGGCATCGTGGCGGCGTTCGTGGTCGGCTGCGTGGCCTTCCTGCCCTTCCCGAGCTGGAACTCGCTGGTCAACCTGGTGACGTCGGCGAGTGTGCTGATGTACGCGGGCGCGCCGCTGGCGTTCGGCGTGTTCCGGTCCCGACTGCCGGACGTGGCACGGCCGTTCAGGCTGAAGGCGGGCGGGGTGCTGGCTCCCGCGGCCTTCGTGGTGGCCAATCTGATCATCTTCTGGAGCGGCTGGGACACCGTCTGGAAGCTGGGAGTGGCCGTCGGCATCGGCTATCTGCTGCTCGCGATCGCCCGCGTACTGCACACCAATCCGGTCGAGGTACGACTGGACTTCCGCGCCGCGCAGTGGCTGCCGGCCTACCTGGTCGGCATGGGCCTGATCACCTGGGTCAGCGACTTCGGGCCCTGGGCCCACCCGTGGCTGCCGTTCGGCTGGGACATGGCGGTGGTCGCCGTGTTCAGCATCGCCATCTACGCCTGGGCCGTGGCGGTGGCCCTGCCGACCGATCGTATCGAGGAACTCACCCGCGAGACGCAGGACTTGGCGGACACGCCGGTGGCGGACCCGCAGGCAACGCCCTGAGTTCGAGTGCCTCTGGTGCCATGGCGCGAGCCGGGGCACCATGGCCGCGTGACGTCAACTCACGCTCCTGCCAACGGAATCCATGCGCCGTCCGCCACGGGACCGCGCGGTCTGCCGCTGCTCGGCAACCTGCCCGCGTTCGCGCGCGATCCGCTCGCCTTCTTCTGCCACCTCCGCGACAGCTACGGCGACTGGGCGCCGTGGTCGCTGGGCCCGAAGCGCAGTCTGCTGGTCTCCCGGCCCGAGGACGTCGGCGAGTTGCTGGCCGGGGTCGAGGTCACCTTCAGCCCCGTCGACCTGGGCTGGGCGATGCACCAGGTGCTCGGTGAGGGCGTGGTGACCAGCACCGGGGCGGACTGGCGGCGCAAGCGGGCCCTGGTCCAGCCCTCCGTCCGGCCCCGCCAGGTGCGCAGCTACGCGGCGACCATGGTCGAGTGCGCGGACGCGACGGCGTCGGCCTGGACGGACGGTCAGGCCGTGGACGTGCAGCAGGAGATGACCCGGCTGACGCAGCGGATCGCGGTGCGGACGTTGTTCGGCGTGGAGACCGCCGGACGCGAGGAGGTCGTCGCCGGTGCGATGGCGGTGGCCCAGCAGGCGATCGGTGCGGAGTTGCGCGGCGTCACCGTCTTCCTGCCGTCGTGGATCCCGACCCCGGGCCGGCGGCGCCTGCGCGCGGCAGTGGGCCGGCTCGACGAGGAGATCCACCGCATCATCGCCGAGCACCAGGCCGCCTCTGCGGCGGGCCAGGAACGCGACGACCTGCTCAGCCGTCTGCTCACCGCCCGGGACGAGCACGGCGCGCCGCTGTCGCAGCAGGAGCTGCGGGACGAGGCCGTCACCCTCTACATCGGCGGCCACGAGACCACGTCGACCACCCTGACCTGGGCCTGGCATCTGCTCTCCGGCTCCCCGGAGGCCAGGGAACGCCTGGACGCGGAGCTGGCCGAGGTGCTGGACGGGCGGCTGCCGGACTTCGACGACTACGCCCGGTTGCCGTTCACCCAGGCGATCGTCAAGGAGTCGCTGCGCCTCTACCCGCCGATCTGGCTGATCACTGCGGTGTCACGCGCCGGAGCGACGCTGGGCGGCCGTCCCGTCCCGGAGGGGACGACGGTCTGGGCGAGCCAGTGGTCGGTCCACCGCGACCGTCGGTACTTCCCGCAGCCGGACGCGTTCCGGCCCGAACGCTGGGACCCCGACGCCGCCGACGTCATCCCCGACCACGCCTGGTTCCCCTTCGGCGGCGGCCAACGCACCTGCCTCGGCGCGCGGTTCGCGCTGGTGGAGGCGGTTCTCGTGCTGGCGGTGCTGGCGCAGCGGTTCCGCGTCGAGACCGAGCCGGGCGAGGTGAAGCCGCACACGGGCCTGACCCTCCAGCCGTCCCGCCCGATTCCGGCGGTGCTGCGGTCGGCCGCGCGCTGACCGACGCGTCAGGACTGGGCGAGGCGCAGCAGGTACTCGGCCAGGTCCGCGCCGCCCTGCGGGTCGCGGCTGATGACCAGGACGGTGTCGTCCCCCGCGATGGTGCCGATGATCTCCTCGACGCCGGACTGGTCGATCGAGGAGGCGAAGAACTGCGCCGCCCCCGGCGGCGTCCGCAGCACCACGAGGTTGCCCGAGGACGTCGCCGAGACGAGCAGCTCCGCGGCCAGCCGTGCCATCCGGCTCTCCGACGCGGACTCGCCCATCGGGGCGAGCGGGGTGCGGTCGCCGCCCTCCGCCGGGACGGCGTAGATCAGCGCGCCGTCCGAGCTACGGATCTTGACCGCACCCAGTTCGTCCAGATCGCGCGAGAGCGTCGCCTGAGTGACCATCAGCCCGTCGTCGGCGAGCAGCTTGGCCAGCTGGCTCTGCGAGCGGACGGGCTGACGGGTCAGCAGCTCCACGATCCGTCGGTGCCGCGCCGTGCGCGTCTGCGGTAGGTGCACCGCAGGGGCGTCGCGATGGGGTTCGGTCATGGAGCAATTGTTCCTTACTTGACGGAGCGGAGCACACCCGGAAGCACGGCCAGGAACGCGTCGACGTCACGCTCGGTGAGAATCAGCGGCGGCGCGAGCCGGATCGTGTCCGTTGTGGCGGCGTTGACCAGGAAGCCCGCCCGCTGCAGCGCCGCCTGCACCTCACCCGCCACCGGACGGGTCAGCACCACGCCGAGCAGCAGTCCCGCGCCACGGACGTGGTCGACCATCGGGTCGCCCAGCGCCTCGACGCCGGAGCGGAGCCGGTCCCCCACCTTGGCGACCTGGTCGAGCAGACCGTCGTACTCGATGGTGTCCAGCACCGCGTTGGCCGCCGCGCAGACGACCGGGTTGCCGGAGAAGGTGCTGCCGTGGTGGCCCGGCTGGAAGAGCTGCGCCGCCTCGCCGAAGGCCAGGGTCGCACCGATCGGCAGCCCGCCGCCGAGGCCCTTGGCGAGGGTGACCACGTCGGGGTCGACGCCCTCGAAGGCCTGGTAGGCGAACCAGTGGCCGCAGCGGCCGATGCCGGTCTGGATCTCGTCCAGGATCAGCAGCGTGCCGGTGGCCCGGGTGATCTCGCGGGCGGCGAGCAGGTAGTCGGCGGGCGGGACGACCACGCCGTTCTCGCCCTGGATCGGCTCCAGGAACACCGCCGCGGTCTCCTCCGTCACCGCCGCCCGCAGCGCGTCCACGTCCCCGAAGGGGACGTTGGTGACGTCCCCCGGCAGCGGGTGGAAGCCGTCCTGCTTCTTCGGCTGCGCGGTCAGCGAGAGCGCGCCCATGGTCCGGCCGTGGAAGGCGCCGGTCGCGGAGACCAGGTGGGTCCGGCCGGTGAGCCGGCTCAGCTTGAACGCGGCCTCGTTGGCCTCGGCGCCGGAGTTGGAGAAGTAGACCCGGGCGTCCTCGCGGCCGCTGAAGGCGACCAGCCGCTCGGCCAGCCGGACCGGCGGCTCGGCGACGAAGAGGTTCGAGACATGGCCCAGCGTGCCGATCTGCTGGGTGACCGCCGCGACGATCGCCGGATGCGCGTGGCCCAGGGAGTTGACCGCGATACCGCCGAGGAAGTCGGTGTAGCGCTTGCCGTCGGCATCCCAGACGTGCACGCCCTCACCGCGGACCAGCGGGACCCGCGGGGTGCCGAAGTTGTCCATCAGCGCGTGCTGCCAACGGGCGGTCAGTTCCTCGTTGCCCGTGCCGGTCATGCCAGTCCCCCATTGATGACGGTCTCGTCGGTGTCGATGGCATCCGGCGTGTCCGGAACGACCATGGTGCCGATGCCCTCGTCGGTGAAGATCTCCAGCAACAGGCTGTGCTGGACCCGGCCGTCCAGCACGCGCGCGGTGCCGACGCCCTCGCGGACGGCGCGCAGGCAGCCCTCCATCTTCGGCAGCATGCCGCTGGCCAGCGTCGGCAGCAGCTTCTCCAGCTCGCTCGCGCCGAGCAGGCTGATCACGTCGTCGGAGGCGGGCCAGTCGGCGTAGAGGCCTTCGACGTCGGTCAGCACGACCAGCATCTCCGCCTTGAGCGCGACCGCCATGGCGCTGGCGGCGGTGTCCGCGTTGACGTTGTAGACGTGGCCGTCCGCGCCGCGCGCCACCGAGGAGATGACCGGGATCCGGCCGTCGTCCAGCAGCGCCCTGACCGCGCCGATCTCGACATGGGCGATGTCGCCGACCAGGCCGATGTCGACCTGCTCGCCGTCCACGTCGGCGAAGCGCTTGACCGCGGTCATGGTGTGGGCGTCTTCGCCGGTCATGCCGACGGCGAAGGGGCCGTGCGTGTTGAGCAGCCCGACCAGCTCGCGCTGGACCTGTCCGGCCAGGACCATCCGGACCACGTCCATGGTCTCCGGCGTGGTCACCCGCAGCCCGGCGGTAAAGGTGGACTCCAGCCCCAGCTTGGCGAGTTGGGCGCTGATCTGCGGTCCGCCGCCGTGCACGACGACCGGGCGCAGCCCGGCGTAGCGGAGGAAGACGACGTCCTGGGCGAAGGCCGCCTTGAGCGAGTCGTCGACCATGGCGTTGCCGCCGAACTTGATCACGACGGTCTTGCCGTGGAAGCGCTCCAACCACGGCAACGCTTCCACGAGCGTCATCGCCTTGGGCAGCGCGGTGTTGTTGCGGGCCTGTTCGCCCTTGGGTGCGATCTGCACGACGGGTCCCGGTCCTCCGGTAGGCAGGGTCAGCTGGGGTCAGGGTCAGCTGGAGTAGGCGCTGTTCTCGTGGACGTACTCGGCGGTCAGGTCGTTGGTCCAGACGGTCGCGGCCTGGTCCCCGGCCTTGAGGTCGGCGGTGATGACCACCTCGCGGTCCTTCATGCTCACCAGCTCGCGGTCCTCGCCCACGCCGCCGTCGCGGCAGACCCAGACGCCGTTGATGGCGACGTCCAGTTGGTCCGGCTCGAAGGCGGCCGAGGTGGTGCCGATCGCGGAGAGCACCCGGCCCCAGTTCGGGTCCTCACCGTGGATCGCGCACTTGAGCAGGTTGTTGCGGGCGATGGAGCGTGCCACCTCGACGGCGTCGGCCTCGGTGGCGGCGTTCACGATGTCGATCCGGATGTCCTTGCTGGCGCCCTCGGCGTCGCCGATCAGCTGGCGGGCCAGGTCGGCGCTGACCTCGCGGACGGCGGCGGCGAACTCGTCGGCGTCGGGGACGATGCCGCTGGCGCCGGAGGCGAGCAGCAGCACGGTGTCGTTGGTGGACATGCAGCCGTCGGAGTCGACCCGGTCGAAGGTCTTCGCCGTCGCGCCGCGCAGCACCGCGTCCAGCTCCGGGGCCTCGACCAGCGCGTCGGTGGTGATCACGACGAGCATGGTGGCCAGGCCCGGGGCGAGCATGCCCGCGCCCTTGGCCATGCCGCCGACGGTCCAGCCGGTGCCGTGGGCGACGGCGGTCTTGTGGACGGTGTCGGTGGTCTTGATCGCGATCGCGGCCTGCTCGCCGCCGCCGTCGCTGAGCGCGGCAGCGGCCGTCTCCACGCCCGGAAGCAGCTTGTCCATCGGCAGCCGGACGCCGATCAGACCGGTCGACGCGACGGCGACCTCACCCGCGTTCAGGCCCAGCACCTCGGCGACCCTCTCGGCGGTGGCGTGGGTGTCCTGGAACCCCAGCGGGCCGGTACAGGCGTTGGCGCCACCGGAGTTGAGGATGACGGCGCTGATCGCGCCGCCCTTGACGACCTGCTCCGACCAGTACACCGGAGCGGCCTTGACCCGGTTGGAGGTGAAGACGCCTGCGGCGGCGAGCGACGGGCCGTCGTTGACGACGAGCGCGAGGTCCGGCGTTCCGGAGGCCTTGATCCCGGCGGTGACGCCCGCCGCGCGGAAACCGCGGGCCGCCGTGACGCCGATGCCTTCGTGGGTCACGGGGTTCTGGCTCACGGTGCGACTCCTGTCTGCGGAAGGCCGAGCTCCTCGGGCAGGCCGAGGGCGAGGTTCATGCTCTGGACGGCGCCGCCAGCGGTGCCCTTGACCAGGTTGTCGATGGCGGCGATCGCGATGATCCGGCCGACGCTCTCGTCGAGCGCGACCTGGACCAGCGCGTTGTTGGACCCGTGGACGGAGGCGGTGGCGGGCCACTGCCCCTCCGGGAGCAGGTGGACGAAGGGCTCCCCGTCGAACGCCTCGGCATAGGCGGCGCGGACCTGCGCGGCGGTGACACCGGGCTTGGCCTTGGCGCTGCAGGTGGCGAGGATGCCACGGGACATCGGCGCGAGGGTCGGGGTGAAGGAGACCGCGATGCGCTCTCCCGCGACGGCGGAGAGGTTCTGCGTCATCTCCGGCGTGTGCCGGTGGACGCCGCCGACGCCGTAGGGGCTCATCGACCCCATCACCTCGCTGCCGAGCAGGTGCGGCTTGGGCGCCTTGCCCGCGCCGGACGTGCCGGACGCGGCGACGACCACGGCCTCGGGCTCGGCGATCCCGGCGGCGTACGCGGGGAAGAGCGCGAGCGAGACGGAGGTGGGGTAGCAGCCGGGGACGGCGATCCGCTTGGTGCCCTCCAGCGCCTTGCGCCCGCCGGGCAGCTCCGGCAGGCCGTAGGGCCAGGTGCCGGCGTGCGGGGAACCGTAGAAGTTCTCCCAGTCCTCGGCGCTGTGCAGGCGGAAGTCCGCGCCGCAGTCGACGACCAGCACATCGGGACCGAGCTGCTCGGCCACGGCGGCGGACTGGCCGTGCGGCAGCCCGAGGAAGACGACGTCGTGCCCGGCGAGCGTCTCCGGCGTGGTCGGCTCCAGCACCCGGTCGGCCAACGGCCACAGATGCGGCTGCAGTTCGCCCAGCGTCGCCCCGGCGTTGGACCCGCCGGTCAGCGCGCCGATCTCGATCGCGGGATGAGCGAGCAACAGCCGCAGCACCTCACCCCCGGCGTACCCGCTCGCGCCGGCGACTGCCGCGCGGAATCTCGCCTGGGATGCCATCTGCGTGCCTCCTCGAACCCGAACAGCTTCCGTCGGGATAACTATACGGAGGATGGCACATTCATGCAATGAAGGGCATGGATATACATCGAGGCGGCCAAGTGCCGCCCGAAGGGCAGGCCCTACTGCTCGTCGTCCGGGGAGTAGCGGCGCAGCTTGCCGGTGTCGATCGTCCACTCCTCGACGGTGATGACGTCGCCGAACACATAGGGGACGTGGGCGTCGTAGACGGCCCGCCCGTTCTTGACCACCGGCTTCCAGTAATGGTGTGCCGTGCCGTCACGCGGGTCGATGATCACGTAATGCGGGATGCCCATCGCGGGGTAGTCACGCAACTTGCCCTTGTAGTCGTTGTCCGGGTTGTTCGGGGACACGATCTCGACCGCGAGCAGTATCTCCGCCGGGTCGAGAGCAGAGTCGGAGGTGTCGAAGGCAGCCTCTGGGACCACGATGACGTCCGGCCGGCGCAGCACACCCAGGTTCTCGTCCTCGATGTCGCCGAGTGTTGCCGCAACCAGCCCATCGCCCAACTGCCTCATGAGCTGTTGCTGGATACGGAGAGCATTCAGGTCATGACGCGGCGACGGGCTCATCATCATGAGGATCTGGCCGCGGCTGATCTCGGGCCAGGCGAAGTGGGGCGCGGGCGTCAGGGTGTCCCGGTGCTCGCGAAGATGCCGGTAGATCTCAGCCTGCGTCTCCATACCCCCGAGTCTATCGACAGTCACCGACAGTGCTCAGGCGTAAGCCGCGAGCGGGTCCCCGTCGCCGTAGGTGCGCAGGCGCAGGGTGCGGGCGTCGTGGTCGCGGATGGTCGCCGCGTCGCGGAGGAGGGCCTCCAGGTTGTCCTGGCCGAGGTGGAGGAAGCGTCCGTGGAGTGGGTCGAAGCGGCCGCGGGCGGCGTCGACGACCGTGCTGACCAGGTACGGGATGCTGCCCCAGTGCACCATGCCGTCGAACATCGGCATGCTCGCCGTCATCTCGGTGGCCACCGCGCCGGGCGAGATGTCCAGCACCGTCACGCCGTGCGGGCGCAGCGACTCCGCGATGTTGTCGCTGAGCCGCAGCAGGGCCGCCTTGGAGGTGGCGTACGCCGTGTAACGGCCGTCCGGGCGCAGCGCGAAACCGGAGTTGAGGTTGACCACCCGGCCCGCGCCGCGTGCGACCATCCCCGGCAGGACCGAGCGGAGCAGGTTGAACGGTCCGCGCAGGTTGGTCTCCATCACCTGCCACCACTGGGTCTGGTCCGCCTCCCAGAGCGGCACCTCGGCGCGGTCGACCTGGCCCGCGTTGTTGACCAGCAGGTCGATCCGGCCCAGGTCGCGCTGCATGCTGGTGATCGCGGACTTGACCTGCCCGGGGTGGGAGACGTCGGCGGCGAGTGCGATGCATTTCACGCCGTGGCGTGCGCAGAGCCGCAGCGTCTGGGTCAGGGTGTCCCGATGGCGTCCGAGCAGGCCGAGGTTCATGCCCTCCTCGGCGAGCCCGATCGCGATCTCCCGTCCGATGCCGCGTCCCGCACCGGTCACCAGCGCCGACTGGCCCTGAAGGCTGCGGAGCCCCATGGCGACTCCCTCCCGTCCATCCTGAAATCGGCTTGTTCGATCAGCCCATCCTGAGGCGGTCCCGGCGATACCGGCGGCGGACACGCGGAGGGGACAGGAGGTAACGTCGGGCCGTTGCGTGGATTGCACCGACGAACCGACTAACTGAGGAAGCCACGAGTGAGCGACATCGCGCGTGTAGGAGTGGTGGGCTGCGGCCTGATGGGGTCCGGGATCGCGGAGGTGTTCGCCCGCTCCGGCCTGGACGTCAAGGTCTCCGAGGCCAACGGTGAGGCGCTGGAGCTGGGCCGCACCCGGATCACCACCTCCTTCGACACCGCCGTCAAGCGCGGCAAGCTCACGCAGGAGGACCGCGACACCGCGCTGGCGCGGATCTCCTTCACCACCGACCTCGCCGAGTTCGCCGACCGCGACCTCACGATCGAGGCCGTCGCGGAGCGCGAGGACATCAAGATCGCCATCTTCGAGACCCTGGACCGGGTCGTCGAGCGCCGCGATGCGATCCTCGCCTCGAACACCTCGTCGATCCCGATCGTCAAGCTGGCCGCCTCGACCAGCCGCCCCGAGCAGGTCCTGGGCGTGCACTTCTTCAACCCCGCGCCGGTGCAGAAGCTGGTCGAGATCATCCCGACGCTGACCACCTCGGCCGAGACCGTGGCCCGCGCCGAGGCCTTCACCCGCGACATCCTCACCAAGGACCCGATCCGCGCCCGCGACCGCGCGGGCTTCGTGGTCAACGCGCTGCTGGTGCCCTACCTGCTGTCCGCCGTCCGCATGTTCGAGTCCGGCATCGCCACCGCCGAGGACATCGACAAGGGCATGGAGGCCGGCTGCGCCCACCCGATGGGCCCGCTCCGCCTGTGCGACCTGATCGGCCTGGACACCATCGTCTCCATCGCCGAGTCGATGTACGACGAATTCAAGGAGCCCCTGTACGCGGCCCCGCCGCTGCTCCAGCGCATGGTCGACGCGGGCCTGCTGGGCCGCAAGTCCGGCCGCGGCTTCTACCAGTACTGAGCGTGTACTCAGCTGCCCTCCCCGCCTCCTCGGCCTCGGCCGGCCGGGGAGGGCGTGCGGACGACGGAAACTGACGGAGTATCGTCGCTGCCATGGCTTCGACGATCCGGATCGTGACCCGCTCCTCCCCCATGGCCCTCGCCCAGGTCGAGCGGGTCCGCGCGCTGCTCCACCGGCAGCATCCGGGCCTGGAGACGCAGGTCGTTCCCGTCACCACCAGCGGCGACCGCTGGCAGGGCGCGCTGTCCCAGCTCGGCGGCAAGGGCGCGTTCACCAAGGAGGTCGACGCAGCACTGCTCTCCGGCGAGGCGGACCTGGCCGTCCACTGCCTCAAGGACATGCCCGGCGACCGGCCGCTGCCCGAGGGCACCACCGTGGCCGCCTACCTGGAACGCGACGACATCCGCGACGCCGTCGTCCACCCCCGGGGCCTCACCCTCGACGAACTGCCGCACGGCGCCAGGGTCGGCACCAGCTCGGTCCGCCGGATCGCCCAACTCGCCGACTCCCACCCGTGGCTGGACTGCGTGCCGATCCGCGGCAACGCCAACTCCCGTCTGGCCAAGCTGGACGCGGGCGAGTTCGACGCGCTGATCCTCGCCGTCTCCGGTCTGCACCGGATCGGCCTGGAGGAGCGCATCAGCCACATCCTCGACGTGGACGCCATGTGCCCGCCGATCGGCGCGGGCATCCTCGCCCTGCAGTGCCGCGACGACGACACCGACACCATCGACGCCATCGCGCCGCTGAACCACGTCCCGACCTGGCGCGAGGCCCACGCGGAGCGGATGATGCTGCACGCCCTCCAGGGCCACTGCAACTCCCCCATCGCGGGCTACGCCGCCTGCGCCGCCGACGGCAGCCTCTCGCTGCGCGCCAAGGTCTTCACCCCGGACGGCAAGAAGGTCGTCAACGCCCACGAGTGGGCGGGCGCGCTCACCCCGGACGAGCTGGGCATGGCCACCGCCCTCGCCCTGCTCCGCCAGGGCGCACGCGAGCTGATCGACCAGATCCCGCACTGAGCACTGAGCGCCGCTGCGCGGCCTCAGTCCCGCCAGGCGTAGCGCCGGCACGCACGACCGGCCGCCGGAAAACCGTTCGCTGAGCCAATCCCCCGTCCGTAGAGTCGATCTCGGCACCGCAGCAGCAGCCCGACACCGGGCGGCGCTTGCGGATGTCATGGCGTCGTACCCCAACGGCAGAGGGATCCGGTTCAGGACCGGAACAGTGTGCGTTCGAATCGCACCGACGCTACGCAAGGCGCTGTGGCCCAACGGTAGAGGCAGCGGTCTGAGGGACCGCACGGTGCAGGTTCGAATCCTGTCGGCGTCACGTTTCACGCGGCCGTCGAAGGGGCCCGGGAGCCGGACGCGCTCCCGGGCCCCAGGGCATCAGCCGCCGACACGGGCCCAGCACTGGACCATGGTGAACGACATGCCCCAACGCCCCGGATCGCCCAGCTCCTCGGTCGCGGCGGCGACGAGCGCGTCGAGCGTCCCCTCCTCGACCGAGGCGAGCAGCCCGGGCCGCAGCGACTCCGCGAGGTGGAGCGGTGACCGCAGGTACGGATGGCCCGGTTCGAGCGCCAGGACCTCGGTGCGTATCCGCGGGGTGAGGCCCTGCGCCCGGAACAGGGCCGGGAGTCGACGCCCCGCGTCCATGTCGCCGCCCGCTGCGGCGACGGCCTCGGTGATCAGGCCGACCAGCCGTTCCGCCGCCGGGGCCGGGGCGTTGAACCGCCAGGAGCAGGTGTCGGGCTCCTCCAGGACCAGCGCACCGCCCGGCGCCACCAGCGCCAGATGGCTGCGGAGTTGCTCCTCGGCGCGGCCGAGGGAGGCGAGCGTCAGCCGCGCGTGGACGAGGTCGAAGCCGTGCTGCTCCAGCTCCGAGGCGAACGGGTCGTCCACGATCAGGCGGACGTTGACCAGGCTCTCCTCCTCGACCAGGCCCGCCGCGTGCTCCAGCTTCCTCCGGTCGGCGTCGGCCCCGAGCACCGCGCCGGACTCGCCGGTCCAGTCGCTGAGCAGCCGTAGCCAGCCGAGGCTGCCGCAGCCCACGTCGAGGGCGCGCGTGCCGCGCCCGTCCCCCGCCAGCTCCAGCAGACGTCGTCCGGCGGGCTCCCACACGGTCGACTCCAGCCGGAGCCGCTCCAGCTCGGCGACTTCCTGACCTGTCATCAGACGGCTGTTCACTGACCCCCCTCAGCGTCGGGAACGGCCGCCGAAGCCGAGCCCCATCGCCAGCCCGAAGAGCAGCGCGAGCGCGAGCCCGGCGATGAACGCGTCCAGCGTGCTGACCGTGCCGAACGCGTGGTTGAGCACGGTGACGTGGTACGTGGGCCCACCGCCCCGGTTGTCCGCGATCAGCAGCCCGGCGAAGGCCGCAGCCGCGGCGGCAATGATCAGTCGTATCGCCTTCATGCGCGTGGCACCTCTCATCCCAGTCGGTCACACAGAAGCCGAGTGATCCACCATCAAGAGTGATGCCTGCGGGGCCGTGTGACCAGAGGTCGGCAGGACGCGGCCAACTGGGCAGGTCAGCGCACGTGCTGGAGCCAGGCGGGACGCCCGGCCAGGGTCTCGCGGCGCTTGGCCGCCTCGCGGTCGGCGAGCTCCTGCGGGGTGGCGAAGCAGCGCGGGATCCACTCGTCGGAGCGGGCCACGCGCGCGGCGAGTTGGGCGACGTAGGCCTCGCGCAGCCCATCCGGCGTCGCGAGACCGGCCTGGGACCCGGATTCGGGCTCCAGCCACGGATCCGGGACCTCGGCCAGCACCTCCCGCAGCAGCGCCTCCGTCACCAGCGGCGCGAGCGCGGTGTCGGCGGCGAGGACGTCGGGGCGGTAGCCGCCGAGCGCGTGCGCGGACAGGTCGTAGGCCTTGGCCACGGCGTCCTCGGCGGTCTCCCAGCGGTGGTGGAAGATCAGCGCCGCACCGTGGTCGATCAGCCAGAGGCGGCGGTGCCAGACCATCAGATTGGGGTTGCGGACGGTCCGGTCGACGTTCCCGACGAGCGCGTCGAACCAGACCACGCGACCCGCCTCCTCGGCGGAGATGTCGACCCCTTCCTGTCCGGGCCGGAAGTCCGTCGCACCGGGCAGGTAGTCGAGCCCCAGGTTCAGCCCCTCGCTGGCCCGGTGCAGGTCCTGCACCTCCTGGTCCGGCTCGGCGGCGGAGACCGCCGGGTCGAACCGCACCAGCACCAGCTCCGGCACCCGCAGCCCCAGCCTGCGGCCCAGCTCCCCCACGATCACCTCGGCGACCAGCGCCTTGCGTCCCTGGGCCGCGGCGTGAAACTTCACCACATAGGTGCCCAGGTCGTCGGTCTCGACGATCGCGGGCAGGGAGCCGCCCGCGCGCAGCGGCGCGACGTACCCGAGCGCCGTGACCTCGGCGAGCGCAGCGCGCCCGGCGGGCCCGGTCACCGTCCGCTCCCGGCTAGTGCGCCGAGCAGCGCGGAGAGCGTGGCCACCTCGGCGGTCGAGCAGCTCGGGGTGAACCAGTCGGAGGCGACCTCCTGCGCGCTCACCGTCATCTCGACGAGCAGCGCCCGCCCGGTCTCGGTCAGCGCGGCGTATGCGACGCGGGCGTCGCGGGGGTCCTTCTCGCGGTCCACCAGCCCGATCCGCTCCAGCGGCCCGAGGCCCCTGGTCACCCCGGACGCGGTCAGTCCCAGCGCCTCCGCGAGGTCCACGCGCCGCATCCGGGTGTTGGGCGCAGCGCCCAGGTGCAGCAGGATCTGGAAGTCGGAGTAGCTGATGCCGTGCCGGTTGGAGAGGACCGCGTCCAACCGCTTGGCCATGGCGGTGTGCGCGCGGGTGAAGCGCAGTGCGGTGTCGAGCGAGTCGGTGGCGGAGCGGGTGGACATACACCCACGCTAGCAGATACTTGAGCACTCAAGGATCAGTCCAGCAATCAACCTGTTCCGTGCTGACGATTGCCTCCGGCCGCGCTCGTGGTGTTGCCTTGGCTGAGGCCATGTCAGAAACCGGGGGCTGCGTTGGGCTCAGGCTTACGGGCATTGGCCCGCTGGACGACGGTCGTCGCGGTGGTGACGCTGTACGTGGCACTGCAGCTGGCGATCAACGCGGGTCTGGACCTCCAGGCCCGCGACCGCTTCCGCGAGGCCCCGGACCAGGCGGCGGCGTTCGTCGCGGCGCTGGACCACTACGCCGACGGGGACGCCTCGGCGCGCGCCGGGATCACGGCGGGCAGCGCCTGGTTCGCGAAGAACGCTCCCCCAGCGGGCGAGAGCCGACCCACGGTCGCCGCTGCCGCCGAGGAGGCCGAGGCCGGCAGGGTCGCACCGGCCCGCCAGCGGGTCGCCTCACTGTCGGCGCAGGTCGCCCACGATCAGGCCTCGCTCAGCCGACAGTTCACCTCCTCGGCCCTGGACGCACTGTGGTGGCTGGTGGCGGCCGAGGCCCTGCTTGCGCCCGCGCTGTGGCTGCGGCGTCGCCGCCGGGCGGGCGCGGCGGAGATGGCCAGGATCGTCAGCCGGTTCGCGCCGAACCATCCCTGGTGGCGGCGGCCGCTCTTCCTGACGGCGAACGGCTTCGGCAGCGGTCTCTTCGCGGCGGGCTTCTACGCCTACAGCGCGTTCACCCACCAGGGCGCCTCCCCTATGCCCGTGGTGGTGCAGATGCTCCTCCTCCCGCTCGGGCTGGGCTCGCTGGCCGCCGGATTCTTCCTGCTGCGCTACACCCGCCCGCGCGCAGCGAGGGACGCGGCACGGGCGCTGCTCTCCGACGGTCGACGTCCCGTGCTCTACCTGCGCAGCTTCAAGCCCGCCGACGAGGACATGGCCGAGGTCGACGACGTGGTGGCCGTCAACATCCACTCCCGTGAGGAGCAGCTCGCGGCGTCCCTGAGCGCCTTCGGCCCGGTGATCGCGGTGGGCGACCCCGAGGAATCGCTGCCGCGACTCGGCGCGGCCCGGTTCTACCTGCCGACCGACGACTGGAAGCCCGCGGTCAGACAGCTCATGGACCTGTCCCAACTCATCGTGCTGCACCTGGGTTTGGGCGACGGCCTGTGGTGGGAGGTCGAGCAGGCACGCTCCACCCAGCCCCCACGGAAGCTGATCCTGCTGGTGCCGAAGGACCGGGAGGACCTGGCCCCCCGGCTGGACGTGCTGCTGCCGACACCGACCCGACTCGACGAGGTGACCGCGGGGCAATCCTGGATCTCCGCAGTCGTCTCCTTCGACGCCGAATGGAATCCCCAGGTGCACCCGGTGCACCGCCCGCCATGGGAGTCGCCCCGGCGCAGCTGGCTGGCCCGCCTCCCCTCCCGTTCGAAGTCCGCCTTCCTGGCGACGATGACCACGTTCACCCCGGTCCACCTCGTGGCCCGCGCCGTGAAGGCCGCCCTCGCGTCGAACGGGATCCGCCGACGAGGCATGGTCGCCCGGGGCGACTACGCCGCACAGGCCGTGCTGTGGAAGGGCATCGAGCTGGTCACCGGGCTGGGCCTGCTGGTCTGGCTCGCGGTCCGGGTACTGCAGCTCTTCGGACTGTCCTAGCCACGATCGTGCAAAGAGCCACTAGTGGCTGTTCGTGTCATGACAGTGCCTCTACCATCCGAAGTCCTGCTCGGCGGCTTTCAGGGGGACGGATGGACAGCCCACGGTCTGGCACAGCACAGCCCGCGAACACCACGAATGCAACCGGCTCACAAAGGCCCCGGTCGGTGACCGGCTCCGCGCAGCTGGTGACGTTTCTGATCGCGCTGACGATCGTGCGCGAAATCGTGGTCCTGGCCGGGAACTGGCGCGACTACTTCCTGATCCACGACTACCTCGCGGGAACCGCGAGCGCCGCGGACCTCGAGTCCGCGAGCAACGACCTGCTCACCCAGCTGAGTTCGGAGTGGACCCTGCTGGTCTGGTTCGTGACCGGCGTGGTCTTCCTGGTCTGGCTGTGGCGCGCGCGGATCAACGCCGAGCTGCTACGCGGCGTCGAGTCACAGCACCGCTCCCGGCCCTGGGTCATCGGCGCCTGGATCACGCCGGTGGCCAACCTCTGGTACCCGTACCAGGTCCTCCGCGACATCTGGCGGGCCAGCGCTCCTAAGCGGCCCGCGCCCTCGCTGACCCTGGTTCAGTGGTGGTGGGCGTGCTTCCTGCTCGACGGCTTCCTCAAGCCGACCCAGTGGCGGCTCGCCCAGCAGGAGGCCTCCGAACACGACGCCCTGGTCAACGCGAACGTCGACACGGTACTCATGCTGCTCATCCTGGGGGCCGGCGTGTTCCTCGTCCTCGTCGTCAGGCGGATCACCGCCTGGCAGACCGCCGGCCTGGTCGACTGAAAACGGCCCGCCCCTCCCCCGCGAAACGGGTGGAGGGGCGGGCCTTTCCGCTGAGCCCGGCAGGTCAGCCGCGGAGCGTCGCTCCGACGCGCGCGCTCGCCTCGGCGACCGCCGACTCGCGGGCCGCGCTCGCCTCGTCCGCGGTGAGGGTGCGGTCCGACGCGCGGAAGCGCAGCGCGTACGCCAGGGACTTCCGGCCCTCGCCGACGCTCTCGCCCCGGTAGACGTCGAAGAGCCGCAGGCTCTCCAGCAGGTCGCCCGCCCCGGCGCGCAGCGCCGCCTCGACGTCGCCGGCCGGGACCGCGTCGTCCACGATCAGGGCCACGTCCTGGGTCGCCACCGGGAAGGTGGAGATCTTCGGACCCTCCGGCTTGACCGCGCCGTCCTCGACGAGCGCGTCGAGGTCCAGCTCCATCGCGCAGGTGCGCTCCGTCAGGTTCAGCGCCTTGATGACGCGCGGGTGCAGCTCGCCCGCGTGGCCGACCAGCCGATCGCCGGCATAAAGGGCGGCGCAGCGGCCCGGATGCCAGGGGGCGTGCTGGTCCTGACGGACCGTCAGCGGGACGCCGGCCGCGTCCGCGACGGTGCGCGCGGCCTCGACCGCGTCGACCCAGGTCCACGCCTCGGCCTTGCCCCACCAGCCCTGCGGGTCGCGGCTGCCCGCGAGCACCACACCGACCCGGTACGGCTGACGCGGCAGGGCGGCGTCCAGCTGCGCGATCTCGTCCTCGGTGGGACGGCGGTCGATCGGCAGACGCGGCGCGCTGTAGAGCGTGTCGGCGGTGCCGTCGACGCGGAAGATCCGACCGAGCTCGAACAGCGCCACGTCCGTCGTGCCACGGCCGACGTTGCGGTGCAGCGCACCCAGCAGGCCGGGCAGGATCGTCGTACGGAGCGAGGGCTCCTCGTGGGAGATCGGGTTGGCGATCTTCACCGTCTCGCGGCGCGGGTCGCCCGCCTCGATGCCGAGGTGGTCGAGGACCGCCTCGCCGATGAACGGGTAGTTCTGCACCTCGACGTGACCGGCCGCGGCCAGCGCCAGGCCGATCCGGCGGCGCAGCCGCTGAATCTCCGTCAGGCCGGTGCCCGCCGGGACGTTCGGCAGCGTGGAGGGCAGGTTCTCGTAGCCCTCCAGGCGGATGACCTCCTCCGCCAGGTCGTTCGGGTCGGTGAGGTCCGGACGCCAGCTCGGCGGGGTGACCGTCAGCACGTCCGAGCCGACGACCGTGCAGCCGACCTCCTGGAGGCGGCGGACGACGGTCTCGCGCCCGTACTCCTGGCCCGCGACGCGGTCCGGGTGGTCGGCGGCGATGGTGATCGCGTGGACCGGGTGCGGGGCGACGACGTCGGTGACGCCCGCCTCGGCGGTGCCGCCCGCGACCAGGACCAGCAGGTCCACGGCTCGCTGCGCGGCAGCCTTGGTGGCCTCCGGGTCGACGCCGCGCTCGAACCGCTTGGCGGCCTCGGAGGGCAGCTTGTGGCGACGGGCGCTGCGGGCGATGGAGACCGGCGCGAAGTGCGCGGCCTCGATGACGACCTCGGTGGTGCCGGTGGCCAGGCCCGTCTCCGGGTCCACGACCGGGTCGGCGATCTCGGTGCCCGCGCCGCCCATGACACCGGCGATGCCGATCGGGCCGCTGTTGTCCGTGATCAGCAGGTCCTCGGGGTCGAGGGTGCGCTCCACGCCGTCCAGCGTGCGCAGCTTCTCGCCCGGCGTCGCACGGCGGACCGTGATGCCGCCGTCGACGCGGTGCTTGTCGTACGCGTGCAGCGGCTGACCCAGCTCCAGCATCACGTAGTTGGTGATGTCGACGGCCAGCGAGATCGGGCGCATGCCCGCCTTCTGGACCCGGCGCTGCATCCAGATCGGCGACTTGGCCGCCGGGTCCAGGCCGATGACGCTGCGCGCGACGAAGCGGTCGCAAGCGGCCTGGTCCTCGACCGTGACCAGCGGGCCGTAGGAGTTGGCCGGCGGCACGTCGATCAGGGCCGGGTCGCGCAGTGGCAGGTCGTAGGCGATGGCGGTCTCCCGCGCCACGCCGCGGACCGAGAGGCAGTAGCCACGGTCCGCGGTGACGGCGATGTCCAGCACCTCGTCGACCAGCTCCAGCAGCTCGATCGCGTCGGTGCCGGGCTCGTACTCCGGCGGCAGCACGATGATGCCGTCGTGGTCGTCGCCCATGCCCAGCTCGCGGGCCGAGCAGATCATGCCCTCGGAGGTCTTGCCGTAGGTCTGACGCGCCGCGATCGGGAACGGACCGGGCAGCACCGCGCCCGGGAGCACGACGACGACCTTGTCGCCGACGGCGAAGTTCCGCGCGCCGCAGACGATGTTCTGCGGCTCACCGGTTCCGTTGGCGACGCCGACGTCCACCTGGCAGTAGCGGATCGGCTTCTTGAAGCCCGTGAGCTCCTCGATGGCCAGGACCTTGCCGACCACCAGCGGGCCCTTGAGGTCGCCGCCGAGCTGCTCGACGGACTCGACCTCCAGGCCGGCCCGGACCAGCTTGGCCTGGATGTCTCGGCCGGTCTCACCGGCAGGGAGGTCGACGTACTCCCGCAGCCAGGAAAGCGGGACGCGCATCAGATCTCCATCCCGAAGGGAAGGGTGAAACGGACGTCACCCTCGACGATGTCTCGCATGTCCTCGACGTTGTGCCGGAACATGAGCATGCGCTCGATGCCGAAGCCGAACGCGAAGCCGCTGTACTTGTTGGGGTCGATGCCGCAGGCGACCAGCACCCGCGGGTTGACCATGCCGCAGCCGCCGAGCTCGATCCATCCCTCGGAGGAGCAGGTCCGGCAGGGACGGTCCGGGTTGCCGACGGACTCGCCGCGGCAGACGAAGCAGACCATGTCCATCTCGGCGGACGGCTCGGTGAAGGGGAAGTAGTTCGGGCGCAGGCGGGTGGTGAGGCCCTCGCCGAACAGCGCCTGGACCATGTGGTCCAGGGTGCCCTTGAGGTCCGACATGGTCAGACCCTGGTCGACGGCCAGCAGCTCGACCTGGTTGAAGACGGGGGTGTGCGTCGCGTCCAGCTCGTCGCTGCGGAAGACGCGGCCCGGGCAGATCACGTAGACCGGCGGCTCGGCGGCGGCGAGGAGGGAGCGGATCTGCACGCCGGACGTGTGGGTCCGGAGGACGACGGAGTCGGCGTCCTTGAGGAAGAAGGTGTCCTGGGTGGACCGCGCCGGGTGGTCCGGGCCCATGTTCAGGGCGTCGAAGTTGAGCCACTCGGCCTCGACCTCGGGGCCCTCGGCGACGGAGTAGCCCATGGCCGTGAAGACGTCCATCAGCCGCTCGGCGAAGGTCGTCAGCGGGTGCCGACCACCGCGCGGGGCACGGTCGTAGGGCAGCGTGACGTCGACGGCCTCCTCGACGAGCACGCGCGCGTCGCGCTCGGCCTCCAGCGCGGTACGACGCTCGGCGAGGGCCTTGTTGACGGCGCCACGGGCCGCGCCGACGCGCTTGCCGGCGTCCGCCTTGGCGGCGGGCGGCAGGGCGCCGATCTCACGGTTGGCGAGCGCGAGCGGGGAACGGTCACCGGTGTGGGCGACCTTGGCCTCGTGCAGGGCGTCGAGATCGGTCGCAGCGGCGAAGGCAGCGATCGCCTCGTCGCGCAGGCGCTCGATCTCCTCCGGCTTCAAGGCCTCGACCTCCACCGGGTCGTACGACTTGTTGGGTGCGGACATCTCTCTCTTCCCGTTTACGGCGAAGCGGCCAATGGCCGAGTCTAGTGGGTTTGCCGACGTTCCCTTTTCCCGGGCCAGGGACGATGCACTATCCAGGGGCGCGAGGAACTGCGCGAGAAACCACTGATGAGCGGATGGCCCTGCGCGTTCGGTGCTCGACCTGCGTGGGTGGCGTGTCGCGCAGTTCCCCGCGCCCCTGTGGTGGCTTACGCCAGAACCTCGGGAATCCCGGGCGGCAGAATAAATCGGAAACTCGCCCCGCCCTCGGGCCCGCGGTCGACACGGATCGTTCCGCCGTGCGCTTCGACGATGCCCTTGACGATGTAAAGGCCCAGGCCCGTGCCGCCGCGCTTGCTGCCGCGCCAGAAGCGGGTGAAGACGCGCGGGATCGACTCCTCGGGAATGCCGGGTCCCTGGTCGCTCACCGTCACCGCCGTCCCTTCGCGCACGCGGCCCGAGGCTTCCTCGGACTTCGTCGGTTCCACCATGATGGTGACAGTGCCCTCACCGTGCCGCACGGCATTTTCCAGCAGGTTCCCCAGCACCTGGTCCAACTTGTCGGAGTCGGCCCACAACTGCGGCAGCGGCTCCGCGAGCCGCACCGCGAAACGTTCCTCCGGCACGCCCGCCGCGACGAGGCCGTCCACATGACGCCGCACCGCCACGTCCAGCCGGACCGGCTGCCGCCGCACTTCCAGGCGGCCGGAGTCGATCCGGGAGATGTCGAGCAGCTCGGCGATCAGCCGGGTGACCCGGTTGGCGTCGGCGTCGACCGTCTCCAGCATCAGCTTCTTCTGCGGTTCGGTGAACCGCTCCCACTTCTGCAGCAGGGTGGCCGTGAACCCCTTGACGCTGGTCAGCGGCGAGCGCAACTCGTGGGCGACGGTGGCGATCAGCTCCGCATGGCTGCGTTCCGTGCGCCGTCGCGCCTCCGTGCCGCGCAACGCGACCACGACGCGGCGGACCGGGCCGGTGCGGCCGCCGGCGCGGAGGTAGCGCGCGGAGACCAGGACCTCGCGTCCGCCGGGGCCGGGCAGCAGCAGATTGCGCTCGGGCTGGCTGGTGCGGATGGAGAGGCCGCCGTACGGATCGGTCAACTGCCACCAGCGGCGGCCCTCGAGGTCTTCGAGCGGGAGCGCCGCGGCCAGCGGACGGCCGAGGACGGTTTCACGACGCAGACCGGTGATCCTGGCGGCGGCGAGGTTGAAGACCACGACGACGCCGTTCTCGTCGGCGATCAGCAGACCGTCGGGCAGGTCCTCGGGATCGACGGAGTCGTCCGTGGGAACGTCGTCTTTGGGAACGCAGGCACCGCGCTGTTCCGGTATCGGACTCCCCATGGCCGCGCCTCCCCTCCAGACCCCGTACGCCGAGCCCCGCGATCGCGGCCCCGCGACCGCGATTACGACAGCACGGCCACCCTAGCGACATCCGCCCTACCCACGGCAGTCAGGAACGACACCCTCCGGGTGCACGCTGGGCGCGCGCCGAGGCGTAGAGGCAGACGGCGGCGGCCGTGGCCAGGTTGAGGCTCTCCGCATGCCCGTGGATCGGGACCCGGACGACCGCGTCTGCCAGCGCCCGGGTCTCCTCCGGCAGGCCCCAGGCCTCGTTGCCGAAGAGCCACGCGGTGGGCGCGCCGAGGGCGCCCTCGTCCAGTTCGGCGTCGAGGTCGCGGTCGCCCGCGCCGTCCGCCGCGACGACCCGGATCCCGGCCTCGCGCAGTCCGGCCACGGCCTCCTCCACGGGGACTCCGACGGCCACCGGCAGGTGGTAGAGGCTGCCGACGGAGGCGCGCACGGCCTTGGGGTTGTAGAGGTCGACCGAGGCGTCGGTCAGCACGACCGCGTCGGCGCCCGCGGCGTCCGCGGTGCGCAGGACGGTCCCGGCGTTGCCGGGGTCGCGGACGTTGGCGAGCAGCGCGACCAGGCGCGGCTTGGCGGCCAGCACCGAGGCGAAGGAGGCATCGACAAAGCGACAAACCGCCACGATCCCCTGGGGCGTGACGGTCTGGCAGACGGCCGCGATGACCTCGTCGGTCGCGGTCAGCACCGGCACCCGCTCGTCGCGGGCGCGGCCGATCAGGTCGGCGTGCCGCTCGGCGGCCTCGAAGGTGGTGTAGATCTCGACGACCGAGTGGCTGCCGTCGGGCAGCGTCCCGAAGTCGACCGCCTCGCGCACGGCCTGCGGCCCCTCGGCGATGAATCGCCGCTCCTTGCCGCGCTGGGCACGCCGGGAGAGCCGCCGGGCGGCGTTGACCCGGGGCGAGCGCAGCGAGGTGAGCTCGGGCTGGGACTGCGAGTACGGCAGGGACATCGCGGTGATCACTCCACAGAAGACGGTCGCGCCGGGGGCGAGGGCCTGTTTGAGAACTCGCGGCGGCGCGGGCCCGGCGAGAGTTCTCAAACAGGCTCCGCCACCGCCGCAGCCACAGAACGGGCCCGCAGGGGATTACCCCCTGCGGGCCCACAGCACTACAGACGTGCGATGCCTGTCACTCAGGCGGCGTCAGCGGCGACCTTCGGCGCGTTGACGTCGGCCGGCAGGGCCTTGCGAGCGGCCTCGACGAGCGCCTCGAACGCGGCGATGTCGTTGACGGCGAGCTCGGCCAGCATCTTGCGGTCGATCTCGATGTTGGCAGCCTTCAGGCCCTGGATCAGGCGGTTGTAGGTCATGCCGTTCGCGCGGGCAGCGGCGTTGATGCGCTGGATCCACAGCTGACGGAAGTCGCCCTTGCGCTTCTTCCGGTCGTTGTAGTTGTAGACGAACGAGTGGGTGACCTGCTCCTTCGCCTTGCGGTACAGGCGCGAGCGCTGGCCGCGGTAACCGCTGGCCAGCTCGAGGACGACCCGGCGCTTCTTGTGGGCGTTGACTGCCCGCTTGACGCGTGCCACGTTTTACTCCTTCAAAGGGACCGCGGTCGTGTCACACGGTCCGGTTACTGATGTGGTCGAAAGGATCGGCGTGCCCTGATCGGGCAGCGATCACTTGCCGAGAAGCTTCTTGATCTTCTTCGCGTCGGCGGGAGCCACCTCGACGGTGCCGGCCAGGCGGCGCGTCAGGGTGGACGACTTGTGCTCGAGCAGGTGGCGGCGACCGGCGCGCTGGCGCAGCACCTTGCCGGAGCCGGTGAGCTTGAAGCGCTTGCTGGCACCGGAGTGCGTCTTGTTCTTCGGCATGTCGCCGTACTCTCCTCGTCGGTCCGCTCCCGCCCGCGACCGCCTCACGGCGGGACGAGCGGGAGCGCTTCGTGATTACTGGGGCCCTCGGGCGGGTGCCCGGGGGCCGGTGCGGTCGGGGCGCACCGGCGTCAGCCGGCCGCGGCCTCCGAACCAGCCTCGGTCGAGACCTCTTCGACGGCGTCAGCCTGCGGCTGCTCCTCCGCCTCGACGACCTCGACGATCTCGTCGACCTCGCCTGCCTCGTCGACCTCGTCGGTCGCGGTGCGACCGGTGCGTCCGCCCAACGCCGCCTTGCGGGCGGCCTGGGCCTCGCGGGCCTCGGCCATGGCTTCGGTCTTCTTCTTGTGCGGACCGAGGACCATGATCATGTTGCGGCCGTCCTGCTTCGGGTTCGACTCGACGAACCCGAGGTCCTGGACGTCCTCCGCGAGACGCTGCAGCAGTCGGAAGCCCAGCTCGGGGCGGGACTGCTCACGGCCACGGAACATGATCGTGATCTTGACCTTGTCGCCCTGCTTGAGGAACCGAACGACGTGACCCTTCTTGGTGTCATAGTCGTGCGGGTCGATCTTCGGCCGGAGCTTCATTTCCTTGATGACCGTGTGCGCCTGGTTCTTGCGCGCCTCACGGGCCTTCATGGCGGACTCGTACTTGAACTTGCCGTAGTCCATGAGCTTGCACACGGGCGGACGCGCGGTCGCGGCAACCTCGACCAGGTCGAGGTCGTATTCCTGCGCGAGCTCGAGGGCCTTGGCAAGCGGAACGATGCCGACCTGCTCGCCGCTGGGACCAACGAGTCGCACCTCGGGGACGCGAATCCGGTCGTTGATGCGGGGCTCGGTGCTGATGGATCCTCCTCGGTTGCATTCCGCGCCTGCCGGGTGGCAGTCGCGACAGCTGGCTTGGTACCGCCACGCAGAGCTTCATTCGCATCCGCGGTGTCGAAACTGCACCGCGGGCACGAAAAAAGCCCCGCATGACGCGCAGGCGGGGCTCCGAGGTACAACGAACGAACGCGCACCGCTGGTGGCACGCCATCAATGGCATGCCGGCGCGGAACGCCACGTCGGACCGTTGACCCGACGACCCGGAGGTCGATGCGGGTGGGAGCCTTGGAGCCTCCACTTGCGGGCCGGGACTGCTGAAGCCGTAATGGCAGAGCGGTACCTGGCCGGTCTCAGTCTGCAAGCATAGCAGCGTCCGCCGGTACCGCAGAATTCCCGCTCTCGCGGGTGATTCCGGCACACTGCGGGTGAGACACCGACCAGCGTAGACGAAGTGAGACCTGAGCCATGAGCGGCGAGACTCCCGAATTCGACGACCTGACCCGTGACATCGCGGACGTCCCTGCCGTGGAGGTCATCACGACCGTCGCGGTCCACCTGATGAGCGCGGCGGCGGTCAACCTGGGCCTGGCGGAGGGCGGCGAGGGCCACAAGGACCTCGACGAGGCCCGGAAGCTGATCACCGCACTGGCCGGGCTGGTGACGGCGGGGGCGCCGGAGATCAGCAACTTCCATGCTGCGCCGCTGCGCGACGGCCTGAAGTCGCTCCAGCTGGCCTTCCGCGAGGCCTCTCTCGTCCCGGACGCCCCGGGCACGGGTCCGGGCGAGAAGTTCACGGGTCCCGTGTACAGCTGAGACACGCCTTTCGACACGGGGGACGTCGCAGTACCCGGGGGCGCGGGGAACTGCGCGAGAACCACTGATATGCGGATGGCCCTGAACGTTCGGGGCCCTGCCTCACCGGGTGGCTTGTCGCGCAGTTCCCCGCGCCCCTGCTGGTGCGACTACCTGCGGGAGCGAACCGTCAGCGTTCGTACAGCGGAGCCTTCGGCTCCGAGGGGCTCGGGGCGATGACGGCGAGGTCGAGGCCGCGGTCCAGGCGGATGCGCAACAGCTGACTGTCCGCCAGGTCCCCCGCCACCGCCTGGAACGCTTCCGCGGGAGCGCCCGGCTCGGCGATGAGGACGAGTTGGGCGTCGGTCTGCTCGCTTGCGAGCAGGTGCGCGCGCAACACGGCCGGGTGCTTGGCCAGAAGCGCGCGCAGTGCGTCCGCGATCTCCGGATCGTCCAACGGACGACGATGCGCGCGGCCCTCGGCGACAGCCCGCAGCGCCGCTCCGGACAGCTCGTAGGGGACCGGCCCGGCCAGGTCGATCAGCAGGGCCTCCGCCTGCTCACTCCACGCTGCCTGGACGGCCTGCGCCGCGGGCACCGGCGCCGGGCGGGCGTCGGCGCGCCAGCGGGCGAGGGCGTCGAGGGAGGTGAAGGCCGGCAGGCCCTTGCGTCCGTCGGGGGCTTGGAGGGTGGGGACGGCCATGTCGCTGGTCTTCTCGTGGCGGTGACCGTGCTCGTCCGTCTCGACCTCGCCGAGGATCGCGACGATCGGCACCATCAGCCGGGCCTTCGCGAGCAGGGCGAGGACCCGCGTCTCCGCCTCAGGGCCGGAGTCCGCCGCGTACGCGGCGAACGCCGCTGCCAGCTCGGGGTCTGCTGAACCGTCGTCACCCGCGAACCCCGGGTCAGGGATGTTCTTGCGCTCCACCCCGCGAGCGTAGTCCAGTCCGCCGCCAGCGGAATCCCAGGCCCCGGCCAGGCTCCTTCTCTACCGTCGACGGGATGGTCCGTCATGGTGCATGGCGTGTGCTCCTTGGGGTGGGGACGGTGCTCACGGCCGTCGTTCTGTGTGCGGTTCTGCTGCACGCTTCGGCCGCGCGGCGGCCGGAGGCGAGGCCCTCGGCCGCTCCTTCGAGGATCCGGACGAGGACGGTGAGATCGTTACCTGTGCCACGTCACTCCCCCTCCGCGCCGCCGACCCGCAGCGCGACACCGACACCACGTCCCACTCCCCCTCCCACATCGGCCCCGGCCCCGACTCCGACCCTGCACACCGACGGCATCGACGCCGCTCTCGCGAGCGCGGACGGGAACGCGGCGGTCGCCGCCGTCGACCTGACCACCGGCCTCTCGCTCGATCGCGGGGACACCGGGCACGCGTTCGTCACCGCGAGCATCGTCAAGGTCGACATCCTGGCCACACTGCTGCTCCAGCACCAGGACAACGGCACCTCGCTCGACTCGGACGAGCGAGCGCTCGCCCGGCAGATGATCGAGAACAGCGACAACGACGCGGCGACCAGTCTCTTCGACGCGGTGGGCGGTGCGTCCGGGGTGGACGCGGCCAACCAGCGCTTCGGCCTGAACGACACCAGTGCCGGGACCGGCGGCTACTGGGGTCTGACCACGACCACCGCGCGCGACCAACTGACCCTGCTGCGCCAGGTGTTCACTTCGCACTCGCACCTGGACCGCGGCTCCAGGGAGTATCTGGACTCGCTGATGTCCTCCGTCGAGCCGGACCAGGCCTGGGGCGTCAGCGCGGCGGCCGACGACGGCGGGTCGTTCGCGCTGAAGAACGGGTGGCTGCCGCGCTCCGCCACCGGCCTGTGGGTGATCAACAGCATCGGCGAGGTCCACCGGGACGGCCACACCCTGCTGATCGCCGCGCTCTCCGACGACATCCAGAGCATGGACGGCGGCGTCGGCCTGGTGCAGCGCGTCGCTACAGCCGTCGGATCCGCCTTCGACTGACCCGAACTGGACCCGAGCGGGGTCGGTGCGGGGTCGGTGCGGTTCGGACGAGTCGGATGGTTCGGACGAGTCGGACCGACCCCTACCCGCAGGTAGTTCCGTGTGGCAGGCTTCGGCCATGGTGCACCGTTCCGCTGGTTCCCTTGCCGTCGGCTCCCTCGCTGCCGACCGCGCACGTTACGACCGTGCCACGGCGCATCTCGACGCCCCGCTGGCGATCGTCGACCTTGCGGCGTTCGACGCGAACGCCGCCGACCTGGTGCGCCGCGCGAGCGGCAAGCCGGTCCGGGTGGCGAGCAAGTCGGTGCGCTGCCGGACGCTGCTGGAACGGGTGCTCGCCAAGGACGGCTTCCAGGGGATCATGAGCTTCACCCTGGAGGAGTCGATCTGGCTGGCCCGCGAGGGCTTCGACGACATCCTGCTCGCCTACCCGTCGGTGGACCGCGCGGGGTTCGCCGCGGTGGCCGCCGACCCGAAGCTGGCCGGGGCGATCAGCGTCCTGGTCGACGACCCGGCCCAGCTGGACCTGATCGACGCGGCTCGCGAGGGCGGGACCGAGGAGATCCGGGTCTGCCTGGAGCTGGACACCGCGCTGCACCTGCTGGGCGGGCGCGTCCGGATCGGCGCGCGCCGATCGCCGCTGCGTACGCCCGAGGCGCTGCGCGGGCTGGCGGAACTGATCGGCCGTCGGCCGGGCTTCCGGGTGGTCGGGCTGATGGCCTACGAGGGCCACGTCGCCGGGGTCGGCGACAGCATCGCCGGGCGGCCGTTCCGGTCCCGGGCGATCCAGCTGATGCAGCGGACCGCGCGCCAGGAGCTGGCGGCGCGGCGCGACGCCGTGGTCCGGGCCGTCCGCGAGGTCGCCGACCTGGAGTTCGTCAACGGCGGCGGCACCGGCAGTGTGGAGAGCACCGTCGCCGAGAGCTGCGTGACCGAGGTGGCCGCCGGCTCCGGGCTCTACGTCCCGCGCCTCTTCGACAACTACCGCTCCTTCAGCGGCCGTCCGGCCGCGCTGTTCGCCCAGCCCGTGGTGCGCCGTCCCGGTGTGGGCGTGGTGACCGTGCTCGGCGGCGGCTACCCCGCCTCCGGCGCGGCGGGCGCGGACCGGTCACCCGTCCCCTACCTCCCGGAGAGCCTGCGCTACGACCCGCAGGAGGGCGCGGGCGAGGTGCAGACGCCGCTGCTCGGCTCCCCCGCAGACGATCTGCGAATCGGCGACCGGGTCTGGTTCCGGCACGCCAAGGCCGGCGAGCTGTGCGAGCGCTTCGCCACGCTGCACCTGGTCGAGGGCGACCGCGTGGTCGAGTCCGTGCCGACCTACCGGGGCGAGGGCAGGACCTTCCTCTGACGTCGGATCAGCTGACGGCGGTGGCCCCGGTCGAGGACTCGACCGGGGCCACCGCCGTTGGGAGTCGGCTCAGCTGCTGCCGGGCGCGTCGCTCGCAGAACCTGACGACCCCGACGAGCCCGCGCTGCCGCCGCCGGTGAGTGCGCCGGCGGAGAAGTCGGTGATGCTGGAGACGATCTGGTCCATCTCGGAGACGCTCGGGGCCTTGCTCGCGATGTCGAAGCCCATCCGCACGGCGACCAGCTTGTTCCCGGCCGTGTTCGGGAAGACGACGGTCTCCACCGTCCCGTTGTTGCCGACCTTGGCGTCCACCTGCCACCGGACCAGGTAACCGGAGCGGCCCGCGACGGTGACGGCCTTCTGCTCCAGGACCTGGTGGCCGGTGATGGCGGCGTAGGACTCCTTGGCAGCGGCGGAGATGTCCGTCTCGGCCGCGGCCTGCACGCCGGTGCTGACGGGAGTGCTCAGGGTCACACTGTCGACGCCCGCGAGGGAGCAGGAGTTGCTCGACCCCGCGCAGGTGTAGCTGCCGAAGTAGGCCGAGGCGTGGCCGTCCTGCGTCGTGCCGCCGGTCCAGCCGCTCGGGACCGGGAAGCTGATGCCGTCGACGACGTCGACCGCCGTGTTCGAACCGCTGCCGCCGGAGCCGCCCGTGCTCCCGCCCGAACCGCCGGTGCTGCCGCCGCCGCTGCTGCCGCCCGAACCGCCGGTGCTGCCGCCGCCGCTGCCGAACGGGTTGAGCCCGCCGCTGCCACCGGAACCGCCGTTGCCACCCTGACCGCCGTTGCCGTCCTGGGAGAACGGGCTGCTCGACGCGGTGGTCGACGCGTTGTCGTGGTGCATCACCAGGTACGTGCTGAGCGTGCCGAGGCCCGCGCCGACCAGGGCCGCCGCGACGCCCACGACCACCAGCGGGCGGCGAGGTCCGCGCGTGGGCGCGGCCGGGGGCTCACCGGAGATGAAGACCGTGGTCTCGTCGCTGCGGGTGCTGACGGTCCATTCGGAACCGTTCCACCAGCGTTCGCCGATGTGGTCGGGGTCGGCCGGCTTGGGGTCCGGATACCAGCCGGCTGGTGGGGGCGTCGTATCACTCACGTGGGCAACGTACCGTGCGGCCGATAAGCATCCGATCAGCTCCGCCTGTCGAGCCGTGCGCCGAGCCTTGCGCCGAGTCGTCGCGAACCGTCGCGAACCGTGCCGGCTCGCACCGCGTCGTGGCGCGTCTTCCCAGGTCAGGACAGGCCGGGGCAGGCCGGACCGAGCGGTGCTCCAGGGCTGGGACGGGTCTTGACGTGCGCGGATATCGCCCGCAGATTGTGGCGCGAACGCCGAACCGCGGGAAGGACAGCGCCATGAGGGGTACCAGCAGATCGGATCAGCTCGGGCGCTGGGGTCGCTCGCGTCGGAGGACGGCGGGTTCTGGACGCCGATGGCGCGGGGGCAGGCGGAGCTGGTCCTGGTCGAGCTGGTCGCCGTCCTCGCGGTGCTGGCGCTGCGTCCGCTGCTGGCGCGGGTTCCCCGTGCCCGCCTGCCCTACGGGCCCGTGCCGGTGCTGGCGTTGGCGTTCGTCGTGGTCTGCGCGGCGGTGCAGTGGCAGGAGTTCGGCTTCGCCGACGCGTCGACGCTCGACACGCTGCTCGGCATCAGCGACCGGGCCAAGGAGATGCTGCCGGGCCTGCTCGCGGGCTGGTGGCTGCTGCGCGGGAACCGTCGTGCGAGCTTCCCCACGACGATTCCCGCGCAGCGGGACGAGTCGGTCATCGAGCTCACCCTCGAACCCTTCGAGGTGCTGACCGAGCGCGGCTGAGACCCCGACCGGCCCGCCACGTTCTCCTGGGTCTCCTACAGCGGGGTGACGTACGCGCCGGAGATCCCGCCGTCGACCAGGAACTCGCTGGCGGTGATGAACGCGGAGTCGTCGCTGGCCAGGAACGCGACCGCGGCGGCGATCTCCTCGGCGTGCGCGAACCGTCCGACCGGGATGTGGACCAGACGGCGCGCGGCGCGCTCCGGGTCCTTGGCGAACAGCTCCTGCAGCAGCGGCGTGTTCACCGGTCCCGGGCAGAGCGCGTTGACGCGGATCCCCTCGCGGGCGAACTGGACGCCCAGCTCGCGGGACATCGCCAGGACCCCACCCTTGGAGGCGGTGTAGGAGATCTGCGAGGTGGCTGCGCCCATCTTGGCCACGAAGCTGGCCGTGTTGATGATCGAGCCCTTGCCCTGCCGCTGCATGTACGGCAGCGCCGCCTTGCAACAGAGGTAGACCGAGGTCAGGTTGACCTCCTGGACGCGGCGCCAGGCGTCGATGCCGGTGGTGAGGATGGAGTCGTCGTCGGGCGGCGAGATGCCCGCGTTGTTGAAGGCGACGTCGACGCTGCCGTAAGTGTCGAAGGCGGCCTTGAACAGCGCCTCGACCTGCTCGGCGTCGGTGACGTCGACCTTGACGAAGAGTCCGCCGACCTCCTCGGCGGCGGCCTTTCCGGCCGTCTCGTCGATGTCCGCGCAGACGACGTTCGCGCCCTCGGACGCCAGCCGGCGGGCGGTGGCCAGGCCGATCCCGGAGCCCGCGCCGGTGACGACGGCGGTCCGGCCGACCAGACGACGGCAGACCGGCGCGGCCTGCTGCTCCTCGTGCTGAGTGGTGGTCACCACGTGTCTCCTGTCTTCCTATTCCTCGGTGCTGATGAAGACGTTCTTGGTCTCGGTGAAGTGCGCCAGTGCGTCCGGGCCGAGCTCGCGGCCGAGGCCGGACTCGCCGAAGCCGCCGAAGGGCGTCCAGTAACGGACCGAGCTGTGCGAGTTGACGGACAGGTTGCCCGCGTTGACGCCGCGCGCCATCCGCACCGCGCGGCCGATGTCGCGCGTCCAGAGCGAGCCGGAGAGCCCGTAGCGGGTGGCGTTGGCCAGCCGCAGCGCGTCGGCCTCGTCGGTGAAGGGGAGGACGACGGCGACCGGCCCGAAGATCTCCTCGGTGGCGGCGCGGCAGCCCTCGTCCTCGGGCGCGAGCAGCGTCGGCGCCTGCCAGAAGCCGGGGCCCTCCGGGGCCTTGCCGCGGGCCAACACCGGCACGTCGTCGGTGAGGTAGGAGCGGACCCGTTCGCGCTGGACGGCGGAGATCAGCGGGCCCATCTCGGTCGCCGCGTCGCGCGGGTCGCCCACACGGACCGCCTCGATCGCGGGCGCGACCAGCGCGAGGAAGTCGTCGTAGACCTTTCGCTGGACCAGGATCCGGGTTCGGGCACAGCAGTCCTGGCCGCTGTTGTCGAGGAACGACATCGGCGCGGCGGCTGCGGCGCGCTGCAGGTCGGCGTCGGCGAAGACGATGTTGGGGCTCTTTCCGCCGAGTTCGAGGGTGACCCGCTTCAGGTCCGCGGCGCAGCGGGACATGATCCCCTTGCCGACCGGGGTGGAGCCGGTGAAGACGATCTTCCGTACGCCGGGGTGGTCGACGATCGCCTGCCCGGTGATCCGCCCGTGGCCGGGCAGCACCTGGAACAGGCCCTCGGGCAGACCGGCCGCCAGCGCGATGTCCTGCAGCAACAGCGCGGTCAGCGGGGTGGTCTCGGCCGGCTTGAGCAGCACCGAGTTCCCGGCCGCCAGCGCGGGTGCGAAGCCCCAGGCGGCGATCGGCATCGGGAAGTTCCACGGCGCGATCACCCCGACGACGCCGAGCGGCTCGTGGAAAGTGACGTTCAGGCCGCCCGCGACCGGGATCTGACGGCCGGTCAGCCGCTCGATGCCGCCTGCCGCGTACTCCAGCAGGTCACGGGCGTTGCCCGCCTCCCAGCGGGCGTTGCCGAGGGTGTGCCCGGCCTCGGTGACCTCCAGGTCGGCCAGCTCGTCGATCCGCGCGTCGACGCCGTCGGCGAAGCGGCGCAGCAGGCGCGCCCGGTCGCCGGGGGCGAGCGCGGCCCACGACTGCTGGGCCTTGGCCGCGCGTTCGACGGCGACGGCCACCTGTTCGGGTGAAGCGGCCGGGATCTCCGCGACAACCTCTTCCGTCGCGGGGTTCAATACCGTCAGAGATTCGGGGAGATCGCGAAGTTCGGGTAGATCGGGAATTTCGGGAAGTTCGGGGAGCGAAGCAGTCCTGGCATTCACGGGGCGGCTCACATGCGCTCGAAGGAGCGGTAGCGCTCCCAGTCGGTGACGGCGGTGTCGAAGGCGTCCTGCTCGACCTGGGCCATGGTCAGGTAGTGCTGGACGACGTCAGGACCGAAGGCGGCCTTGGCGAGTTCGCTGCCGGCCCAGAGCTCGGCTGCCTCACGCAGGGTCGTCGGCAAGTGGGCGTAGTCGGCGGAGTAGGCGTTGCCGGTGCACGGTTCGGGCAGCTCCAGGCGCTGTTCGATGCCGTGCAGTCCGGCCGCGATCATGCCCGCGATGGCGAGATAGGGGTTGACGTCGCCGCCTGGCGCGCGGTTCTCGAAGCGCAGCGAGGGCCCGTGGCCGACGACGCGGAGCGAACAGGTGCGGTTGTCGGGGCCCCAGGCCACGGCGGTCGGCGCGAAGGAGCCCGGCCGGTACCGCTTGTACGAGTTGATGTTGGGTGCGTAGAGGAGCGTCAGCTCGCGCATGGCCGCCAGCTGACCGGCGAGGAAGTGCCGCATCAGCGGGGACATGTGCCCGCTGCCGTCGGCGAAGGCCGGGCTGCCGTCGGCGTCGCGCAGCGAGAGGTGGATGTGGCAGCTGTTGCCCTCGCGCTCGTCGTACTTGGCCATGAAGGTGAGCGCCATGCCCTCCTGGGAGGCGATCTCCTTGGCGCCGGTCTTGTAGACGCTGTGCTGGTCACAGGTGGTCAGCGCGCGGTCGTAGCGGAAGGCGATCTCGTGCTGCCCGAGGTTGCACTCGCCCTTGGCGGACTCCACGACGAGCCCGGCGGCGCCCATCTCGTTGCGGATCCGGGCCAGCAGCGGCTCGATCCGGGCGGTGGCGAGGAGGGAGTAGTCGGCGTTGTACTGGTTGGCCGGGGTCAGCGTGCGGTAGCCGCGCTCCCAGGCCTGTTCGTAGGTGTCGCGGAAGACGATGAACTCGAGCTCGGTGCCCGCCCAGGCGGTCAGCCCGCGCTCGGCCAGGCGGTCCAGTTGCCGCTTGAGGATCTGCCGGGGTGAGGCGACGACGGGCGTGCCGTCCTCCCAGGTCAGGTCGGCGGTGACCAGCGCGGTTCCCAGCTGCCAGGGCAGCCGGCGGAGCGTGTCGAAGTCCGGGCGGAACACGAAGTCGCCGTAGCCGGTCTCCCAGGAGGCCATGGTGTAGCCGGGCACGGTGTTGAGCTCGACGTCCACGGCGAGCAGGTAGGCGCAGCCCTCGCTGCCGTGGGCGACCACCTCGTCGAGGAAGTGGCCGGCCGCGAAGCGCTTGCCCTGAAGCCTGCCCTGCATGTCGGTGAAGGCGAGGGCTACGGTGTGGATCTCTCCTGACGCGACGAGGCCACGGAGCGCCTCCAGGGTCAGGGGCGCTTGCAGGGGCGCCTGAGAAGTCATGGGTGGTGCCTCCGGGTGCATGGGGACATGTGGACCGGGTCGGGCGCTTTAAAGGTATGGCCTTGTACCATTGAAAGGGAAGGGGGTGCCATGATCGAAAAAGACGTGTCCGCCGACGGCGGCTCCAGGGCCTCGGGCGACGGCGCATCCGTCGTCGACGCCTACGCGGCCGTGCTGCGTCCGGTTCGCTCCGGCAACACCTTTGAGGAGACGGTCCAGAAGGTGCTGCAGCTGGTCCGGTTGGGCCTGGTCCCGGTCGGCGAGCGGTTGCCGCCCGAGCGCGAGCTCGCGGAACGGCTCCAGATCAGCCGGGTGACGCTGCGTGAGGCGCTCAAGGTGCTGCAGGACGCGGGAGTGCTGGAGGTCCGCCGCGGCCGGTACGGGGGCGCGTTCGTCCGCCAGCCCGTCGCCGCGCCGTCCGCCGCCGAGGGCGACGGCGAGCAACTGCGGCGCCGCACCGAGGAGTTGGGCGACCAGCTGGAGGACACCCTGCTCTTCCGCGAGGTCCTGGAGGTCGGCGCGGCCGAGCTGTGCGCGGCACGCCGCCCCATCGGCGCCGAGGCCGAGCTGCTGCGCGAGTTGCTCACCGCCACCGGCGAGGCCTCACTCGACGAGTACCGGCGGGTAGACACCCGGCTGCACCTGGCCGTCGCCGAGCTCAGCGGCTCCCCCTCCGTGGCCGCGCACTACGCGACGGTGCGCGCCACCGTCAACGAGCTGCTCGACTGCATACCGCTGCTGCCGCCCAACCTGGACCACTCCCAATGCCAGCACGAGCAGCTGGTCGAGGCGATCCTGGCGGGCGACCAGGACCGCGCCCGCGCCGCGATGCGCGAACACCTCGCCGGCACGGCCGCACTGCTGCGCGGCTTCCTCGCCTGACCACCTCTGCTTCCCAGCCTGCCCGCCTTTGCTGCCTCCCCCGACTGCCTCTGCTTCTCCGCTTCCCTTCCGTTCACCTTTCCGTACAGCTTTTCGTACAGCTTCCGTCCCTGCCCCTCACTCCGGAGGTCTCCGTGCCCCGCCCGCTGATCGGCATCACCACCTATCTGAACTCCGCCAGTTGGGGAGTCTGGCGGGACACCCCCGCCGATCTGCTGCCCAGGCGCTACGCCGAGTTCATCCAGGCGGGCGGCGGTCTGGTCGCCATGCTCCCGCCCGACGACCACCCGGACGCGGCAGCCGAGGCGGTCGCCCGGCTGGACGGCCTGATCATCGCCGGTGGACCCGACGTTGCCCCGGCCCGCTACGGCGCGGTCGCCGACCCGCACACACAGGCCCCCACCCCCGACTCCCTCACCCGCGATGCCTGGGAACTCGCGCTGATCCGCGCGGCCCTCGACCGCGAGCGACCGCTGCTGGGCATCTGCCGCGGCATGCAACTCCTCAACGTCGCCCTCGGCGGCGACCTGACGCAGCATCTGCCGAACCTCATCGGCGGCAATCTGGAGCACTCCCCCGCTCCGGGCCGCTACGGCCACCACACCGTCAACGCCGTCGACGGCACTCGCACCGCAACCATCCTCGGCACCGACGCCCTCACTGTTCCCACCTACCACCACCAGGCCGTCGCCACCCTCGGCCACGGCCTCCGTCCCTCCGCCCACGCAGACGACGGCACGGTCGAGGCGGTGGAGGGCGGGGGCCAATCCTTCCTCCTCGCCGTCCAGTGGCACCCGGAGCAGGACGACGACGCCCGCCTCACCGCCGCCCTGGTCCACGCCTCCGCCCGGGTCCACGCCGCGAGCTGACTGGCCGGCGGTGCGCCGATGGTGCGCCGACGGCGCGATCTGATCGCACCACCCCTGGTCGAAAGACCCGGGCCCGGCAAGACTGTCCGCATGCCGACGAACCCGCAGCAGCCCCATGGGGCAACGCCGTTCCACGACCTCGACGCCTTCCTCGCGATCCCGCGCATCGGCGGGCTCGCGCTCTCACCCGACGGATCGTGCCTGGTCACGACCGTGTCGGAACTCTCCTCCGACCGGACCCGGTCCATCTCCGCGCTGTGGGAGCTCGACCCGGAGGGCGAACGGCCCGCGAGGCGGTTGACCCGGTCCGACAAGGGCGAGTCCGCGCCCGCCTTCCGTGCGGACGGCGCGCTGCTGTTCCTCTCCGGCCGGGCGCAGCCCGACGCGCCGAAGGGCGAGCCGGAGGTGAAGACGGCCACGCTGTGGGCGCTGCCCGCCGACGGCGGCGAGGCGGAGCGGATCCTGCACCCTGCCGCCGGGGTCGACTCGTTCGCGACGGCGCGGTCGGGTGGTCGGATCGCCTACCTCTCCCCCCGGCTCCCCGGCGCGGTCGACGCCGAGTCGGACGCCGCGCTGCGCAAGGCGCGTGACGAGGCGAAGGTCAGCGCCGTACTGCACGAGGACGCGATCGTGCGCTACTGGGACCACGACCTCGGCCCCGGTCGCCCGCACGTCATCACCGCCTCGGACACCGCCCCCGCCGAGGCGCCGGTGGACTGCGGTTCCTCGAACGCCTTCGAGCCCACCGTCGTGATCTCCCCCGACGGCTCGCTCGTCGCCTGGACCGCGCTCAGCGGCGGCCACCCGGACACCACCACCGAAGTGATCGTCGTCTCCGACGCGGTGACCGGCAAGGAGCTGCGGCGGATTCACGTCGACGGCGTCTCCTTCACGTCCGCGCTCTTCACCCCCGACTCGCGCGGGCTGGTCTGCCTGCGCTCACTCAACTCCTCCTGGGAGAAGAGCCACGAGGCCACGCTGTGGTACTTCACCGACGCCACCGACCCCCTCGACGCGGGCCGCGACCTGCTGCCGGACTTCCCGCACTGGCCGGGAAACGTCGCCGTCTCCCCCGTCCCGGGGCGGGACGGGGCACCGGTCGTCTTCTTCACCGCCGACACGGAGGGCCGTTCGCCGATCTACCGGCTCGACACCGCCGACACCGGCAACTCCGGCAACACCGCCACGCGCAATGGCACAGGCAACGGCAACGGCAACCGCAGCGGCACCCCGACCCGCCTGACGCTGTCGGGCGCCTACACCAACCTGACCGTCTCCCCGGACGGGACGACGCTCTACGCGCTGCGCGCCGCGGTCGACAGCCCGCCGACCCCTGTCCGCCTGGACGCGCGGCGCGCCGACCAGGACGACCCGGCGGTCCTGCCCGCGCCCGGCCGGATCGCATCGGTCCCGGGGTCGCTGACCGAGGTCACCACCACCGCCGAGGACGGCACCCCGCTGCGCGCCTGGCTGGTCCTGCCGGAGGGCGCGTCGGCGGAGCGTCCGGCACCACTCCTGCTCTGGGTTCACGGCGGGCCGCAGATGAGCTGGAACTCCTGGACCTGGCGCTGGAACCCGTGGGTCGCGGCTGCGGCCGGCTACGCCGTCCTGCTGCCCGACCCGGCCCTCTCCACCGGCTACGGCCAGGAGATGCACGCCCGCGGCTGGGGTGACTGGGGCGGCAACCCGTTCACGGACGTGCTCGCCCTCACCGACGCCGCGCTGGAGCGCGACGACCTCGACGCGGAGCGGACCGCCATGATGGGCGGCTCGTTCGGCGGCTACATGGCCAACTGGATCGCCGGCCACACCGACCGGTTCAAGGCCATCGTCACCCACGCCGCCCTCTGGAACCTGTACTCGTTCAACGGCACCACCGACGCGACCGCCTGGTGGCGCAGGCACTTCGGCGACCCGCTGACCCGGCCGGAGCGGCTGGACTCCTCCTCCCCGCACTTCCACGCGGCGTCCATCCGGACCCCGATGCTGGTCGTCCACGGCGACAAGGACTACCGCGTCCCGATCGGCGAGGCACTGGCGCTCTGGTCGGACCTGGTCCGCTTCGAGGTCCCGGCGAAGTTCCTCTACTTCCCGGACGAGGGCCACTGGGTGCTCAAGCCCAACAACGCCAAGCTCTGGTACACCACCGTGCTGGCGTTCCTCGCCCACCACGTGCTGGGCGAGGAGTGGCGCCGCCCCGACCACGTCTGAGCCGGACGGCGCCAGGCGACCGACAGGGTGTCAGACGGTGTAGGTGACCCCGGTCAGCTCCTCCGACACCGACCACAGCCGTCGCTGTGCGTCGGTGTCGTGGGAGGCCCGGGTGGAGTTGACCCGCTTCGGCGCGCCGCGCATCTCCTGGAATCCGTCGGGTCCGTAGTACTCGCCGCCCTGCGCCTGCGGGTCGGTCGCGGCGCGCAGCGACGGCAACGCGCCGGCCACGGCGGGCTGGGCCAGCAGCGGCTCGACCAGAACCCGGTTGGCGGGCTGCAGGAACTGCGGCAGATGACGCGTCAGCTCGGTGCTGGAGTAGCCGGGGTGGGCGGCCAGCGCCACGGTCCGGACGTTCTCCGCGGCGGCGAGACGGCGCTGCAGCTCGTAGGTGAAGAGCAGGTTGGCCAGCTTGGACTGCCCGTAGGCGAGCACCCGGTTGTAGCTGCGCTCGGACTGCAGGTCGTCGAAGTTGACGCCGCGTCGGGCGAACTGGTGGGCCAGGCTGGCCACGACCACGATCCGCGAGTCGGGCACGTCGCGCAGCAGGTCGAGCACGAGCCCGGTGAAGGCGAAGTGCCCGAGGTGGTTGGTGCCGAGCTGCAGCTCGAAGCCGTCGGCGGTCCGGCCGTACGGCGGGAACATCACCCCGGCGTTGTTGACCAGCAGGTCGACGCGCGGGTGCCGCTCGTGCAGCTCCTCCGCCGCCGACCGGACGGAGTCCAGCGACGCCAGGTCCAGCCGGAGCACCTCGGCCTTGCCGTCCCCCTGCTGTCCGACCTCGGCGGCGGCCTGCTCGGCGCGCTGCGGATCGCGGCAGGCCATCACGACGGTCGCACCACGCGCGGCAAGGACCTTGGCGGTCTCCAGCCCGAGACCGCTGTTGGCGCCGGTGACGACGGCCACCCGGCCGCTCTGATCGGGTACGTCGGCTGCGCTCCAAGCCACGAAGGCCCTCCGAATCCGAGAATCACAGAAAAGTAAACGCTGTAAACAACAGCCTTGTCCCGATCGTGCGCCTCCGCCGTGGGGGCTGTCAAGCGCCGAGGTCAGCGCCGCTCCCGCGAAGTGCAGTGGTGTCCGACCGCGACTGTCGGTGCCGTACGGCAAGATGAGCGTATGAGTCGAACCGCCCCCCGGCTGATGCTGCTGGACTCCGCGAGCCTCTACTTCCGCGCCTACTTCGGCGTTCCCGACTCCGTGCGGTCCCCGCAGGGCGAGCCGGTCAACGCGGTGCGCGGGCTGCTCGACTTCATCGCCCGCCTGGTCGCGGACCACGCCCCGGACCAGCTGGTCGCCTGCATGGACGCCGACTGGCGTCCTCAGTGGCGCGTCGACCTGATCCCGAGCTACAAGACCCACCGCCTCGCCCAGCCCGCCGACGAGGCGTCAGGCGACGCTTCCGGCGCGGCATCCGGCGCGGAGGAGATCCCGGACACGCTCTCCCCGCAGGTCCCGGTCATCACCGCCGTCCTCGACGCCCTCGGCATCGCCCGGCTCGGCGTCCCCGACTACGAGGCCGACGACGTCATCGGCACCCTCACCACGCGCGCCACCGGACCGGTCGACGTGGTGACGGGTGACCGGGACCTCTTCCAGCTCGTGGACGACGCCCGGGGCGTCCGCGTGCTTTACCCGATCAAGGGCATGGGCACCCTCCAACTCACCGACAACGCCCAGCTGATGGAGAAGTACGGCGTCACCGGCGCCCAGTACGCCGACATGGCCGCCCTGCGCGGCGACCCCAGCGACGGTCTCCCCGGCGTCCCCGGCATCGGCGACAAGACCGCCGCCAAGCTCATCACCCAGTTCGGCGACCTCGCCGCGATCCAGGCGGCTGCCCTGGACCCCTCCGCCAAGCTCACCCCCACCCAACGCAAGCGCATCGCCGACGCCACCGGCTACCTCGCCGTCGCCCCCAAGGTCGTCCGCGTCGCCACCGACGTCCCCATCCCCACCGACCTCGACCCCACCCTCCCCACCGAACCCCGCGACCCCATGACCCTGGAAGAACTCGCCACCCGCTGGGGCCTCGGCGGCTCCCTCACCCGCGTCCTCGACGCCCTCGCCCAGAACGGAAATAGGACCTGAGGATTCGCTTTTCCGGCGGGCGGACAATGAGTCAACTCACGGGATAGCCATACACCGGTGGCGCGCTCGATGTGAGCCCCTCGAGGAGTGACTGCTTCACCCGGAGGTGTAAGCCGTCCGGCGCGAGGCGGCTGGTGGAGCCGTCACAAGAGGCCGGCGAGCGGTTCGCCGATGCGGATGCGCCATGCGGGGATGCGGACCGTGCGGACGACGGTGCCAGGCTTGCGCCTTGGCCGCCGCTGGGCGCGCCGGTGAGCAGGTCCGCCCGGGTGTGGAGCAGCCGTAGGTGACGTGCGAGGTCGTCCTGGTCGTGGGGGCCGGTGTCGATGAGGACGGCCATGTTGCCTTCGGGCGTGGTGATGATGAAGTCGCAGAGGTGCCCCATGACGGTGGTGGCGCGTTCACATGCTGACAGGCCCTCTGTGCGGAGCCGGGGTTGGAGGAGGTCCGCGAGGTGGGTGCGCTCATCGTCTTGGATGGCCGTGGGTGGGAGGTGCTCGTCGGCCGAGGCGGTGCAGTGCGCGGTGAGGATCTGAGGAAGGCCGCTGCGGGAGGCCCACAGGTCGCGGTGTCCGACGACAGCGAGGCGGGACTTGGCGCGGGTGATGGCCACGTTCCAGATCCGGGTCTGTTCGGCTACCCAGGTGATGCTGTCTGCGGGGCTGTCCGTGGTTGGGACCAGGCTGAGCACGACGGCGTCGAACTCCCCGCCCTGGACGGAGTGGATGGTGCCGACGTGGACTCTGCCCTTCGCACCCTGTAGTGCTTTCAGGCGCCGCTCAACTGCGCTTTTCTGGGCGTGGCACGGGTCGAGTGGATCGTGGGTCTGTCGCCTGGGACGCGGGGCTCGGCTGTGGCGTAGCGGAAGCCCGGGCGTGGGCTCGCCTGGGCCGGAGTTCCCCGCCGCACCGGCTGGGAAAAGCGCTGTCGGGCAAGTGAATCAAGGTGGTAGAACCACCGCTGTGCATAAGACTCTGGAGTTTTCCGATCTGCTGCGGCTGATCGACGAACGTGCGACCGCCTTCCGCGCCGTGATCGCCTCGGCGCCCAGCCTCGACGTGCAGGTGCCGACCTGCCCTGAGTGGACGCTGTTCGATCTGGCGCAGCACCTCGGCCAGGGGCGTCGTTTCCGGGCCGCCACCATCGCCGCGGGACCTGCCGACGCTCCCCCGGCCGAGGCCGTCGCCGAGAGCACTGTGCCGGCCCCCCGGGAGCGCGATGAGCTGCTGGCCTGGTCGGCCGCAACGACGCAGCAGTTGCTGGACGCGTTGCTGGCGGCTGACCCGGACGGCAGTTGCTGGACCGGGTGGGGTCTCACGCAGGTGACGGACACCTGCGGTTCCGTCGCCCGGCACCAGATCCTGGAGATCGCGGTGCACACGTACGACGCTCAGGTCGCCGTGGGCGCACCGCAGCCGCTGCCGACCGAGGTGGCACTCGACGGTGTCGAGGAGGACCTGTTCATCAGCTGCTTCACGACGAGCGCCTGGCCGCACAAGCCCACCGCCTTCGACTTCCACGCCACCGAGGGCCGCTCCTGGCGCCTCACGGTCGACGGCGACGGTGCACGGACCACTCGGCTGCCCGCTACCGGCGAGGACCCGGACGCGGCCGGTCTCTCCATTGGCGGCACCGCCAGTGATCTGGTCCTCTACCTGTACCAACGCATTTCGGTGGACTCCCTGCAACTCGACGGGGACCTGGAGCTGCTCGACCTGTTCCACGCCTGGGAACCGGAGGACTGAGCGTCACGACACGCCACCGCGTACAAACGGGCCGCCTGAATCGCGAACGGTCTCGTACCGAACGGCCGCGGTCTCACCGGATGATCGATTCCAACGGGTCCAGGGGTAGAACGTCAGCGTGACGATGTGCCGTATGGCTGGAAAGAAATAGGTCGCGGCGGCGTTGATGGGCCCCTACCGTCACCTCCCATGAAGCTGCTCTCCGTCAATGTCGGCAGGCCCCGGCCCAACCCGTGGAACGGCCTGAGCGCGACGGGCATCGACAAGCAGCCCGTCAACGGTCCAGTCCCCGTCACCGCACCTGGACCGAAGGGCACCGGTGAGGTCGGTCTCCTTGGCGATCGAGTGTACGACGTGAAGCACCACGGCGGAGTCGACCAGGCCGTCTACGCCTACGCGCGCGAGGACCTCGACGGCTGGGAGGCCGAGTTGGGCAGGCCGCTTCACAACGGTGTCTTCGGGGAGAACCTCACAAGCCTGGGCCTGGACGTCAACGGCGCCCTGATCGGTGAGCGTTGGCGGATCGGGTCGGACGTCGTCCTGGAGGTGTCGTGCGCGCGGATCCCGTGTGGCACCTTCCAGGGCTGGCTGGAGCGCGACGGCTGGATCAAGCGGTTCACGCAGGCCGCACGGCCCGGCGCGTATCTGCGCGTGATCGAGCCCGGCGATATCCGCGCTGCTGACCCGGTCGAGATCGTGCACCGGCCCGACCACGACGTGACCGTCGCGCTCGTCTTCCGTGCGATGACCCTGGAACCGGACCTGCTGCCGCGGCTGCTGGTCGCCGAGGCGCTGCCGTTGGAGGAGAAGGAGCTGGCCCGCAAGCGCTCCGCATAGACATCAGCTGCGGGGATCGCCCGCGCGGGCGAGGTGAGGGAGTCCAGCGTCGGTGTGTGTGAAGACAGAGTTGGACTCCCTCGCGACCGCACTCTGGCCCAACGCCGGCTCGACGACGAGGACGCGAGTAGCCGACAGCCGAGAGCCCTCTGCCCCAGGCACCATGCGGGAAGACAGAGGGCTTCGTCGTGCCGCTTGTCAGTTCTGGGTGTCAGTCCTGCTCATCGGCATTCGCACCGGCGATCTCACGAACGGCGTCGCCGATGGCACCGGCGCCGCCGGTGAGGATCTTGCCGTGCCCGGTCGGCACTTTGGCACTGATTTTGAGGTTTGCGTTCTTCGCGAGCACCGGCTCGATGGAGGCCCGCACCTGCTCCATCTCCTCAGTGCTGGAGCCGATGTTGCCACCGGTGGCCAGCACGTACCGGACCTGGAAGGCCGCGCCCTCCAGCATCGGCCCGATGCCCGCGTTGATCTCGTTGTTCTCGATGCTGACGTCGGCGTGCTGCGCGGCGCTCATCCGCGCGGCCAGGCCCAGCGGACGCAGGATCCACATCATGGGCCGCATCCGGCCGAACAGCTTCCGGATCCGCGCCTGCGCCTCCGGCCCGGTGATACCGAAGGGCACCGCGCCGTCGATCGCGACCACACCCACGATCTTCGCGGGGTTCCGGTCGCCCCAGAACACGCCGGTCGGCGCGCCGTAGGACCACCCGACAAGGACAGGCTCTTCGACGTCCCGTGCCTTCAGGACCGCGTCGAGGCTGCGGATGCAGGCCTCGAAGGAGTAGTCCTTCGACGTCTTGGACTTGCCCCGGCCGCGCTCGTCGAAGCAGATGTGCCGGTAGCCGTCACCGAGGCCAGCGATCACGTACTTCCAGTACTTCATTCCAGCAAACGAGCCGTTCAGATAGACGACCACGGGGCCGGAGCCGCCGCTGTCGGTCACCCACAGCTCGGTGTCGTCTACTGGCACCATGCCTGACCAGGCGGAGATCGTGTCACTCACTATTCTGCCCCTCTCCCGTTCGACGTGCGTTCGGATCGGTGCATGGTGCTGCCGTGAGGGTGGGCGCGTTGCGCGCCTCGACAACTGTGTCAGTTTCCTGAGACCAGGAGCGGCTGTCCAGACATCCGGGACAGCGGCCGAGTCCCGGCGAGGCCGCAGCCCGTATGAGTCAAGGTCTCGCCGACCGTCGTGGCCGACGCGGCCCGTCCAGCCGCAGCACAGTTGACGTTGTCTCATTCACCGGAGATCGGGACCTCTTCCAGCTCGTCGACGACGCCCGGGGCGTCCGCGTGCCTTACCCGATCAAGGGCATGGGCACCCTCCAACTCACCGACAACGCCCAGCTGATGGAGAAGTACGGCGTCACCGGCGCCCAGTACGGCGTCACCCCAGTACGCCGACATGGCCGCCCTGCGGGGCGACCCGAGCGGCGGTCTCCCCGGCGTCCCGTCCGCGTCGCCACCGACGTCCCCATCCCCACCGACCTCGACCCACCCTCCCCACCGAACCCCGCGACCCCATGACCCTGGAAGAACTCGCCACCCGCTGCCGTGGAAGACCGCCCGGCCCTGCGGAGCGAGCGCCACAAGGGCGTCGGCGATGACGGCCTCGGCCTGTGGCGTGGCGTGACGGCCCGTGGCGTGACGGCGGCCAGCACACGGTGACCCTCGTCGGTCACGTGGTAGTCCACGATCCGGCCGCGCCCCGAGCCCCGTTCGACGAGCCCGCGGTCCTCCAGTCGCTGCAGCACCCGCTGAGCGTCTGGCCGGAAGACCGATGATCCAGACGGATCGGCATCCGCGTCCTGGCCTGCCGTGCGCCGCCTAGCTGCGTTCGAGGCGGCTGCGTTCGAGGCACTGCTTCAGCGTCGCCAGATTGGCCGGCATCTCCGTGCGAGCCTGACGGCGGACGACGAGCGGGACAAGGAGCCTGCCGATGCCGTGGCCTTCGAAGTCCACGGTGATGGTCAGCCGGGATCGATCAGCCGTCAGGGGCTCGACAGTGACGTCGACGGCCGCCCGGATGGGCCCGTCGATGCCTCGCACGCCCCAGGTCTTGGGCGGGTTGATGGGCACGACTTCGGCGGTGCTGGGACGGTTGGCGCCGCCGATGCGCCGGGTCGTCAGGCACCGGTCTCCTTCAGCGGGGGCGCCGGGGTGGTCCATGCGGCCGTCGATGACGCCCGCCTGCCATTCGTGGAAGCGAGTCGGGTCGACGGCGTAGGCGAACACGTCCTCGGCTGACCGGTCCACCTCGGTGCTGACCGTGATCGCAGACATTCAACTGCCCTCCGTGAACAGGGCCGCGTACCGCGCGAGGTACAGCGGCCATCCCTGGTCGTGGGCGATGCCGTCGCTGACGGCCTGCCAGCCGGGGCCGTGCCGGTCGATGTGGCGGTGCTCCAGCTCCACCCGGGTGCGGTGCGGGGTCTCGGCGACGAAGGTGACCTCGACCTCGCTGGTGTTGTCCGGGTCGGTCTCGATCTGCCACTGCGGGCTGATGTCCCAGCTGAACACCACCCGGTCCGGCGTCTCGAAGGCCAGGATGCGCGCCCAGCGGCACTCGCTGCCGTCGACGCCCCGGTCGTAGATGTGACCGCCGACCTTCGGTTCGAACACCGTCTCGGCGATCGCGACACCGAGCAGGTTGTGCTCCGGCGGCTTGAAGTCGCCGAACCGCTCGGTGAACACGGTGAAGGCCCGCTCGATCGGCGCCTGGACGACGATCTCCCTGTGGACCACGGCAGCCGCTGCTTGGGTCATGGCTTCTCCTCGGTCTGTTCCACGACGTCCTGATAGCTGTCCAGCGCGCGGTTCCAGAACGTCTCAAGCTGATCGCGCAGCGCGGCCACGCCCGCCGGATTGAGCCGGTAGACGCGGCGGGTGCCGACCGCGCGGTCGGTGACCAGCCCTGCCTCCTTGAGCACCTTCAGGTGCTGGGACACCGCCGGCCGACTGATCGGCAGCTCGTCGGCCAGCTCGCCGACGGCACGCGGCCGCTCCGCCAAACACGCGACTATGGAGCGCCTGGTGCGATCCCCCAAGGCGTCAAAGCCATCGCCAGCTCGGTAAGTATCCACGAACAGTAAGTTACGACTTACGGATGCTTCGAGTCAAGACCCCGGCCGAGACCCCGGCCAGCCGACCCGCCTCCGCGGCGGCCCTGGCCGCCCAGCCGCGACCCGGCGGTGTCCTCCAGGTCGAGGTCGGGTTGGCGACGGGCCCATTGCCCGCTCCGGCCCACGACCGCCACAGCGTGCGCCGGTGGATACCACCTCGCTCATGTGGGGTCATGTACCTGACGATTGCTCAATTTCTGCTTATGCTTCGAAGAGTGCTGGACTCACGCCATCTCGCCACCTTCCACGAAGTCGTACGGGCGGGCACGCTCTCCGCGGCGGCGCGGACCATGGGGTGCACGCAGCCGGCGGTCACGCAGCAGATCAAGGCCCTCGAGCGCAGCGTCGGTATGCCGCTCTTCGTCCGGGCCGGGCGCCGGCTGCGGCTGACCGAGGCAGGCGAGACGCTCGCGCGGCACACCGGCCTGATCCTCGGGCAGTTGTCGGCTGCGGAGCAGCAGCTCGGAGCCCTGGCCAGACTGCACGGCGGACGGGTGCGGATCTGCTCCTTCCCCAGCGCGAACGCCACCCTGGTGCCGGAGGCGATCGCACGCCTGCTGGCGGAACATCCGGGCATCCGGATCGAGTTGCAGGAGGACGAGCCTCCCGCTTCGCTGCGGCGCGTGCCGCAGGGCAGCTGCGACGTGGCGCTCGCGTTCAGCTATCCGGAGCTCCAGGCGAGCGACTCGGCGGAGCTGGTCGAGTTCCCGCTGATGGAGGACCCGGTCACCGCACTCCTGCCGGTCGGCCACCCGAGCGCGCGGCGGCACGTGGTCCGGCTGTCCGACCTGGCGTCGGAGCGCTGGATCGCGGGCTGCCCGCGGTGCCAGGCGCACCTGCTCCACACCTGCGCGGAGCAGGGGTTCGCGCCCGACATCGTCTTCGCCACCGACGACAACCTCGCGGTGCAGAACCTCGTCTCCGTCGGGGCCGGGGTCGCGCTGGTGCCCGCGCTGATGTTGGCCTTCCTCTGCCACGACCGGGTGACGGCACGTCCGGTGGAACCGCACTCCCGGCGCAGGATCGCGGCGTACGTGCTGCGCGACCACGTGCACGTGCCCGCGATCGGCCTGGTGCTCGACGTGCTCAAGCAGGTCGCCGACGCCCACAACCATTTCTGATGGTCGATAAGCAACGCTGTGCAGCACCCAACAGACCGTTCTTGGACGCGATCCACCGCGCGCTGCACTGTGAAGCGCGTGACTTCCTCCACCTCACGTAGCACCGAACGTCACGCTACAGGTCACGCTGAACGTGGCTCTGAACGTGACGCTGAACGTGACTCGTCCGACCTCGGGACGCCGCCGTGGATCGACGACCTGGCCTCCGGCATCCGCCGGGTGCTCCGACGCGGCCTGCCCCCGCTCCTGACCGCACACCGCGTGGCCGACCTGCTCGGACCGTTACTCGGCCGACCGGGCCTCCTCACCCCTGCCCAGGAGGCGGGAGATCCCCGGTCCTACCGTCAACACCTGCTGCACACCGGCCCCGAAGACGGGTTCTCCGTCGTCGCGCTGGTCTGGCTGCCGGGCCAGCACACCCCCGTCCACGACCATGTCTGCTGGTGCGTCGCGGGCGTCCATGAGGGCCAGGAGACCGAGCGGACCTATTGCCGGGCCCCCGGCGACCGGACCGGCCGACTGATCCCGGACGGGAGCGTGGTGAACCCGACCGGCGCGCTCTCCGCGCTCGCGCCGCCCGGCGACATCCACCGCGTCGGCAACACCGGTCCCGCAAAGGCGATCTCGCTCCACGTCTACGGGGCGGACCTCTCCCGGCTCGGTTCCAGCATCCGCCGGGTCTACCCGGAAGCGCCCGGTGGGATCTGAGGTCACACCGGCTCGGCGACCGCCGACGGCGCGGTGGCGAACCGGGCCCCCGGACGCGGCAGGCCGTAGTGCTCGCGCAGCGTGCGGCCCTCGTAGTCGGTGCGGAACAGCCCGCGCTCGCGCAGGATCGGGAGCACCTTCGCCACGAAGACCTCCAAGCCGGACGGCAGCACCGCGGGCATCACGTTGAACCCGTCGGCCGCACCGTGCTCGAACCAGTGCCCGATCGTGTCGGCGACCTGGACCGGTGTGCCGGTGAACGTCCGGTGCCCGCGGCCGCCGCCGAGCCGGCCGATGAGTTGACGCACCGTCAGCTGCTCCCGGCGGGCCAGCTCCACGATCAGGGTGTAGCGGCTCTTCGACCCCTCGACCTCGTCCTCGGAGGGGAGGTCGTCGGGCAACTGCGCGTCGAAGGCCAACCGCTCCGGCTCCACCTTCAGCAGCGCGGCCAGCTGCTCGCGCGCGTACTCGGGCCGGATCAGCCGGTCCAGTTCGGCCTCCAGCTCGCGTGCTTCGGCCTCGGTGTCGCCGATGACCGGGACGATGCCGGGCAGGATCTTGACGTGCTCGGGGTCGCGGCCGAAGGCCACCGCACGGCGTTTGACGTCGGCGTAGAAGGCCTGCCCCTCCGCCAGCGTCGGCTGGGCGGTGAACACCGCCTCCGCCCACCGGGCGGCGAACTCCCTGCCGTCCTCCGAGGAGCCGGCCTGCACGAGCAGGGGGTGCCCCTGCGGCGAGCGGCGCACGTTCAGCGCCCCCTCGACGCGGAAGAACCGGCCCTGATGCCCAGCGGGACGCACGCGGTCCGGCAGCGCGTGCACGCCGGTGTCCTTGTCCCCCACCAGCGCGTCGTCGGCCCAGCTGTCCCAAAGCTTGGCCGAGACGTCGAGGAACTCCGCGGCCCGCTCGTAGCGGGTCCGGTGCAGCGGCTGCCCGTCCAGGCCGAAGTTGCGTGCCGCCGCGTCGCCCGCGGTGGTGACGATGTTCCAGCCTGCGCGCCCACCCGACAGGTGGTCCAGTGAGGCGAACCGGCGGGCCAGGTTGTACGGCTCGTTGTAGCTGGTCGAGGCCGTGGCGATCAGCCCGATGCGCGTCGTGCCCGCAGCGAGTGCGGCGAGGAGGACGGTGGGCTCCAGCCTCGCAGAGGGCCGGCGGGAGGGGTCGCCCCAGAGCACCGGGCTGTCGGCCAGGAACACCGAGTCGAACTTCGCGTCCTCCGCGATGCGGGCCAGTCTCTGGTGGAAGCCGAGGTCCAGGTCGGCATGGGGATCGGACTCAGGGAGCCGCCAGGACGCCTCATGGTGTCCGGTGTCGTGGATGAACAGGTTGAGGTGCAGTTGCCGTTGCGGTCGCTTGCTCATGAGTGGTCCTTCGTAGGGTGGTCGGTGCGGAGTGAACGGAACGTCCCGGTGTGGAAGACCAGGGGCTCGACGTCCGGTTCGGCGTACAGGTCGTGGACGCGGAGGACGAGGATGTCGTGGTCCCCGGCGCGGATCTCCTGCTCGACCGAACAGTCGAACCAGGCACTCGCGCCGTCCAGCAGCACGGCGCCGTCCGGGGTCGCCCGCCAGGCGACGCCGGTGAACCGCTCGTCGCTCGGACCGGCCAGCTGGCGGCAGAGCAGAGCGTGCTCCGCGCCCAGCACACTGACCCCAAGGCGCTCGGCGCGGCGCAGCAGCGGCCAGGTCGACGAGGTCTGCCCCGCGCACACCGAGACGAGCGGCGGCGCGAGGGACACGGACGTGAAGGAGCTGGCCGCCAGCCCGACCGGTCGCCCCTCGACCAGGGCGGCGACTGCCGTGACGCCGGAGGGAAAGGCACCGTAGACCGCGCGCAGTGCTGCCGCGTCGTGCAGTGCTGACGTGTCGTGCACGAGTGTGGTCATGCGGGGACCTCCAGCGGGGTCGTGGCGGGAGCGGGCTGCTTCAGCAGCGGCAGGAGCTGGTCGCCGACCCTGGCGATCTCCTGCTTGTAGGGCGTGTCGGACAGCACGAAGTGGGTCACACCCAACGCGCGGTACCGCTCCAGGGCGTCGGCGACCTCCCGTGCGGAGCCGACCAGCCAGGTCGTCCCGGCGCCGCCGCCTCCGTAGCGGCCCGGCTCCGTGTAGAGGCAGCTGTCCAGGACCTCCCCGCGTGCCGTCAGGTCGAGCAGGCGGCGCTGGCCGACCGCCGTCCGGCGTTGGAACGCCTCGGGGTCCTTCGGTCCCTGCTGTGCCATCCGGGCGACCTTGTCCTCCGCGTCGCGCCAGGCCTCCTCGCTGGTGTCCCGGACGAGGGTCGTCACGCGCAGTCCGAACTCCAGTGGCCGGTGCCGTCTTTCGACCGTCCCGCTGAGGGTGCGGAGCCGGTCGATCCGCTCGGCGACGCCGTCCAGCGGTTCGCCCCAGAACAGTTGGACGTCCGCCTCCTGCGCGGCCACCCGCTCCGCGGCGGCGCTCGCTCCACCGAAGTACAGGCGCGGATGCCGTCCCTCGTCCGCGCCCCACGGACGCGGACGGACGGAGGAGTCGGTCACCCGGTAGTGCTCGCCGTGGAAGGTCACCTGCTCCTCGCTCCACAGCCGGCGCACCAACTGGAGGAACTCCCGCGTGCGCTCGTAACGGCGGGACTGGTCGAACTCGCCGTCGCCGTAGGACGCGGCGTTGTCCAGGCCGCTGACGATGTTGACCAGGACCCGGCCCCGGCTGAGCTGGTCGAGCGTGGCCGCGGCCGATGCGAAGTTCGCCGGGTGCCAGTACCCGGGCCGGACCGCGACGAGCGGCTTGAAGGTCGTCGTGCGCGCCGCGAGCGACGCCGCGACGGTGAAGGTGTCGGGCCGTCCCCAGCCGGTGCCCAGCAGCGCCCCGGCCCAGCCGTGGTCCTCCACGGCCCGCGCGAGTTCGGTCGAGTGGTCGAGCGTGCCCCAGCCGTCGCGCGTGTCGTCACCGCGGTGGCCGGGTTCCACCGTGTTGGGTATGTACCAGAGATACTCGCCCATCTCAGCCCTCCCCTCGGTCTTCGGACTCGGCTTCGCCGTCCGGGCCGACGCCGAGCGCGGCGAGCAGCCGCTCGCGGTACTCCCCCAACCGCGGGTCGCGGTAGGAACGCGGGTGGGGCAGATCGACCGTCAGGTCGAGGGAGGTGCGGCCCTGGTCGAGGACGAGGACTCGGTCGGCCAACACGGCGGCCTCGTCGACGTCGTGGGTGACCAGGAGCACGGACGGGTGGTGGCGTTGCCACAGTTCGCGCAGCAGCGCGTGCATCCGGATCCGGGTGAGGGCGTCGAGCGCGCCGAACGGCTCGTCGGCGAGCAGCAGTTCGGGATCCCTGACCAGCGCGCGGGCGAGTGCGGCACGCTGCTGCTCGCCGCCGGAGAGTTGACCGGGCCAGGCGTTCTCGCGCCCGGCCAGCCCCACCTCGGCGAGCGCCTCCCGGCCGCGCAGGGCCGCGTCACGACCGTCGGCGTCCCGCCTGTCCAGGCCGAGCAGGACGTTGTCCAACACCCGGCGCCAGGGCAGCAGTCGGGAGTCCTGGAAGACCACCGAGGCCCGCTCCGGAGTGTCGATGCCGCCGCTGCCCACCGTGTCGTGGTCGAGCCCGGCGACTGCGCGCAGCAGGGTGGTCTTGCCGGAGCCGGAGCGGCCGAGCAGGGCGACGAACTGGCCGGACGGGATCTCCAGGTCGATGCCGTCGAGCACGGTGCGCTCACCGAAGGACCTGGTCAGGCCGGTGAGTCGGACGGCGGGGGTCAGGGTCGGCAGATCAGTTGCCGTGGGGGTCAGCTGCTCAGCGATCGGCGCCATGCCAGGACCCTCCTCTCCAGGAGACGGACTGCCGCATCCGAGGCGAAGCCGAAGACGCCGTAGATGAGCAGTCCGAGGACGATGACGTCGGTCTGGCCGTAGTTCTGTGCCTGGAACATCAGGTAGCCGAGGCCGTTGGTGGCGTTGATCTGCTCCAGGACGACCAGGGAGAGCCAGGAGCCGGTGACTCCGAGGCGCAGTCCGACGAAGAATCCGGGCAGCGCACCGGGGATGACGACCTGCCGGACGAACTGCCACCGGCTCAGCCGCAGCACCTCGGCGAGTTCGACATAGCGGGCGTCGATGCCGGACAGGGCGGCATGCAGGTTGAGGTAGACCGGGATGTAGACGACGATCGCGATGATGACGATCTTGAATGTCTCGCCGATGCCCAGCCAGAGGATGAACAGCGGGATCAGGCCCAGGGTCGGGACGGCACGGTTGACCTGCACGGTGCCGTCGATCAGCGCCTCGCCGATCCGGCTCAGCCCGGCGGCGAGCGCGAGCACCACGCCGGCCACCAGCCCGATCGTGAAGCCCTGGACCGCGCGCCAGAGGGAGGTGCCCAGATCGGTGCGCAGCGTCCCTGCGGTCCACAGATGCGCGCCGGTGTGCAGCACGGTCCAGGGTGCGGGCAGGATCCTCGGGTCCAGCAGTCCGGCGGCGCTGGCCCCGGACCAGACGGCCAGCAGGAGCAGCGGGCCGACGAGCCGGGCGTAGGGTCGGCGTCGGCCGGGCGCGAGTCGCCGCACCCGGGGACGTGCGGACCTCGCACTCGGCGCACTCGGCTCGCTCGGCGCACTCGGCGCGAGTACCGGTACGACGGCCGGCGCGGACGCGGTGACGAGCCGTTCGGGCACGGCCACCGTTGCGGTCGATGCGTTCTCTGCCATCGTCAACTCCGGTATTCGACGGGGACGGCGGCGGCCGCGAGGTGCTCGAACCGGCGGTCGAAGAGCACCTCGGCCTTGAAGGAGTTCACATAGCCGCCCTGGGCCAGGAGGTCGACGGTCTCCTGCTCCCAGGCAATGGCCTCGTCCCAACTCGGGGGCAGCAGCGGCTTGTTGCTCAGCGCGGTGACCTGCTGGGCCTGGGCGGCGCTGATGTTCTGGGTCTTGACGTAGTACTCGTCCTCCCAGACGGACGGGTTCTCGTAGACCCAGACCAGGCTCTTGGCCCAGAGGGGAATGAAGGCCGCGACGGCGGCGGCCTTGTCCGAGTCGGCGAGCACCTCGGCCGGAGCCCACAGCAGGTTGAGCAGGTCCACGACGTCGGTGGTGACGGTGTGCGCACCGTCCGAGGCGTAGCGGTTGAGATAGGCGGGCGCCTGGGAGATGGCCAGCGGTGCGATGTCCACCTGTCCGGCCTCCAGGGCGGTCAGGAACTGATCGCTCGTCAGCGGCACCAGCTGCACGTCGGAGTCCTTCAGCCCTGCCTCGCGCAGCGCCCGCAACAACACCACACCCTGCGCCTGTCCCTGCGAGAAGGCCAGCTTCCTTCCCGCGAACTCGGCCACCGACCGGATGTCGCTGTGCGGCTTGGTGGCGAACAGGTACGACGGCTTGCGGGTCAGGTCGATCGCCACGATCCGGGTGTCGAAACCCTGGTAGTGGGCCTGGATCGGCGGGATGCCGGCGTTGTTGGCCAGGTCGAGGGAGTTGGCGCGGAACGCGTTGATCACGTCCGGTCCCGCGCTGATGTTCGGCCAGGACGGGACGGTGAAGGGGATCTGCTTGATCAGGCCCGAGAGTTGGAGCTGGAGCTGCTCGGCCCCGAGGGCGGAGGCGATGGTCAGGCTGTCCCCCGACGGCACCCGGGTGGGCAGCGGCGCGGTGGACGACAGGGCCGGGCCGCTGGCTGCGGCGGCGGTGCAGGCACTGAGGCCGAGCGCGGCACCGGCGCCCAGGAGGGTCTGCAGGAACAGTCTTCGGTTCGGGGCGGAGAGGCCCTGTGGAGCAGACACGGATGTGTGGTCCTTCCGGTCGGGTCGTGGCGGGAGCGGCGGCGGGTGGCTGTCCGCCGCCGCTGCAGTGCGGGTGCGGGTGTGGCTGCCGGTGCGTCAGGAGGCGACCGTGACACGGTGGTTGGCGGTGAAGGGCCGACCGGCGACGAGTTCGGACTCGCGGCCGTCCGGTCCGACCGGCGTCTCGCCGATCAGGGTGACCCGGTGCAGGCGGCGTTCCACGTCCAGGTGCTCCAGGTCGCGCGGGGCGAGGTGGGCGGTGGCGCGGTTGTCCCAGAAGGCGACATGGCCGGGCTCCCAGCGGAACCGGACCGTGTACTCGGGCCGGGTGATCTCGGCGTAGAGCAGGTCGAGGATGCGCTTGCTCTCACTCGGCGTCACGTCGACGATGTGGCTGGTGAAGCCGGGGTTGACGAAGAGCGCGCGCTCCCCCGTCTCCGGGTGCACCCGGACCACGGGATGAACGGCCACCAGCAGGTTGTCGTTGATCCTGCGGGCGTACTCGCTGCCGCCGTCGACGGTTCGGCTGCCGCCGTAGCGATGCTCGGCGCGCAGGGTGTCTACAAAGGCCCGGACGGGTGCGGACAGCCCCTCGTACGCGGCGACGAGGTTGGTCCAGTGCGTGTCACCGCCGAACTCGGGGACGGTCTCGGCGCGCAGGACGGATCCGGCGGGCGGGTTCACCGCCGGGGTGACGTCGGTGTGCCAGCCGTCGACGTAGCTGTACCGGCGCTTGCGGTACTCGTCACGGAAGTTCTTTCCGTAGCGCTCCTCGAACCGGCGCGGATCGACCGTGAAGATCTCGGGGTGCTCCTCGGGCGGGGTGTCGTCGTGCGGGTGGGCGTAGGTGAGCTCGCCGAACTGACGGGCGAAGGCGATCTGGGTGGCGTGGTCGAGTTGCTGCCCCCGGAAGAAGACGACCTTGTGGCGGTGGAGGGCCCGCTTGATGGTGTCGACAGCCTCGGCGGACAGTGGCTGGGCGAGGTCCACGCCGTCGATGTCGGCGCCGATGTGACCGGCGACGGGACGGACGGAAGGCGTGCTCATGGTGGCGGTTTCCTTTCGGTGATGACGGATCTGTTCCGTCGGGGCACGACGGCATCGCCCTGCGGGCACGTGCCTGCGGATGCGGACGTGCCAGCGGACGCGGACGTGCCTGTGGACGTGCCTGTGTGTGCGAGGAGAAGAATCCGACCCGGCGACTACTGCGCCGGGAACGGCAGTGGCAGTGGCAACGGCAGCGGCAACGGAATGCGCGCTGCGCTCAGAAGCCGGTCAGCAGGCGTGACAGCGCAGGCCCGCGAAGTGGTGCGCACGGAAGGCGTTCACGGGGTGCCGCTGCGCGGCTGCCCGGACCGTGGCCCTCTGCTGTGCGTCCATGGCAGCAGTCTGCTGCCCCGATGACCGTGCGGACAACGTTTTCTGGCGGCGCGGAAGAAACCCCACCCGGTCACGCCTCACCGCGTACCCCCGACCGTGCGCAGTCCCAACGGGTCCTGGTAGACCGCCGCGAGCACCGGCGCAGCCGCCGCCACCGCGAGCGTGTCCACGCCGAAGGAGCCGACCCGCACCTGACCGGCGGAAGCGCCCAGATCCCGGCTCAACTCGGCCAGCAGTTCCGGAAGATGGAGGGTCACGCTCTCGGTCAGCACCACGGTGTCCGGGCTGATCAGGTCGAGCATCGGCCGGACCGCACGGGCTACCGCCCGGAGCCGGGACCGGCACAGCTCCAGGGCACGGGCGTCGCCCGCACGCGCGGCACGCAGCAGCAACGGCAGGTCAGGACGCGGGACGATGCCCTCGGCTGCGGCGCGCTCCGCGACGGCGCGGTCAGCGACGGTCACCTGAAGGCAGCCGGTACGACCGCACGGGCATGCTTCCGTCGACCCGGGGACGGGGAGGTGCGCGATGCCGCCTGCACCGTACCGACGGCCGCGCATCAGGATCCCGCCGGTGGCGATCGCCGCGTCGACGGCGTTGCCCACGAACAGGTGCACGAGAACGCCGTTTCCGCCCGCACCGAACAGCAGCTCCGCCCGGGCCAGCGCCCGGGCGTGCCCCTCGACATGGACCGGCAACCGGACCATCCGCTGCAGCGCGCGCCGCAGCGGGACGTCACGCCAGCCGAGTGCGGCGTTCTCCACGAGGAGCCCCGCGCCCGGATCCACCCAGCCGCCGGTGACCACGCCGAGCCCGAGCACCGAGCCGCCCCGGGCGTGCCGCCGCACGAAGCCCGGCAGCAGTCCGGCCGCCTGCCGCAGGACCGCACCGGGGTGCGGCTCCCTCGGCACACGCTCGGACGCGACCACGCGCCCGCGCAGGTCGGTCAGCGAGAACGTCAGCTGCGGCACGGCGATGTGCACGCCCGCAGCGAAGTGGTGCGAGGTGTCGATGTCGAGGGGGATCCGTGGGCGTCCCGGCCGGGACGGCTGCGCGGGCTCGGGTGGTTGCCGGACCAGCCCCATCGCGAGCAGGTCCGCCGCATGCCGCGACACGGCCGCAGCGCTCAGCCCGGTCTCCCCCGCGATCGCGGTGCGGGCCAACGGGCCCTGGTCCAGGACGGCCCGCAGCACGGCAGCCGCTCCGTCCGGCCGCTCGGCGGCGGGCGGCTGCGGGTCCGGCGTCGCGATGAGCGCTGGCAGCACAGGTGATCCTCTGTCCGGGGTCGGCCACGGCACGGCGTGGTAGCCCGGTACTGCGGGCTACCTGATGCGGGGACACTCCGACGACGTCATGCCCGGAATGCTCGCAAGTGCCGTGGCCCCGGTCAATGGACCACCGTTACGGCCGCGTGGCAGTTGCGCGAACGGCCCGATCCGCTCCGCTGCGTCTTGTTCGTTCGTTTCATTCGTTCGAGTGGCGGTATGCCGAACCCGAGTGCGATCACTGCGTGGCCTCCCCACGCTGGACGGCATGAGCGAGCCACACGCCGAGGACACCGAGGACATCAGCGACGCCGACGGCGCCGGGGACATCAGGGACACCGGGCACGCCACGCACGTGGTCGTGCACCCCGTCGAAACCGACCCACAGACCGGTCCGTTCCGCCGGGTCGACATCCTCACCGCCCATGTCGGCAAGGCCTACGGGCTCACGGACGTGCTGGAGTTCCTACGCCGCGCGGGCCTCGACGAGCACGCCGTCGACGCGCCCGGCCTGATCGACTGGCAGGGCGGCGACGCCGGGGTGTGGGAGTGACCGGCTACGAGCTGCGCGCGCAGCACGAGCCGGCCGATCCGGTCGGCCGGGACACCACACGCTGGCACGTCGTGCGCCAGGGCGCGTTCGTGGCGATGTGCGGCTACCGCATCGATCCGGTCGCCGACACCCGGCCGATCGGGGACGTCGAGGAGATCGCCCCGGAGTGCCGCTGCCCGGAGTGCTGGGAGTGGTGGGGCGCCGTCGAGCAGGTGTGGGCCGAGGGCAGCCCCCGCGAACCGGAGCCGTGACCCGCACCGGCGCCCACGCCCCTCAGCACTGCACCAGCGCTGCGCTGACGCGGCACTAGCGCTGCTTGAGGGCGATCCACCGCCCGGGCAGCGCCAGTGCCATCAGCATCAGTGGCCAGACCGGCTGGGAGTGGCATCGGAACTCAACCGTGGACGCGTCCGCGGCGCTGAACGTCCGGACGGGACTGCGGCGCTTGCCGGTCGAGGTCAGCTGGAGGGTGTGCGAGCCGGGCGCCACCTGCGTCTCGAAGGCCTCGTCCGGTGCGATGTGCCCGACCTCCTGGCCATCGAGCAGGATCGCCCAGCTGCCGTGGCGGTCCTGGACCGCCATCGTCGCCCCCGGCATCGCGCGCTCCAGCTGCAGTGTCGTCGCCATGTCCTTCTCCCTGCTGCTGATCCGCTGCCGATCCTCTGCTGAACAAAGTGATATCACTTACTTGCCCGATTGGTAAGGCCCCCGCCAGGGAGTGAGCCGGCGAGTCTCAGCAGGCGTCGCGAGACCCGGGGCTCACCCTTCGAGGTAGGCGAGGACCGCGCGCATCCCGTCGAGGACGGCCGCGCGGGACTCGTCCGTCTGGTCGGCATGTTCGAAGGCGTGGTGGCCGTTCGGCACGTCGACGATGTCGACCGCGACTCCGGCGTCCTTCGCCGCCGTGAGGAAGTCCGCGACGGTGGCGGCGATGTCGGGGCCCTCAAGACCGGCGCGGGTCAGGACGAGGGGCAGGCGGGTCGCGCCGTGGAGGGCGTCCGCCGGGCGGAAGTGGGGGTCGACCGCGAGCCAGGCCGGCAGCGGGGCGAGGAGCGGGTAGCTGGCGGCCAGGCAGCGGAGCCAACTCGGCGGTGCGGCGAGCCAGTCGGTGGTGAGCAGGCCGCCGCCGGAGAAGAACCAGAGGGCGACGCGGTCGGCGTCGACGCGCGGGTCGCTGCGGACCGTCTCCACCGCCTCGGCGACGTCCGCCGCAGCGGTCGGGAAGTCGGTCAGGGCGTGCAGGCGGTGGGCGACGACCGCGCCGACCACGCCCAGGCTCACTGCAAGTCGGGCGTAGCAGAGGTAGAGCGGCGCGTCGCGGATACCCGGCTCCATGTCGCGGGGCAGCGGGCCGCCGTGGACGAACACGATCGCCGGACGCGGCCCGCTCGCCGCACCCCCGTCCGGCAGGTGCAGGTCCACCCGACCGATGCGCTCGCGAGGGCACTCCGGAACGTCCAACAGGAAGCCCTGCGGGCGCCCGGCCGCGCCCTCGGGCGCGTCCTTCGGCGGATCCAGCCGTCGTCCCTCCCCTGCGGCGGCGCTGAGCAACGCCCCGGCCAGCGCCTGCGGTTCGGAGAGCATCGGCCAGTGGCCGGTCGCCAGCTCGAAGAAGCCGATCCGTGGGTCGGCGAGCCACCGGAACTGCGGCGGTCCGTAGGAGACGAGGTTCTGCACCGCGGCGATCGTGGTGCCGCCCGCCGTACAGAGGATGCCGCTGGTCGGCACCGCGTCGATGCTGCCGGTCAGCCGCAGCGGCTGGGTCAGCGTGCGGCCGGGCTGCGGCGCGGCGAGCGCGGAGAGGCGGTCGAGGTGCTGCGCGGAGAGTCCGGCGGTGCTGCCCCAGCGCTGCCACTCCTCCCCCTCGGGCGGCGGGACCAGCGCGTCGGGCTGCCCGCTCAGCAGCGCGTGGACGCCCGGGTCGGGCACGAGCGCGAGCGGCGCATCGCCGTCCTGCGGCAGGCCCGCGTCCAGGTACACGATCCGGGCCACCCGCTCCGACCGCCGCGCCGCCGCGCCGAGCACGGGGTGGATGCCGTAGTCGTGGCCAACCAGGACCACGGGCGACGCGTCAGGCGCGTCTCCGGCATCGCCTGCGTCAGCCGCATCGAGGGAGTCGATCAGCCGGACAACCTCCTCGATGTGCGCTTCCAGGTCGGCCCCCGCCCCCTCCGCGCCCTCCGCTCCGGCCAGCGCAGCGGGAAGCACCTGCGCACCGGCCGCGCGCAGCCCGGCGGCCACCTCGTCCCACACGGCTGCGCCGGTGAACGGGCCGGAGGCCAGGATGAATGCCGTCATGGTGAGACCTCCACGTCTCTTGTCCCCCGCGGTACACCCTCCGGGTGCGGCCGCGCCGTACCAGTACCGTAGGAACTCCCCCTGATGGAGGTTCAAGTCGTGTCCCGACCCGAGCTGCTGACCATCGGCGAACTCGCCGAGCGCGCCGGGGTGACCGTGAAGACCCTGCGCTTCTGGTCCGACCGGGGGTTGCTGCCCGAGGCGGACCGGAGCAGCGGCGGGCACCGCCGTTACGCGCCGGAGGCCGTCGAGCGGCTGCAGCTGATCCGTTCGCTGCGCGGACTGCGCATGCCGCTGCCGGAGATCGGCCGGGTACTGGACGGCGAGCGCGGCGACGCGCCGGACGGGGCCGGACTGGACGGGGCCGCGCTGGCGGATGTCGTCGAACGGCAGCTGGACGAGCTCGGCGTCCAACTGACCGCGCTGCGCTGGCGCGAGGCAGGGCTGCGGCTGCTGCACGAGTCCGCGCCGGAGCAGCGGCCCGAGCGGCTGCGCCTGATCGGCGCGCTCGCCTCGCCGCCGGACACGGACGCGGTGGTCCGGTACTGGCGACGGCTCCTGCCGTACCCGCTCCCGGCCCGGCTGGTGGCCTCGATCACCGACATGGCCGTGCCGCAGCTCCCCGAAGCGCCCACTCCGGCGCAGGTGCTGACCTTCGCCCGACTTCACGCGCTGACCGGTTCCGCCTCCGACGCGTGCCTGGCCGCGCACCGGCCGGTCGTGCCCCGCGCCGACGTGCTCTACGACGGCCTGTTCGAGGCCTACACCCTGGCCCTCGCCCCGCTCCTCGCGCAGCGCCCGCCCCATCCAGGCGCGGCGCTCGACTGCTTCGTGGACGCGCACGCCCGCGCACAGGACGCACGCGACACCCCGGCGTTCCGCCGCACGCTCGGCCGGGCGCTCGCCTTGGGCGCGGAGCCGGTGATGGACCGGTACTGGCAACTGGCGGGCGAGCTGTCGACGGCGCCCACGCTGGGAGCCGCCCACGCCTGGCTGCAGTCCGCGCTCGACGTGGAGCTCGCGGACGCGTAGTCCCGCTGACGCAGCCGCGCCTTCACCATGGGCTACGCGACGGTCGTCGTCACGGCGACACCTTCGGGGGGAAGTTCGGAGAGGAGTTGGGAGAGGAGTTCGGGGACGCACCAGGGGACGCGCTGACGGATGCGGTCGTCGAACCCGCGCCGGACGGTGGGATGTCCTTCGTCAGGTGGGCGAAGACGACGACGTTGGCGTTGTAGCCGCCGGCACTGCTGTAGGAGCCGCCACAGGTGATCAGTCGGAGCTCCGGGCGAAGGGTGTTGTCGTAGACGGAGCTCGGGAAGGCGCTCTTCGCGTAGACGTTGATCCCGTCGATCGTGAACTCCGCGGTGTGCCTGTCCGCCCGCAGGACGTCGATGACCTCGCCCTTGTGCAGCACGCTCAGGCCGTAGAAGACGGCGGGGCCGGTCTTGCTGTCGACGTGGCCGACGATGACCGCCGTGCCGATGCTGCCCGGGGTGACGCCCTGGCTGTCCCAGCCCGCCAGGTTGCGGTTGTCGTCCGGCGGGACGGCGAGGCTCTGGCCGGTGGGGTCGGTGGTCAGCGGCATCAGCGGCGCGTCCACGGCGATCTCCGGGATGCGGATCCGCGTCGGAACCGAGTCGGCCATGTCGGGGAAGCCCAGCGCCGCGTCCTCGGCGGCGGCGCCGGATGCGGAGCCGGACGGGAGCGCGTCTGCCGCCGAGGGCGGCGGAGGCGGCGATGAGCCGGGGGCGGCAGCGGCGAGCATGACGCCGCCGAGCACGGCGGACGCGGCAACCAGCGTCCAGCCGATCCGTTGGCTGCGAGAAGAGTTACCGCTGCGCGGCTGAGCCATGGTGGTCTCCGGACTTCAACAAGCAGGTCGAGCGAGTCGACCATGTCGAGCAATCAAGCGGTCAGGCGATCGACCTGTCGAACGATCAAACAGTCAGTCGGTCAGGCGATCAGTCGATCGGGCGATGCCTGTGTCACGCAGTTCTGCCGCCACGCGCACGTCAGACGTCGATGTCCGATGTCCGTGCGCGCGGCGGCAAGCAACTGCACCTTCGCTACTTCACTACTTCACTACTTGCGGGACCTGCTACCTCAGCGACCGAGGTTGCGACGGCGCACCAGCGCCGTGCCACCCACGCCGGCCGCGGCGACGGCAGCGGCGCCGCCCGCGAGGGCACCGTTGTCGGTGCCGCTCTGGGTGCCGCCGAGACCGGCCTGGACATGACCGCGGTGGTCGCGGTGGCCCAGGCAGCAGGCGTCCTGGACACGGTCCCAGGCGCGGGCGACCTCCCGCTTGGCCTTGGCGATGGCCCAGTCCTTGTCGGACTTCAGGGCCTTCTTCAGGTCGTCCTTCGCCTTGTCGAGCTCCTTGGCGGCCTTGACGCAGGCAGCGGCGGGGTGGTGGTGGCCGGCCGGCGCCGTGGTGGTGGCGGCGAAGGCAGAGGAGACGGGCAGCGCGACCAGACCGGCCGTCAGACCGGCCGCGGCGAGAACGCGAACAGAACGCATTTTTGATGGACCTCCGAGACGGTGCGGCCACGGTGCACTGTGCACCGCGCAGACGGGCCGGAAGACCCGCGCCGCATAATCAGACAATCTGATGGTTCGTCGAATGTCGCGCTGAGCGATCGGTCCGTCACCGTGATGGAGGATCAAGGTCCCGCTTTCGGACGCAGCGGCGCCCGGAGCAGACCCACCGTCAGGCGCTGTGACCAGGGAAATCGCAGACCGCCTCAGAAAAGTCTGAACGAAGGCTGATTGTCTGCTGAAAGAGTGTCGGATCGGGCTCCGGGCCGTCCGACGTCACGCAGCGCAGCCGAAACGAGGCCGCGCAGGCCGCCCGATCCGCGTGCGCTCACGCCCCATCATTACTGTTCGGTAACGAGTCTGGTCCAAGCGTTCGCTTTGATTCACCGTCCTGCCACTTTGTTACCCGCCAGTTGACATCCGAGCGTTGGATCGTCTTCGGCGTCGGTCTGAATCTCTCGTTCCGGAGGCCTCTCGTGGCGCCCGTCACCCGTCGTACGTTCCTCGGTTCCGCAGCCGCGCTCGGCGCGGTGCTGGGACTGGACGCCCTGCCCGGCACCACGTCTCGCGCGTCCGCCGCGACCACGGGCACGATCACCGACGTCAAGCACGTCGTCGTGCTGATGCAGGAAAACCGCAGCTTCGACCACTACTTCGGCACGCTCCAGGGCGTGCGCGGCTTCGACGACCGCTCGGCCATCCAGATCTCCGGTGGCAACAGCGTCTTCAACCAGCCCAACGGCAGTGGACGGCAGTACCCGTGGCAGCTCAGCGACACCTCCACCTGGTGGTGGGGTGTGAGCAAGGAGCAACTCGCCCAGTGCGACGGCTCGTTGGACCACTCCTGGTCGACGCAGCACACCGCCTGGAACAACGGCAAGATGGACTCCTGGATCTCGGCCAAGGGCTCCGACCGGACCATGGGCTTCATGACCAGGTCCGACATCCCGTTCCACTACGCGCTGGCCGACGCCTACACCGTCTGCGACGCGTACCACTGCTCGATCCTGTCGGCGACCGGTCCCAACCGGACCTACCTGTGGTCCGGCATGATCGACCCGTCCGCCACCGCGGGCGGCCCGGCGTACGACGGCGGTTCCGAGTCCGGGCTCTCGTGGCAGACCTACGCCGAGGCACTGCAGAACGCGGGCGTCAGCTGGAAGGTCTACCAGAACGCCGGTGACAACTTCGGCGACAACGCCCTGGCTTACTTCAAGCAGTTCACCAGCGCGCCCAGTTCGAGCCCGCTGGCGACGCAGGGCATGGGATCGGTACCGAGTACCGGGTCGACGCCGGACGACATCGCCGCCGCCATCAAGGCCGACGCCCAGGCCGGGACGCTCCCGCAGGTGAGCTGGGTGGTCGCCAACCAGGCGTTCTCCGAGCACCCCGACGGTCCGCCGGAGAACGGTGCGCACTTCGTCAACCTGGTCATCCAAGCGCTCGCCGCGGACCCGGACACCTTCGACTCGACCGTCCTGTTCCTCAACTACGACGAGAACGACGGCTTCTTCGACCACGTCCCGCCGCCCGCCGCCCCGTCGGGGACCTCCGGCGAGTTCTACTCCGGCACCAACATCGGCCTCGGCTTCCGCGTGCCCATGCTGATCGTCTCGCCGTGGACCCGCGGCGGCTGGGTCGACTCCCAGGTCTACGACCACACCAGCGTCATCCAGTTCCTGGAGACCTGGACCGCAGCCCTGGGCACCCCGGCCGCGTGCGCAAACATCTCAGCCTGGCGCCGCCAGGTCTGCGGCGACCTCACCGGCGCCTTCGACTTCGCCAACCCCGTCTACGGCCTGCCGTCCCTGCCGGACACCAGCGCCACGATCAGCCAGGCGACGGCTAACCTGCAGATCAACCCGGCTCCCGGCACCAACTCCATGCCGACGCAGGAGTCCGGCACCCGCTCCGCCCGCGCGCTGCCCTACCAGCCCAACGCGTGGATCGACAGCGTCACGTACGGCGCCAACGGCCAGGTCCAGGTCTGGATCACCATGGCCAACCAGGGCGCGCAGGCCGCCGCCTACGCCCACTACTCCGTCTACGCCAACAACTTCCGCAGCGGCGGGCCGTGGCAGTACACCGTCGCGCCCTACGCCAACGGCACCGACGGCAGCACCCGGGACTTCTACAACGTCGGCACCAACTACGGTAACGGCGACTACGACCTCAGCTGCGTCGGCCCCAACCGCTTCCTGCGCCACTTCACCGGCAACGCCAACGGCGCGGCCAAGGGCTGCGAGGCGACGACCCACTACGCCCCGGCGCCGGACAGCGGCAAGGACGCGGTCTGGTTCACCATGACCAACACCGGCACTGCCACCGTCACCTACACCATCACCTCGAACCACTACCGCAGCGGCACCTGGACCTACCAGGTCGCACCGGGCGCGACGGTCTCGGACTTCTTCAACGCCGTGTCCATCGCCGACGGCTGGTACGACTTCACGGTCACCGTCGATGCCGACTCCAGCTGGAGCCGCCGGGCCATGGGCCACATCGAGACCGGCTCGGCCAGCGTCACCGGCTGAGCCGGAGCGCCCCGTACATCACTCGCACGCGCGGAACCGTGCGCGCGAAACTCGCGGAATCCGCCGGGTCCGACGGGCCCGGCGGGCTACGCTGCGATCATGGGCACGCCTTCTCCGGCCCCGCCGCCGGCGCAACCCGCAGACGACGCCGCACCCGCACTGCGGTTCGGAACCGGCCCCGGCCGGTGGGTGCTGGCGGCCACCGTGATGGGCTCCGCGCTGGCGTCCATCGACGCGACCGTGGTCGGCATCGCCCTGCCCGCGATCGGTCGGGACTTCGGCGTCGGACTGGCCGGACTCCAGTGGGTGGTCACCGCTTACACCCTCACCCTGGCAGGCCTGTTGCTGGTCGCCGGTTCGCTCGGCGACCGGTACGGGCGCAAGCGGTTCTTCGTGATCGGCGTGGTCTGGTTCGCCTGCGCGTCACTGCTCTGCGGGCTGGCGCCGAACGTGTCGGTGCTCATCGCCTCGCGCGCGTTGCAGGGCGTCGGCGCAGCGCTGTTGACGCCGGGCAGCCTGGCGATCCTGGAAGCGTCGTTCGTCCCCGAGGACCGGGGCCGGGCCATCGGCGCGTGGTCCGGGCTGAGCGGGGTGGCCACCGCCATCGGCCCGTTCCTGGGCGGCTGGCTGGTGCAGGCGGTGTCCTGGCGGCTGATCTTCGTGATCAACCTGCCGTTGGCCGTCGGGGTGGTGGCAGTGGCGCTGCGTCATGTCCCCGAGTCGCGCGATCCGGCCACGCGCGGAACGCGGATCGACCTGACCGGCGGGGCGCTGATCACGCTCGGCCTGGTCGGCGTCACCTACGGGCTGATCGAGGGACCGTCCAGCGGCTTCCAGAGCGCGGGCGTGCTCACCTCGCTGTTCGGCGGGGTGGCACTGCTGGCGGCCTTCGTCTGGTGGGAGGGGCACACGCCCGCCCCGATGCTGCCGCTCTCGCTCTTCTCCTCACGGCAGTTCACCGCGACCAACGTGGTCACCTTCGTGATGTACGGGGCGCTGGGCGGCGTGCTGTTCCTGCTGCCGATCCAACTGCAGCAGGTCTCCGGCTACTCCGCGCTGGAGGCCGGGGTCTCGCTGCTGCCGCTGACGCTGATCATGCTGGCGCTCTCCGCGCGCTCCGGCGCGCTGTCCGGACGGATCGGGCCGCGGCTGCAGATGAGCGTGGGCCCGTGCCTGGTCGGCGTGGGCATCGCGCTGATGGTCCGGGTCACCGGCTCCGGCACGTACTGGACCGAGGTGCTGCCCGCCGTGCTGGTCCTCGGCTTCGGGCTGGCAACGGTGGTCGCGCCGCTGACGTCGACCGCGCTCTCCTCCGCCCCCGCGCAGCACGCGGGCATGGCGTCGGCGGTCAACAACGACGTGGCACGTGCCGCCTCGCTGGTCGCGGTCGCGGTGCTGCCGGCCGTCGCCGGGATCACCGGCGACGCCTATCTGCACCCGGCCACGTTCTCGGCCGGGTTCCACAAGGCCTCGCTGGTCTCGGCCTCGCTCTGCCTGCTGAGCGGCGTGCTGGCCGCCGCGCTGATCCGCAATCCGGCCCGCGTCGCCGAGGCGGAGCAGCCCATCCCGCAGCACAGCTGCGGTCTGGACGCGCCGCCTCGGGAGCGGTCCTGACGACGGGTCAGCCGGTGACGCTGGCCGAGCCGGTCTCGATGTGGCCGGTGACGCGGCGGCTCCAGCTGGAGTCGCCGCTGACGGTGACCGTGAAGTCGTACCAGCCGTCCTGGTTGGCGACCGCGTTGAAGTAGTCCGACGTGGTCTGTCCGGCGGCGACCTGGTAGGTCCACGGGCCGTCACTGCGGTAGTTGTTCGACGTGACCGTGAAGGTGACGGTGCTGGTCCCGGTGTTGGTCATGTGGACGTAGAGCGCCTCCTTCCCGGTGTCCGGCGCGGTGGCGTAGGTCGTGGTGGCCTCGCAGCTCTTGCCCGCGGCGGTGGTGTTGCCGGTGAAGTGGCGCAGGAAGCGGTTGGGGCCGACGCAGGTGAGGTCGTATTTGCCGCTACCGTAGTTGGTGCCGACGTTGAAGTAGTCGATCGTCGTGCCGTCGGTGCCGTTGGCGTAGGGCGCGACGGTGTACTGCCACGGCCCGCCGCTGCGGTAGGCATTGGCGTAGATCGAGTAGTGGGCGTGACTGGTGGCCTGCGCGCCCTGGTTGGCCATCCGGATCCAGACCAGCGTCTTGCCGCCCGAGTCGAACTCGATGTGGTCGACCCACGCGTTGGGCTGGTAGGGCAGCGCGCGGGCGGAGCGGGTGCCGGACTCCTGCGCCGGCAGCGCGTTGGTGGTCGGGGCCGGATTGGGCAGCGGGTCGCAGTTGGCCTGACCGAAGACCGCACTGGTGCTGGGCAGGGACGGCAGGCCGTAGACGGGGTTGGCGAAGTCGAAGGCGCCGGTGAGGTCGCCGCAGACCTGGCGGCGCCAGGCTGAGATGTTTGCGCACGCGGCCGGGGTGCCCAGGGCTGCGGTCCAGGTCTCCAGGAACTGGATGACGCTGGTGTGGTCGTAGACCTGGGAGTCGACCCAGCCGCCGCGGGTCCACGGCGAGACGATCAGCATGGGCACGCGGAAGCCGAGGCCGATGTTGGTGCCGGAGTAGAACTCGCCGGAGGTCCCCGACGGGGCGGCGGGCGGCGGGACGTGGTCGAAGAAGCCGTCGTTCTCGTCGTAGTTGAGGAACAGGACGGTCGAGTCGAAGGTGGTCTCGTCGGCGGCCAGCGCCTGGATCACCAGGTTGAGGAAGTGGGCACCGTCGTTGGGCGGGCAGTCGGGGTGCTCGGAGAACGCCTGGTTGGCGACCACCCAGGAGACCTGCGGGAGCGTCCCGGCCTGGGCGTCGGCCTTGATGGCGGCGGCGATGTCGTCCGGGGTCGAACCGGTGACCGCCGGGACCGAGGCCATGCCCTTGGTGTAGAGGTCGCTGCCGGTCGAGGCGTTGGCGAACTGCTTGAAGTAGGCAAGGCCGTTGTCGCCGTAGTTGTCGTTGGCGTTCTGGTAGACCTTCCAGCTGACGCCCGCGTTCTGCAGTGCCTCGGCGTAGGTCTGCCAGGACAGACCGGACTCGGAACCGCCGTCGTACGCCGGGCCCCCGGCCGAGCCGGACGGATCGATCATGCCGGACCACAGGTAGGTCCGGTTGGGACCGGTCGCCGACAGGATCGAGCAGTGGTACGCGTCGCAGACGGTGTAGGCGTCGGCCAGCGCGTAGTGGAACGGGATGTCCGCGCGGGACAGGTAGCCCAGCGTGCGGTCCGTGCCCTTGGCCGAGACCCACGAGTCCATCTTGCCGTTGTTCCAGGCGGTGTGCTGCGTCGACCACGAGTGGTCCAACGAACCGTCGCACTGCGCCAGTTGCTCGGAGGTCTGGCCGTCGGCCGGAGCGGTGGTGCTCATCCGCCACGGGTACTGCCGTCCACTGCCGTTGGGCTGGTTGAAGACGCTGTTGCCACCGGACAGCTGGATGGTGGCCTTGTCGCCGAAGCCGCGCACACCCTGGAGCGTGCCGAAGTAGTGGTCGAAGCTGCGGTTCTCCTGCATCAGCACGACGACGTGCTTGACGTCGGTGATCGTGCCCGTGGTCGCCGCCGCCGCGCGCGGCGCGACACCCGGCAGGGCATCCAGTCCCAGCACCGCGCCGAGCGCGGCTGCGGAACCGAGGAAGGTTCTACGAGTAACGGGCGCCACGTGATTCCTCCGGAGGGAGAGGGGGTCGACGTGGGGACTATGGAGCGCGCGAGTGACCTGAGCCCCCGTCCAAAGTGACAGGGGCATGAAGCGCAGCCTACGTCTGGCCCAGACTCGTTGCCGATCCGTTATCTATGTGTACGCAGCAGCAGGCAAACTGATCATCCGTCAGATGCTGGTTCGAGCACAGCGCCCCCTCACACGACCCCTGATGAAAATGCCTTCCAAGGAAGGTACTCTTGTCGGGTAACCGGACCGCACCGCCCGCACCCCGCCGACCTCCCGAGGAGCCGCTCCCGTGGACGCCACCCAGGCACCCGCCCCGACCAGCCGCGCCGCCGGGCTGCGGCTGCTGCTGATCCTCGGCGCACTCTCCGCCTTCGGGCCGCTCTGCCTGGACATGTACCTCCCCGGGCTCCCGCAGCTGGCGGCGGACTTCCGGGTCTCAGACTCCGCGGTGCAGCTGACGCTGACCAGTTGCCTGGTCGGTCTGGCGCTCGGCCAGCTGATCGCCGGGCCGATGGCGGACACCTGGGGACGGCGTCGGCCGCTGCTGGTCGGGCTCGCCGCCTACGCCGCCGCGTCGGTGCTGTGCGCGCTGGCGCCCTCGGTGGAGATGCTCACCGCGCTGCGGCTCGTGCAGGGGCTGGCGGGCGGCGTCGGCATCGTCATATCCCGCGCCGTGGTCCGCGACCTGCACGAAGGCACTGCGGCGGCGCGCTTCTTCTCCATGCTGATGCTGGTCAACGGCACCGCGCCGATCCTCGCGCCGCTGCTGGGCGGGCAGTTGCTGCGGTTCACCGACTGGCGCGGGATCTTCGTCACGCTGTCGGTGATCGGCTGCGTGCTGCTGGCCGCAGCCGCCTTCGGCCTGCGCGAGACCCTTCCGCCCGAGGGCCGACGCCGCGGCGGCCTGGGCGAGACCCTGCACGGGATGCGTGCGCTGCTGCGCGACCGCGCCTTCGTCGGCTACGCGCTCTCCGGCGGCTTCTCGCTCGCGGCGATGTTCGCCTACATCTCCGGTTCGTCCTTCGTGCTGCAGGACATCTACGGCCTGGACGCGCAGACGTTCAGTCTCGTCTTCGGCGCCAACGCGCTCGGCATCGTGGCGCTGGGGCAGCTGAACGGCGCCTTGCTGCGCAGGTTCCGGGTCGAGACGCTGCTGCGGGCCGGACTGGTGCTGAGTGGTGCGGGCGGGATCGGCCTGCTCGTCTCGGTGCTGGCCGGGCTCGGGCTGCCCGGGGTGCTGGTCAGCCTGTTCGCGCTGGTCTCCAGCATCGGCCTGATCGGCCCCAACGGCACCGCGCGGGCCATGGACGGTCACGCCGGGCAGATAGGCGCGGCCTCGGCGCTGGTCGGGCTGCTCCAGTACGGCGTCGGCGGTTTCGCGGCACCGCTGGTCGGGCTCGGCGGCAGCGGGACGGCCGTGCCGATGGCGGTCGTCGCCTGCACCTTCGCGTTGGCCGCGGTCGTCGTCTACGCCGCGCTGGTCGGCCGCGTCCGGACCGGGGCCTCGGTGGACGAGGCGGTCGGGCACCCCGCCGAGGACGCCCTCACGCGGTGAGGCCGCGCTCGACCAGGTCCAGCGTCGACTCCAGCACCGCCTCGAACTGCTCCTCCCCGCACGCGGCCAGCGGACCGTCGATGCTGAGCAGCGCCAGGCCGTGCAGCGCGGCCCAGGCGGGGAACTCCGCGCCCGCACGGCGCTCCGGCCGCATCAGCCCGGCCGCCGCGACCGCGTCGAGCGCCTCGCCGACGATCCGGAACGCGCGGTAGTCCGCGAGCGCCTCCGGCTGGACGTCCAGCTCGCTCAGGCCGTGACAGAACGCGGTGCGGAACAGCCCGGGTTCGATCTGGGCGAAGCCGACGTAGGCCTTGCCCAGTGCCCGCAGCCGGGCCAGCGGGCCCGCGTCGGCCGGGACCTGCGCCAACCCCGCGTCCAGCGCCTCGGCCAGCAGCTCGAGACCGCGCTCCTTGGCCGCCCGCACCAGCTCCTCGTGCGAGGCGAAGTGCCGGTAGGCGGCGGGGGCGGAGACGCCGACGCGTCGGGCTGCCTCCCGCAGCACCACCGCCTCGGGTCCGCCCTCTCGGGCGAGCGCCACGGCCTCCTGGGCCAGGGCGTTGGCCAGGTCGCCGTGGTGGTAGCGCGTACGGGGGCGGGCGGAAGGCGGTGTCTGCGGCACACCCCGATTCTGCCGCCCGCACCGGGCGAATGGCCAAAGCCCGGGGCCCGAACCCGTGAACCGGATTCGAGCTCCGTCGCTCAGACCGACTTCTGGTACGAGCGGAAGGTCCGCATGGACAGCCAGACCGCGCCGGCCGCCAGCAGCACCAGCCAACCGCCGTGGCTGAGCACCGACCACCAGTCCGGGTGCGCGGCCATCGCCGCACGGCCCGCCTCAAGCGCCCAGTTGACCGGGTTGAACCGGGCCACCACCTGCATCCAGTGCGGCATCAGCGACGCCGCCATGAACGCCGAGGAGAGGAAGGTCATCGGCAGCAGCAGGAAGGTGTTGATGCCGATGATCGACTCACGCTCACGCACCAGCATGCCGAGCGCGTTCGAGAAGGCGCCGAACACGGTCCCCAGCACCGAGGAGGCGACGATCAGCACGAGCAGGCCGAGCACGCCGCCGGGGTAGTGGGCCCCACCCACCCAGCCGAGCAGCACGATGATCACCGACTGGAAGGCCGTGGTCAGCGCCTGCATCACCACGTTGGCGTTCATCAGCGCGCTGCGGTGGACCGGGGTGATCAGGAACCGGTTGAGCGTGCCGCGCTCGATCTCCTCCAGTGTGCCCATCCCCGCCCACATGTTGGAGGAGACGGCGCTCATCACGATGACGCCGGGGACCAGGTAGTCCAGGTAGCTGCCGGAGCCGAAGCCGGGCAACTCGACGACCCTGCGGAAGAGCGCGCCGAAGAGGAAGAGCCAGATCACCGGCTGGATCAGCGTGATGATCAGGTAGGCGGGCTGCCGCACGAAGGCCATGAACTGACGCTGCGTCATGAACAGGGTCTCGCGCAGCGCGGCCGAGGGCGCGAAGGCGGTCCGGACCGGGCCCGGGGTCAGGGTCGCGGTGCTCATCGGGAGGCTCCTTCCAGAACCGAGGAGTGGGCAGCCTCGGCGGAGGAGAAGCTGCGGCCTGCGTAGCGGAGGTAGACGTCGTCCAACGAGGGACGCGAGACGGTGACGGCGGCGACCGGCAGGCCGATCCGCTCCAGCGCGGCCAGCGCGGCAGGGACTGCGGCGGCGCCGTCGTCCGCGCGGGCCGCGACGCGGCGGCCGTCGACGGTGATGTCCCGCAGGCCCGGCAGCGCGCCGAGCGCGCCGACCACCGGGAGGTGGTCAAGGACCGGCTCGGTGAGCTCCACCGCGACCGCGTCACCGCGCAGTTCGCCCTTGAGTGCGTCCGGCGTCCCCTCGGCGACGATCCGGCCGCGGTCGACGATGGCGAGCCGCGCCGCCAGCTTGTCGGCCTCCTCCAGGTAGTGCGTGGTGAGCAGGATGGTCAGGCCCTCGGAGCCGGCCAGCCGCTCGATCTCCTCCCACATCGCGGTGCGCGCCTCCGGGTCCAGGCCGGTGGTCGGCTCGTCCAGGAAGAGCACTTGGGGGCGGTGGACCAGACCGATCGCCACGTCGAGGCGGCGCAGCATGCCGCCCGAGTAGGTCTTCACCTGCCGCCTGGCGGCGTCGACCAGGTCGAACCGCTCCAGCAGCTGGTCGACGCGGTGGGTCAGCTCGGCGCCGCGCATGCCGTAGAGGCGGCCCTGGAGCAGCAGGTTGTCGCGGCCGGTGGCGACCGGGTCGGCCCCGGACCGCTGGGCGACCACGCCGATGGCGCGCCGCACCCGGCCCGGCTCGCGGGCCACGTCGAACCCGGCGACAGTGGCGCTGCCGGAGTCGGCGGAGGCCAGCGTGGTCAGGATCTTGACGGTGGTGGACTTTCCCGCACCGTTCGGCCCGAGCAGGCCGAAGACGATGCCGGGCTCGACACTGATGCCGAGCCCGTCGAGCGCCCGCACTCCCCCGGGCACGGCCTTGCCGCGCCCCTTGGGGTGGTAGGTCTTGACGAGGCCTGTGGCGTGGACGGCGTAGCCGCCCCCGCCCGGGGCGGCCGTTGCCGCGGCCGCTCCGGGGACGACGCCGAGCGTCGTCCGGGACTGGGTGTTCATGACGGGGATTCCCTCCGGTCGTGACGGCGGACACTGCTGCCGATCTACGACGGGGGATCCGGGGCTACGATGGAGCTGCGTGTTCCTCGTAGGCGCCGGATCTGTTGCCGCAGGCCGGTCGCGAGGTCCCTGCCCCCGCCCGGTGTTGCCGCACCGCGCGGGGGCTCTTTCATTCGGTTGTGCCGGATCTCTCCGGAACTCTTCTCATGGCGTGGCGCACATGGGTGCTGACGCCCGGTCAGGCGGAGCCGAAGCCGGGGTCCTCCTCCCACAGGGCGCGGGCGCGCTCCTCGATGTCGATCCACTCCTGGGGCGGCTTTCCGGTGGCGGAGAACTGCCGCCAGCCGTCCATGCCGCTGAGCGTGCCGTCCTCCATCTCGGCGAGCAGGCCGCTCAGCCACGCCGCCTCCGCACGCCGCATCGCCAGCGCGTACTCGGCCTCGACCAGGAAGATCCGCGGCAGCAGCGTCAGGCAGGTCTCCAGCATCTGCTGCTGCGTCGCGATGCCCTCGTCCAGCGCGCTGAGCCGCTTGCGCAGCAGCACGAGGACCTCGTCCGGAGGCAGGCTGCCGGCCAGCGACAGGCCCGCCTCGAACTGGGGGTACTCCTTGGCCGGGACGCTGAGCAGCTCCGACAGCCAGTCGTGCAGCTCGGCGCGGCCGGCCTCGGTGACGCCGTAGACCGTGCGTTCGGGCCTGCGGCCGTCACGCTCACTGCCCACGGCCTCGATGAAGCCGTGACGCTCCAGGTTCTGGACCACGGTGTAGAGCGAGCCGAAGTTGATCTTGATGCTGAAGTGCTTGCCACGCTGCTTCAGTACCTGGGCGATCTCGTAGGGGTGGCGCGGCTGCTCGGCACAGGTCGAGAGCACGGCCAGGGCGAGCGGATTGCTGAGCTTGCGCTTGGCCACCGGGTCACCTCCCATCGACAACGCGAACCTACTCACTTACTCGCCTACGAGTATATGAGCACGGGTATAGCGCGTGTCAATACGCTATATCGCGATAGCCTTCCCGGCCTTGGCCCAGTTGGAGTTGAGCGTGTCGAGATACTGCTGCGCCTGCGGCCCGAGCGGGACGCCGCGTGCGAAGGCCAGCATGTTGCCCGGACCGGTGTTGTAGCCGAGGGCCAGCAGCTGGTCCTCGGTGAGGGAGCCGGTGCGCTGCGCGGGCAGGTCGGTGGCCAGGTCGTGCAGGCACCAGGCCTCCGCCTCGATGGCGAGGTCCGGGTCGTCCGGCAGGCTCAGCCAGGGCCGGTCGGCGAAGGCGCGGCCCTGCTTGACCTGGTCGTAGGTGGCCTCGTGCATGTTGGCGACACCGAGCGCCGCGGTCGGTTTGATCTTGAGCCAGGCGCGCTCGAAGGCCGGGTCGTGCGGCTTGTAGTCCTCGTTGTAGAGCACCGCCATCACCAACTGCGGGTCCACTCCCGCCTCCTTGGCCCGCTGCCGCACCTGGGCGGCGAACTGGGACGGGTCGTAGCTGCCCGTGTACCAGCTGCCGCCCGTCGCCGACGGGCTCGGCGAAGCGCCGCCGTGCCCGGCGGCGAAACCGGAGGCTGACGCCGCGTCAGTCTTCGAGGACGGCGACTTGCCCTGACCGTGCGTCACCCCCCAGAGCAGCAGCGCCGCCACCGGCAGCACGATCCACCACACCCGCGACGATCGCCCACCGGCCACGCCCCCGCTCACCCCACCGACGAGTAGGCAATGATGCCGCGCCGGATCTGGTCGACGGCCTTGCGCGCGGCCGTGCGCACCGCGCCGTCGTCCGGGGCGGCGTTCATGATCTGGCCCAGTACGTCGATCAGTTGCCGGGTCCAGCGGACGAAGTCGCCGGCGGGCATGTCGGCCTCGCGGAGCACCTTGTCCAGCGCGTCGCCGGACGCCCAGCGGAAGGCCGTCCAGGCGAAGCCGAGGTCCGGCTCGCGCTGGCCCCAGTTCTCCATGGTGGAGAGCTTGTGCTGCTCCTCCAGCGCGTCCAGGTGGCCCCAGATGCGGACCATCTCGCCCAGCGCGTCACGGGCCTTGCCGTCCGGCAGCTTGACCGCGCTGCCCTCGTCGTCGCCGCGTCGGGACTCGTACACCAGGGCCGAGGCGCAGGCCGCGAGCTCCGCCGGGCTGAGGCCGTCGAAGACGCCCTCGCGCAGGCACTCGGAGGCGAGCAGGTCCAGGTCGCCGTAGAGGCGGCCGAGGCGGCGGCCCTGCTCGGTGACGGTGTCCCCCTCGAGGTAGTCCAGGTCGGCCAGCAGTGCGCAGACCCGGTCGAAGGTGCGGGCGATGGTGTGGGTGCGCGAGCGCATCCGGCGCTCGAGCTGCTCGGTGTCGCGCTTGAGCCGGTCGTGGCGCTCGGCCCAGCGGGCGTGGTCCTCGCGCTCGTCGCAGCCGTGGCACGGGTGCTGCCGGATCTCGGCGCGCAACCGGGAGATCTCCGGGTCGTCCGCCGCCGCGGCCCGGCCCTTGCGGACCCGGCCCGGATCGATGTGCCCGGCCTTGCTGCGCAGCGCCGACGCCAGGTCGCGCCGGGACTGCGGGCTGCGCGGGTTGAAGCTCTTGGGGATCCGCAGCCGTTCGATCGCCTCGACCGGCGTCGGGAAGTCGATCATCGCCAGCCGCTTGACCTGCCGCTCGGCGGTGAGCACCACCGGACGCGGGCCGTCGCCGTACTCCTGGCCGCGGCCGTTGCCGTAGCCGCGGGTGCCGTGGCGGCCGACCGGCGGGATGCCCGGGTCCAGCACGACGGCCAGCCCGGCGAAGCGGCCGGTCGGGACGTGGATGACGTCGCCGGGACGCAGCTTCTCCAACGAGTCGGCCGCGCTGGCCCGGCGCTGCGCGGCGCCCTCGCGGGCCAGCAGCGTCTCGCGCTCCTTGAGGGCGCGGCGCAGGCCCATGTACTCCTCGAAGTCGCCGAGATGGCACTCGACCGCCTCGCGGTAACCGGCCAGGCCCTCCTCGTTGCGCTGCACCTGCCGGGCGATGCCGACGACGCTGCGGTCCGCCTGGAACTGCGCGAAGGAGGTCTCCAGCAGCTCTCGCGCGGTGTGCCGGCCGAACTGGCCGACCAGGTTGACGGCCATGTTGTACGACGGCTTGAACGACGACCGCAGCGGATACGTACGCGTGCCCGCCAGCCCGGCCAGCGCGGCCGGGTCCAGCCCCGGCTGCCAGAGCACCACGGCGTGGCCCTCGACGTCGATCCCGCGCCGCCCGGCGCGGCCGGTGAGCTGGGTGTACTCGCCCGGGGTGACGTCGGCGTGGGTCTCGCCGTTCCACTTGACCAGCTTCTCCATGACGACCGAACGGGCCGGCATGTTGATGCCCAGCGCCAGCGTCTCGGTCGCGAAGACCGCCTTGACCAGGCCCTTCTGGAAGAGCTCCTCGACGACCTCCTTGAAGGTCGGCAGCATGCCCGCGTGGTGGGCGGCGATGCCGCGCTCCAGGCCGTCCAGCCACTCGTAGTAGCCCAGGACGTGCAGGTCCTCGGCGGGGATGGCGGCGGTGCGCGACTCGACGACCTGGCGCACCTCGGCCCGCTCGGCGTCGGTGTTCAGGCGCAGGCCCGAGTGGAGGCACTGCTGGACGGCGGCCTCGCAGCCGGCGCGGCTGAAGATGAAGGTGATAGCGGGCAACAGGCCCTCGGCGTCCAGCCGGTCGATCACCTCGACCCGACTCGGCGTCCAGGCCCGGCCCGGACGACCGTTGGACATCGACCGGCCCCGACCACGCCGGTCGAACCGGTCCCGGCCACCCCGACGGTCCTGCTCGGCGCGGGCCAGCCGGACCAGCTCCGGGTTGACGTCGGCCTCTCCCCCGCGCGCGCCGTCACGCTTGCGGCCGGAGGCGCGCTCCTCGGCGACGCGGTCCGTGAACAGGTCATACATCCGATGACCCGCCAGCACGTGCTGCCAGAGCGGGACCGGGCGGTGCTCGGAGACGATGACCTTGGTGCCGCCGCGGACGGTGTCCAGCCAGTCGCCGAACTCCTCGGCGTTGGAGACGGTGGCCGAGAGCGAGACCAGGGTGACCGACTCGGGGAGGTGGATGATGACCTCCTCCCACACCGCGCCGCGGAAGCGGTCCGCGAGGTAGTGGACCTCGTCCATGACCACGTAGCCCAGGCCCGAGAGGGTGCGGGAGCCCGCGTAGAGCATGTTGCGCAGCACCTCGGTCGTCATGACGACGACGGGCGCCTCGCTGTTGACCGTGTTGTCACCGGTGAGCAGGCCGACCTTGTCGGCGCCGTAGCGCTTCACCAGGTCCTGGTACTTCTGGTTCGACAGCGCCTTGATGGGCGTCGTGTAGAAGCACTTGCGGCCCTCGGCCAGCGCGAGGTGCACGGCGAACTCGCCGACGATGGTCTTGCCGGAGCCCGTCGGTGCGGCCACGAGGACACCCTCGCCGCCCTCCAGCGCCTGGCACGCCTCCACCTGGAACGGGTCCAGCGGGAAGTCGTACAGCTGCCGGAAGGCGTGCAGGGCACTCGCCTCCTCCTGCGCGCGGCGCCGGGACGCGGCGTAGCGCTCGGAGGGGCTGAGGTTCTCCTCGTCGGACGGATCGGACGAGTCGGGCGAGAGCAGGTTCTGGTCAGTCATCTCGCTAGGAGAGTACCCGCCAGGACTGACACTCCACCTCAAGATTGTTTACTGCGTGCGCCATCGCCCGATCGGGCGGTACGGCGGGTGCTCAGGTGACGTCGTCCGGGTGGTACGTCATCGGCTCGCCCGCGGCCAGCTCGGTGGCGTTGACCGGCTCCGGGATGGGCAGGTCGTCGGCGCCGAGGGAGGACGGGCGCAGATCCACCGAGGAGGCCTGGTCCGGGTCGAGCTGGTGGTCCGGGTTCTCGGCGTAGCGCCGGGCCACGGCCTTGTCCCGCAGCGTCGCCACGCCGACGGCGGCGAAGTAGAGCAGACACATCGGGACGGCGAGCACCGTCATGGTCACCGGGTCACCGGTGGGCACGGCGATCGCGGAGAAGACGAAGATCCCGAAGACCGCACCGCGCCACCAGCCGCGCAGCCGGGCGGCGCTGACGATCCCGAGGAAGTTCAGCATCACCAGCAGCAGCGGGACCTCGAAGGAGAGCCCGAAGACCAGCACCATCCGGATGAAGAAGTCCAGGAACTCGGCGCCGGAGAAGGCCAGCGAGAAGTTGGCCGGGTTGAAGCTGGCCAGGATCTGCAGGGCCTTGGGGAAGATCTCGTACGCCAGGTACGCGCCGCCGAGGAAGAGGGGGACTGCGGCGCCGACGAACCCGAGACCGTACTTCTTCTCCTTCTTGTACAGACCCGGCGCGACGAAGGCCCAGAGCTGGTAGCTCCACACGGGGCTGGCCAGGATGAAGCCGATCATCATCGCGATCTTGAAGGTGAAGGTCAGCGGCGAGAGCACGCCGTTGTTCACCAGCAGACCGTTGGGACACGCCGCGGTCTTCTCGCCGTAGCCGTGCACGCCGGTGATGTGACAGGCCGGGGTGACCAGCTCGTTGATCGCCCAGTTGTGCATCAGCCAGCCGATGACCGTGGTCACGAGCAGGGCGAGGATCGAGACGATGAGCCGGTAGCGCAGCTCGCGGAGGTGGTCCGCGAGCGGCATCCGGCCGTCATCGTTCTTCGGAGGCCGCTGCTGCTTCTGCCTCTGTTGGGTGTCGCTCACCGTGCGGCTACGTCCCTGCGAGAAAAAGGTGGGAGTGAGGAGGAATGCGCCTGATTCAGACCTGGCTGCTCGGCTGCTTGTCCTCGGTGACGGGACGCGCGGAGGCGGTGTCCCCCGGCGCGGACTGGATGGTCCGCGGCGCGGCGGGGGCCTGCGCCTGCTCCTCGGAGGTGGTGACGTTGGAGACCTGGGCGTCGGTCTTCTTGCCGTCGTCCTTCATCGCGCCGACCTCGGACTTGAGGATGCGCAGCGACTTGCCGAGCGCACGCGCGGAGTCCGGGAGCCGCTTCGCTCCGAAGAGCAGCAGCACGATGACCGCAATGATGATGATTTCCAGAGCGCGGTTCTCGAGCATCGGGTTTCCCTCTTCGTCGTCGTGTCTGCGCCGATGATACGCACCGTGAAGGCACGGCCCATAGCGTCGCGACAGAAAGCTGCCCCAACGCATCTTCGATACTACGCGGATCCGTTTGGCGCTTGAATAGACGGTGCACGCGTGGTCAGCAGCGCGGCTCCCCCGCTGCGCGCGACCGCCTCAGCCGCGCGCTCGACGTCCGCGCCCGCCTTGGACAGCCGCTCCGAGCTGCGCGAGAGTGCCCTGGCCAGCGCGGCTACCTCGCGGTAGGCCAACACGGACAGCGCTCCCAGCACGAGCAGACCTGCGGTCGTCAGTCCCACGATGATCCACACCACGGGACCAAGCATGCACCATCGCAGGACCGGTCTTTTCGGTGGGCGGGGAAGTTGCACCATCACGGGCGCGGCGCAGTGCAACCTCCCTCTCCGTCTCCGCTTCCGTCTAAGTCCCGACGTGCAGCCTCATGGTGGGCACGCCCGCCCCCGTCAGTGCGTCGATGATCCGCGCGCCGGCGTGCTTGCGCACGGCGGAACCGCACGCCGGGCAGGTGAAGCTGTAGAAGGTCCGTTCCGCCGTACGGCCGAGCGCCAGGCGGAACGCGCGAGCGTCCAGCTCCGTGGTGACCCGGCAGTCGGGGCAGGAGGCGCGGAACCGCGTCACGCTCATCCGGTGCGCCCGTCGTGCCCGGCCTCGTACCCCGCCAGCGCGCGGGACGCGACGTCGCGGGCCCGCGCGGCCAGGGACTCGGGGGCGACCACGCGGCCGTCAGGGCCGAGCCGGAGGACGAGCCGCAGCAGGCTGGACGGGTCCGGCGTGCGCAGCACGATGCGGAGGCCGCCGTCGGGCTGCTCCTCCGCCGCCTCGTGCGGGTAGTACTCGGCGACCCAGCGGCCCGCCGGGCCGACCTCGAGGACGACCTGGGGGTCGTCGGTGGACGGGCGCATCATGCCCTCGGAGAGGTCGCGGAGCTCCAGCTTGGGCGGGTCGGCGGGGGTGTCCAGGACCTTGATCTCGGCGATCCGGTCCAGCCGGAAGATCCGCCGGTCCTCGGAGAGGCGGCACCAGGCCTCGAGGTAGGTGTGGCCCTCGGTGACCAGCCGGATCGGGTCGACCTCGCGCTCGGTGAGCTCGCCACGCGCGGAGGACCAGTACTGCAGCCAGAGCCGCTTGCGCTCGGTGAACGCGCGGTCGATCTCGGCGAAGACGTCGCCCTCGGCCTCGAAGGTCACGCCGACGCGCGTGCTGCCCTCGGCGACGTCGCCGGCGGCGGCCTCCAGCTTGGCGACCGCACGGGTCAGCGCCTCGCGGTCGCGCTCGCGCAGGCCCGGCAGACCAGCCACCGCGCGGGCGGCGACCAGCAGGGAGGTCGCCTCGTCGGCGGCGAGCCGCAACGGCTGGGCCACGTCGTCCGGGTTGTGCCACCAGATCTGCTCGCCGTCGGTGTCGATGTCGAGCAGGTCGCCGCCGCGGAAGCTGGTGCCGCACATCGGCAGCACGCTGAGGTCGCGGATCAGCTCGCGCTCGGTGACGCCGAAGGCGCGGGCGACCTCGCCGACCCGGGCACCGGGGCGCTCGCGCAGGTAGGTGACCAGCGACAGCATCCGCCGGGTCTGGTCGATCGCGCTGCTCACTCGCCCACCTCGTTCTCGGAAATGCCGGAGGTCCCCGCGTCCGTCCCACCCGCCACGGCCCGCAGACGTGCGATGACCTCCGCGCGGAGCTCGGCGGGTTCGACCACGACCACGTCCGGGCCGAACTCGACCAGGTCCGCGGCCAGGCCGTGGCCGTAAGGAATGGTCAGCTCATCCCATTCTGCGTCGTCCGGCGCGGGTGCCGCGGTGAGTGCCTTGGCCCGGACCGGGAAGGCGGCCCTCCGGCGGACCCGGACGCGGGCCTGCTCGGTCGCGCCCTCCCCCGCGAAGCGGGCGACGGTCTCGCGGACGTCGACGTGATCGGGGACGGGCACGCTGAACTGGCCGCCCTTGCTGCGGACCCGCCCGACGATCCGGCTCAGCCGGAAGACCCGGACGTCGGAGCGGTCGCGGTCCCAGCCCGCGAGGTACCAGTGGCCGTGCCAGAACTCCAGCGCCCACGGCTCGACGGTGCGCGGCTCGGCCTGGGCGGCGCCGCTCTTGCGGTAGTCGAAGGCGACCGGACGCCGATCGCGCGCGGCGACCAGCAGTGGCTCGAACGCGGCGTCGCGCGCGGGGACGCGGGGCTGGAGCGTGGTCCGGCCCTCGCCGCCGTCCTCGGCCAGCGAACCGGCGGCACGCAGCTTCTGCAGGGCGCCACTGGCGGCTCCGGCCAGGCGTGCCTGCTCCCAGACCCCGGCGGCCAGGCTCAGCGCGGCGGCCTCCTCCGCGTCCAGGTGAATCTCGGGCAGCCGGTTGACGTCGCGCCGGGCCAGATAGCCGAGTTCGCCGTCGAGCGGGTTCTCCACCACGTCGATGACCAGGCCGAGTTCGCGCAGATCGTCCTTGTCGCGCTCGAACATCCGGTTGAACGCGTCCTCGCTGACCTGCTCCCCCGCAGACCCCGCCTCACGGTAGGCCTCGATGGACGTCCGCAACTCCCGCTTGCTCAGCGGGCGTTTGGTGTTCATCAGACACAGCGCGAGGTTCATCAGGCGCTCGGACTTGGCGATGGGCATCGCTCACCCTTCTTCTACGCGCGGCACCGACCGCGACCCGGAACTCGGCACCCGGTATCAACTGACCGTACCGCTAGGGCTCTCGACGACGAAGCGCACCCCCGTCCAAAGGGACGGGGGTGCGCTTGCGTGACTCGCGCGTCGCGTGCGACTCGTGTGCGGCTCGCGTGCGACAGGGCGTCAGACGCCGAGCAGGTCCACGACGAAGATCAGCGTCTCGCCGGGCTTGATCGCGTCGCCCGCGCCACGGTCGCCGTAGGCGAGCTTGGCCGGGATGATCAGCTCGCGACGGCCGCCGACCTTCATGCCCTGGACGCCCTGGTCCCAGCCGGCGATGACCTGGCCGATGCCCAGCTTGAAGCGGAGCGGGGCGCCACGGTTCCAGCTCGCGTCGAACTCCTCGCCGGTGCTGAAGGCCACGCCGACGTAGTGGACGCTGACGTTGTCCTTGGCCTTGGCCTCGGCGCCGTCGCCCACCCAGATGTCGCGGATCTGCAGCGTCGTGGGGGCCTCGCCGCCCGGGAAGTCGATCTCCGGCTTCTCGATGCTCACGGTGGTGGTTCTCCTTGGAGGGACGAAAGATGGTGCAGAGCTGGTGCTGTGCGCCCCTACGTTACGCGGCGCCGAGGATGTCCACGACGAAGACCAGGGGTGCGTTGGCCGGAATGCCCGAACCCTGCGGCGGCTGCGCCCCGTAGGCCTCGGCCGCCGGGATGGTCAGCAGCACCCGGGAACCGACCGTCTGCCCGACCAGGCCCTTGTCCCAGCCGGGGATGACCTGGCCCTTGCCGATGACGAAGTTGGTCGCCCCGCCGTGGCTCCACGACGAGTCGAAGACCTTGCCGTTGGCCAGAACCGCACCGGTGTACTGGGCGATCAGGTTCTGGCCGGGCTGGACCGTCGGGCCGTTGCCCTTGAGCAGCACCGTGGCGCCCAGGGTCTTCGGGTCGCGCTGCGAGGAGCTGATGGTGAAGGAGGCCGCGGCCTTGTCGTTCATCTGCACCTTGGGCACGTCGGCCGTCGGCGTCTGGGGGGTGCCGTCGGCCGACCCGTCGACGGGGACAGCGGCGGTGATGTCGAAGACCATCGCCAGCGTGTCGTGGCAGGTGATCTGCAGCTGGGGGTAGCCCGCGTTGCCGAAGCCCGCCGCCGGCGGGGCGACGACCTCGACCCGGCTGCCGACCTTCTGGCCCACGACGGCCTTGCTGAACATCGGCAGCATCGGCGTGGTGTGCAGGTTGTCGACCGCGGCGCCGCCGCTGTCCTTGTAGGAGTCCTGGAAGGGCTTGCCGGCCCAGGTCTGGCCGACGATGTTGAAGCCGACCACGTCGTCGTTGGTCACCACCGGGCCGTTGCCCACGGAGATCGGCTTGACGACGAAGTTGCCCGTCGGGTCGCCCTTCGGGACGGTGATGGTCGCGCTCTTGCCGAACTCGCCCGAGACGGTCGGCAGCTGGCTGTCCGTGCTGGTCACGGGCGGCACCGGCAGCGGCGACTGGGCGGCGGAACCGGACGGGCAGGGCGCCGCGGTGTCGGCGGCCGTGGCCGTCTTGGCGCTGCTCCCACAACCGGTGAGCAGCAGCGTGGGCGCAAGAAGCAGCGCGGCGGCGAGTCGGCGCACGGTGATCCTTAGGTGGTGAGCGGTTCAGCGGTCCGCGCCACTCTATGGCCTTGTCCCGGATCTGCGCAGAGACCCCGCCCACAACTCAGGTCACAAGTCGGTCATGTTCACTCCAAAGCTGGCTCCGAGACACGAGGACCGGCCGACGGGCTCGCGCCCACCGACCGGCCCCCACGTCCGGCCCTCGCGTCCGACCCCGACCCCCGGGCTCACATGCCGGCGATCAGCTTCTCCACGCGCTCGTCGACCGATCGGAACGGGTCCTTGCACAGGACGGTCCGCTGCGCCTGGTCGTTGAGCTTGAGGTGGACCCAGTCGACGGTGAAGTCGCGCCGCTGCTCCTGGGCCCGGCGGATGAAGTCGCCACGCAGTCGCGCCCGGGTGGTCTGCGGCGGCACCGACTTGGCCTCGAAGATCTTGAGGTCGTTGGTGACCCGCTCCGCCTGCCCGCGGTTCTCGAGCAGGTAGTACAGGCCGCGGCGACGGTGGATGTCGTGGTACGCGAGGTCGATCTGGGCGACCCGCGGGTGCGACATCGAGATGCCGTTCTTGGCCCGGTAGCGCTCGATCAGCTGGTACTTCATCACCCAGTCGATCTCGCGCTCGACCTTGGCGTAGTCCTCGGTGCGGACCGCTTCCAGCGTGCGGCCCCACAGGTCGAGCACCCGCGCGATCGTGCCGGTGCGGATGCCCCGGTGGTCGGCGAAGTCGCTGGCCTTCTGGAAGTACTCCTGCTGGATCTCCAGCGCGCTGGCCTCGCGGCCGTTGGCGAGCCGGACCAGGCGCTGGCCGGTCAGGTCGTGGGAGACCTCGCGGATGGCCCGGATCGGGTTCTCCAGGGTGAGGTCGCGCAGCACCGTGCCGGCCTCGATCATCCGCAGCACCAGGTCGGTCGCGCCGACCTTGAGCAGCGTGGTGGTCTCCGACATGTTGGAGTCGCCCACGATGACGTGCAGACGGCGGTAGCGCTCGGCGTCCGCGTGCGGCTCGTCGCGGGTGTTGATGATCGGACGGGACCGGGTGGTCGCCGAGCTGACGCCCTCCCAGATGTGCTCGGCACGCTGGCTGACGCAGTAGACCGCGCCGCGCGGCGTCTGCAGCACCTTGCCCGCGCCGCAGATCAGCTGACGGGTGACCAGGAACGGGATCAGGATGTCCGCCAGGCGGGAGAACTCCCCGTGCCGCGCCACCAGGTAGTTCTCGTGGCAGCCGTAGGAGTTGCCGGCGGAGTCGGTGTTGTTCTTGAACAGGTAGACGTCCCCGGCGATGCCCTCCTCGTGGAGCCGGCGCTCGGCGTCCACCAGCAGGCCCTCGAGGATGCGCTCCCCGGCCTTGTCGTGCGTCACCAGCTCGGCGACGTCGTCGCACTCGGGGGTGGCGTACTCGGGGTGCGAACCCACATCCAGATAGAGGCGGGCACCGTTGCGCAGGAACACGTTGCTGCTGCGGCCCCATGACACGACGCGGCGGAAGAGGTACCTGGCCACCTCGTCCGGTGACAGGCGACGCTGCCCCCGGAACGTACAGGTGACGCCGTACTCGTTCTCCAACCCGAAGATTCGGCGGTCCATGCCTAGTAGTTCACCTTCCCGCCCTGATCGAAACCATGGGAAAAGCGGCTGTTGCTACTCCCCCTCGGCCGCGGCGGCCGAACCGGCCGGCGGCTCCTCGTCGTCGGACGCCGCACTGGCGTCCCCCTCCAGCAGCCGGCTCAGCTGGGTGCCGAGCAGGCGCTTGAACTTTCGCTGCTGCCAACGGCCCCGGTCCAGCACCGCGACCTCCAGTTGCTCCGGGGTCAGGGTGCGGGGCGCGCCGCCGTTCGGGTCCCTGGCCAGGCTCTCTACGGCGAGCTTGAGGGCGTCCAGCAGGGATGTGCCCTCCTCGTGGCGCTGCTCCAGGTAGGTGGCGATGGATTCGGAGTTGCCGCCGACGGCGACCGAGCCGTGCTCGTCCACGACCGAGCCGTCGGGGGTGAGGCGGTAGATCTGGTCGTCGCCCGGGGTCTTGCCGACCTCGGCGACGATCAGCTCGACCTCGTAGGGCTTCTCCCCGGTGGAGGAGAAGATGGTGCCCAGGGTCTGGGCGTAGACGTTGGCCAGACCACGGGCGTTGACGTCCGCCCGGTCGTAGGAGTAGCCGCGCAGGTCGGCGTAGCGGACGCCGCCGATCCGCAGGTTCTCGAACTCGTTGTAGCGGCCCACCGCGGCGAAGGCGATCCGGTCGTAGATCTCGGAGACCTTGTGCAGCGCGCGGGAGGTGTTCTCCGCGACGAAGAGGATGCCGTCGGCGTAGGTGAGCACGACCACCGACCGACCGCGGGCGATGCCCTTGCGGGCGTACTCGGCGCGGTCGGCCATGGCCTGCTGGGGTGAGACGTAGAACGGCGTCGACACCGGTCGCCCCTTCTTCTTGTCGAGCGGTCAGATGATTGGGGGTCAGGAACGGCCCGAACGGCTACAGCAGGGGCGCCTGCGGGCCGTCCGGCTGCTCCAGCCGGTGGCCGAGCACTGCCTTGGCGAGCTCTCCGACCTCCTGGTCGCCGAGGCGGCGGAAGCCCTCGTCGGTGATGACCGAGACGATCGGGAAGATCTGGCGGGTGAGGTCCGGCCCACCGGTCGCGGAGTCGTCGTCGGCGGCGTCGTAGAGGGCCTGGATGACCGCCGTCGCGGCCTGCTCGGCAGTCAGGCCCGCCCGGTAGAGCTTCTTCAACGAGCCCTTGGCGAAGAGCGAGCCGGAGCCGGTGGCGGCGAAGCCCGTCTCCTCGGAGCGCCCGCCGGTGACGTCGTAGGTGAAGATCCGCCCGCGGCTCTGGTCCAGGTCGTAGCCGGCGAAGAGCGGGACGACGGCGAGGCCCTGCATGGCCATGCCGAGGTTGCCGCGGATCATGGTGGTGAGGCGGTTGGCCTTGCCCTCCAGCGAGAGCGAGGTGCCCTCGATCTTCTCGTAGTGCTCCAGCTCCAGCTGGAACAGCTTCACCATCTCCACCGCGAGGCCGGCGGTGCCGGCGATGCCGACCGCGGAGTACTCGTCGGCCGGGAAGACCTTCTCGATGTCCCGCTGCGCGATGATGTTGCCCATGGTGGCGCGCCGGTCACCGGCGAGGACGACCCCGCCGTCGAACGTCGCCGCGACGATGGTGGTGCCGTGCGGCGCCTGGAGCGGCTGCGCACCGGCCGGCAGCTCACGCCGGCCGGGCAGCAGTTCGGGCTGGTGGTCGCCGAGGAACTCGATGAACGAGGACGAGCCCGGCCGCAGGAAGGCAGCCGGCAGACGCCCGGTGCCAGAGAGATAGGCTTCCACAGCTTTCCTTCCGGTTCGTTGAGTCGATCGTGGAGTCGATCAAGGAGAGAATCTACTCTCCACCCTTCTGGACGAAGCCCCGCACGAAGTCCTCGGCGTTCGACTCGAGGACCTCGTCGATCTCGTCCAGGACCGCGTCGACGTCGTCGTCGATCTTCTCCTTGCGCTCCTTGAGGTCCGAGGCCTCCTCGGCCTGGACGTCGGTCTCCTCGACCTCCTCGGAGGAGCGGTTCGCCCGCTGCTGGCCGCCGCCGGTGTCCTTGGTCGCCATTTCCCTCACCCCGCTCTTGAGTGGATCAGCTGATCTCTGACCCTACGGCTTGTAGTCGAAGAACGTCGATCGTTGCCCGGATGATGCCCAAAGGCGTGCAGTTCACCCATGGTGAACGAACACCCTCGTACAGTTACGCTCTGCGCGGACACGCGTTCACACGTGTTCACACCCGACCCCGGCTCACCCTCCGCTGAGCACCCGTACCAGCTCCTCCGCCGTGCGGCAGCGGTCCAGCAGCGCCTTGACGTGGTTCCTGGTGCCGCGCAGCGGCTCCAGGGTGGGCACGCGCTGCAGGGAGTCACGTCCGGGGATGTCGAAGATGACCGAGTCCCACGAGGCCGCCGCGACGTGGTCGGCGTACTGCTCCAGGCAACGGCCGCGGAAGTAGGCGCGGGTGTCCTCAGGTGGCTCGTGGGCGGCCCGCAGCACCTCGGCGTCGTCCAGCAGCCGGTCCATCCGCCCGCGGGCCACCAGCCGGTTGTAGAGGCCCTTCTCCTGGCGGACGTCCGCGTACTGGAGGTCGACCAGGTGCAGCCGGGCGTCGTCCCAGCCCAGGTCGTCCCGGCGGCGGTAGCCCTCCAGGATCTCCTTCTTGGCCACCCAGTCCAGCTGCCGGGAGAGCGACATCGGGTCGCGCTCCAGCTTGCCCAGCACGTCCTCCCAGCGGTCCAGGACGTCGTGGGTCTGCTCGTCGGCGTCCTGGCCGTAGCGGTCCTCGACGTACTTCCTGGCCAGCTCGCAGTACTCCATCTGGAGCTGCACCGCGGTGAGCTTGCGCCCGCTGCGCAGCTGGATCAGGTGCTGCAGTGAGGGGTCGTGGGAGACCTGGTGCAGCGTGCGGACCGGCTGGTCGACGACCAGGTCGACGGTGATGAAGGAGTCCTCGATCATGGACAGCACCAGGGCGGTGGTGCCGAGCTTGAGGTAGGTCGAGATCTCGGAGAGGTTGGCGTCGCCGATGATCACGTGCAGCCGCCGGTACTTCTCCGCGTCGGCGTGCGGTTCGTCGCGGGTGTTGATGATCGGGCGCTTGAGCGTGGTCTCCAGGCCGACCTCGACCTCGAAGTAGTCGGCGCGCTGGCTGAGCTGGAAGCCCTGGGCGGAGCCGTCCTGGTTGATGCCGACCCGGCCGGCGCCGGTGACCACCGGGCGCGAGACGAAGAACGGGGTGAGGTGGCGCACGATGTCCGCGAACGGCGTGGCCCGCTTCATCAGGTAGTTCTCGTGGGTGCCGTAGGAGGCGCCCTTGTTGTCGGTGTTGTTCTTGTACAGGTGGATCGGCTGCGCGCCGGGCAACTGCAGGGCGCGGTTGGCCGCCTCCTCCATGACCCGCTCGCCGGCCTTGTCCCAGAGCACGGCGTCGCGCGGGTTGGTGACCTCCGGCGAGGAGTACTCGGGGTGGGCGTGGTCCACGTAGAAGCGCGCGCCGTTGGTCAGGATGATGTTGGCGAGCCCGATGTCCTCGTCGGTCAGCTGGCTGGCGTCCGCCGCATCTCTGGCCAGGTCGAAGCCACGCGCGTCGCGCAGCGGGTTCTCCTCCTCGAAGTCCCAGCGGGCCCTGCGGGCCCGGTGCATCGCCGCCGCGTAGGCGTTGACGATCTGGGACGAGGTGAGCATGGCATTGGCGTTGGGATGACCCGGGACGGAGATCCCGTACTCCGTCTCGATGCCCATGACGCGCCGTACAGACATACGGCCCTCCTTCGCGCTGCCGCGGACGAACCCGTGCGGTAACCCGAGACTAAGACTGCCGACTGACAACCGGGAGATCACTGACACGATCGTTGTGACGCGAACGTCCGGCTGTGAGGGCCCACGGGCTCCCGCAGCCGGACGTCTCGAAGGTACTGCGTGGTGCTGGTGTTTCTGCCGTTCTGCGCGTGCAGGTCTTACAGGTCGTGCTGGTCCTACAGGTACTGACCCGTGTTGGCCACGGTGTCGATGGAGCGGCCGGACTCGGCGCCCTGCTTCCCGGTGACCAGCGTGCGGATGAAGACGATCCGCTCGCCCTTCTTGCCGGAGATGCGGGCCCAGTCGTCCGGGTTGGTGGTGTTGGGCAGGTCCTCGTTCTCCTTGAACTCGTCCACGCAGGCGGCGAGCAGGTGGGAGACGCGCAGACCGCGCTGGCCGTGGTCAAGGAAGTCCTTGATGGCCATCTTCTTGGCCCGGTCCACGATGTTCTGGATCATGGCGCCGGAGTTGAAGTCCTTGAAGTAGAGGACCTCCTTGTCACCGTTGGCGTAGGTGACCTCCAGGAAGCGGTTCTCCTCGGACTCGGTGTACATCCGCTCCACCACGGCCTGGATCATCGCGGCCACGGCGGCGTCGGTCGAGTCGCCGTGCTCCTTGACGTCGTCCGGGTGCAGCGGCAGCGAGGTCTTCAGGTACTTGGAGAAGATGTCCTTGGCGCCCTCGGCGTCCGGCCGCTCGATCTTGATCTTGACGTCCAGACGGCCGGGCCGCAGGATCGCCGGGTCGATCATGTCCTCGCGGTTGGAGGCGCCGATGACGATGACGTTCTCCAGCCCCTCCACACCGTCGATCTCGGCCAGCAGCTGCGGGACGATGGTGTTCTCCACGTCCGAGCTGACGCCGGAACCGCGGGTGCGGAACAGGGACTCCATCTCGTCGAAGAAGACGATGACAGGGGTGCCCTCGCTCGCCTTCTCCCGTGCGCGCTGGAAGACCAGGCGGATCTGGCGCTCGGTCTCACCGACGTACTTGTTGAGCAGCTCCGGGCCCTTGATGTTGAGGAAGTAGCTCTTCCCCTGGGGCTGGCCGGTCACCTCGGCGACCTTCTTGGCAAGCGAGTTGGCGACCGCCTTGGCGATCATCGTCTTGCCGCAGCCGGGCGGGCCGTAGAGCAGCACGCCCTTGGGCGGGCGCAGCTCGAACTCCTTGAAGAGGTCGGCGTGCAGGTAGGGCAGCTCGACCGCGTCGCGGATCTGCTCGATCTGCTGGCCGAGGCCGCCGATCCGGTCGTAGTCGGTGTCCGGGACCTCTTCGAGGACCAGCTCCTCGACCTCGCTCTTCGGCACGACCTCGTAGACGTAGCCGGAGCGCGGTTCGAGGAGCAGCGCGTCGCCGGCCCGCAGCACGATGTCGCGCAGCGGCTCGGCGAGCCGGACCACCCGCTCCTCGTCCGTGTGCCCGACGACCAGCGCGCGTTCGCCGTCCTCCAGGACCTCCTTGAGCGTGACGATGTCGCCGATGCTCTCGAAGGCCATGGCGTCGACGATGTTCAGCGCCTCGTTGAGCATGACCTCCTGGCCACGCCGCATGTCCTCGAGCGGGATGCTCGGGCTGACGTTCACCCGGAGCTTCCGTCCACCGGTGAAGATGTCGGCGGTGCCGTCCTCGTTGGCCACGAGGAAGGTGCCGAATCCGGCCGGGGGTTGTGCCAGCCGGTCGACCTCCTCCTTGAGGGCCACGATCTGGTCGCGGGCCTCGCGCAAGGTGGACGCCAGCCGCTCGTTCTGGGCGGTGACACCGTTCAGGTTGGTCTGCAGCTCGACGATCCGCTCTTCGAGGATCCTCGTGTGCCGCGTGGGCTCGGCGATCTTGCGACGCAGAGCTGCGATCTCCTGCTCCAGCATCGAGATCTGGGCCTGTGCCTCTTCAGAACCCCGTGCGGGCCTGCCGCCTCGGGCGTAGTCGTCATCGTGGGCTGCCACGGTCCTCACCTCCTCCGGGGGGAGCTGACGCTTCCAGACCCTACCTGCGCCTGGGAGTGTTGAAACCCCTTGATCGAAAGTCCGAAGGGGTGTGTCCGATCTTCACCCTTGCGTACGTCCCCTCTGGTAAGGCACATACCCACCTCGGCATTGGTCGAAAGCGGTCGGAGGTAGGCTGACGAGGTCAGCGCCATCGAGACCATCAAGAACGCAGAACGGACGGCCGGGATGTCCACCAGCACCGAGAGCGGGGCCACGGAGGCCCTGGAAGTCTGGATCGACCAGGACCTGTGCACGGGCGACGGCATCTGCGTGCAGTACGCGCCCGAGGTGTTCGAGCTCGACATCGACGGGCTCGCCTACGTGAAGGGCACCGACGAGGAGCTGCTGACGGAGCCAGGCGCCTGCGTGCCCGTCCCGTTGACGCTGCTTCAGGACGTGGCGGATTCGGCCAAGGACTGCCCCGGCGACTGCATCCACGTCCGACGCGTCCGCGACCGGGTCGAGGTGCACGGACCCGACGCGGAGTAGTCCGCGCCGACGCAAACGCCCCTCGCCACGTGACGAAGATCACATGACGAGGGGTGAGCTGTCTCTGCGTCAGTTCCCGTCGGCGGGAAGGGGCCTGAGACCCCCTCCCGGACGAGGTGACGGGTCCGGTCAGACGGAGGCCCCGTTGGCGGCCACCACGGGCTGGGCCCAGGAACCCCCCTTGCCGAAGGCCCAACTGAGGGTCTCGTTGATGTCGGGGCAGCAGTTCGGCACGGAGGCCGAGGAGTAGCCGCTGACCACCGCGCGGATGCTGCCGTCCGAACGCATGGTGACGCTCTGCACGCTCATCCGCTTGGCCGGGTCGAGCAGCGTGGCCGCCAGCACCGGTGCCGCGGCCGCGCTCTTTCCGGGCTCCAGCACGTAGAGGCCGTCCGGCGGCGTGCCACCGGCGGCGTCGCAGCGGGCCGAGGCGACGGTGACCGGGGTGCCGCTGCCGGGCAGGGCCGCGGCGAACTGCTGGTCGATCTTGACCGCCTGACCTGCGCAGTCCAGCGGCAGCTTGGCCTTGGCCGGGTTCGGCGCGGCGGCGGCCGGGACCGGGTGCGCGGCCGGGCCCGCCGCGGTGCCGGCGCCGGTGCCGGCTGCGGCGCTCGCACCGGACCCGGCTCCCGCTCCTGTGCCGGGGAGGTCTCCGGCGACGCGCTGGGCGGCGCCGGCCGGTCCGACCACCAGCACCAGACCGACCACGGAGGCGACACCGGCGGCGGTGGCGATCCAGTGCAGCGGTTTACTTCGCGCGTGGGCGGGGAGTTTTGACAGGGCCTTCGCCTTCTCGGCGACGGCGGCCTCGCCCGCGCTCTCCGCCTCGACACCGCCCGACTCGACACTCCCCGACTCGACGGACTCAACGGTCTCGTCGGACCTCGCCACCAGCTGCACCACCAGGGGACACCCCATTTCCCGCAGTCACCGCGCGATTGTGCGCGTCATCGTCCCACAGTCCGGACGCGCGCAGAGCAACGGGGAAGCGACGATTCCGTCGCCTCCCCGTGGAGGTTGTGCAGAGGCCGACTCGCGGCCATGGGACCGGCGCGCGGCTCAGTCGCGCTCGTCGGCCACGCGGTCGAAGTCCTCGACGTAGTCCTCGCCGGAGGCGTCCGCGCGGTCCTCGGCCAGCTTCAGGAACCGGCCCGGCTTGACCTTCTCCGGCGCCTCCGTCTCGCCGTAGGCGCCCTTGGCCGGACGGCGACGACGCAGCGGCGGCTCGACGCCGTCCGCGAGACGGCGCGAGGTGAGCAGGAAGCCGGTGTGACCGATCATCCGGTGGTCCGGACGCACGGCCAGGCCCTCGACGTGCCAGTTGCGCACCATCGACTCCCAGGCCTGCGGCTCGGTGAAGGTGCCGTGCTCGCGCAGCGCCTCGACGGTGCGGGAGAGCTGGGTGGTGGTCGCGACGTAGCAGCAGATCACGCCACCGGGCACCAGCGCCTTGGACACCACGTCCAGGCACTCCCAGGGCGCCAGCATGTCCAGCACGACCCGGTCGATCTCGGTCTCGACCAGGTTGTCCTGAAGGTCGCCCAGGGTGAGCTTCCACGCCGGGTGCGGGCCGCCGAAGTAGCGCTCGACGTTGCTGCGCGCGATCCCGGCGAAGTCCTCGCGGCGCTCGTAGGAGAAGAGCGAGCCGCTGTCCCCCACCGCGCGCAGCAGCGACATGCTGAGCGCACCGGAACCGACACCGGCCTCCACGACGCGCGCGCCGGGGAAGATGTCGGCCATGGTGACGATCTGCCCCGCGTCCTTCGGGTACACGACGGCGGCGCCGCGCGGCATGGAGAGGACGTAGTCGGGGAGCAGGGGGCGCAGCGCGAGGTACTGGGTGTTCCCGGTGGTGCGCACGACAGTGCCCTCGAGGGCGCCGATCAGCTCGTCATGGGAGAAGGCACCCTTGTGGGTGTGGAACGCCTTCCCTGCTTCGAGCGTGATGGTGTGGTGGCGTCCCTTGGGGTCGGTGAGCTGGACCTGGTCCCCGACCTGGAAGGGCCCGCGACGGCGGGCGGCGCCGGTCGGTTGAGTCATGGGGGCTAGTCTACGGGCGCAACTGGGGCCTGCCGACCACGTCGCGCTTGGCTCACGCGGCGGGCGGAGGGGCGGCGACCAGGACGTCCTCGCCCGACATCGCGCGGGAGAAGGCGCGTTCCACGTCGACTGCGGCGAGGACGCCGACGGGTTCGTCGTCCTCCCCGACGACCAGGTACTCCGCCGAGGGCACGGCGCGCAGCGCGTCCAGCAGTTCCTCGCCCGCCAGCCCAGTCGGGACCCGGCTGCCGGGGCCGAGCGGGACCGAGACCTCGCTGACCTGCATCCACGGACGCCGGTGTTCCGGCACCGCCCGCACCGCGCGCTCGCGGACCAGGGCGATCGGCGTGCCAGCGCTGTCGGTGACGATGATGCCGAGCGCACCGGCCGCGTCCAGCCGGCGCAGCGCCTCGGCGAGCGGGGTGTCGGCGGTGACGCTGACGGCGGGTCGGGTCAGCACGCCCGCACTGAGCTCCGGCAGCCGTTCGCGCAGCCGCGCGTTGCGCAGGCTGCTGTTCGCGCCGTTCCAGATGATCGCGGCCAGGATCGCGCCGAGCACGGCGTCGGTCAGCAGTTCGCCGGTGCCGATCTCGGCGGCCTGCGCGGCGGACAGGGCGGGCATGCCGATCAGCACCACCAGGGCCAGGCCACGCCCGGCCCAGGCCGCCGCGACCGTCCCGGCCATCGGGCGGCCGGTGAGCTTCCAGACCACCGCACGCAGCATCCGGCCGCCGTCGAGCGGCAGTCCGGGCAGCAGGTTGAAGACGGCGACGACGAAGTTGCTCAGCATCAACGCCGTCAGCAGCACGCCGGGCACCGTGGCCGGAACCACGAACTGCATCGCGCCCAGGAACACCCCGCCCAGCACCAGCGAGAGCAGCGGTCCGGCGAAGGCCAGCCAGAACTCGCGTCCGGCCGTCTCCGCCTCCTTGGTGATCTCGGAGACGCCGCCGAAGAACTGGAGTTGGATCCGGAGCACCGGCAGCTTGAAGCGCAGTGCCAGCACGGTGTGGGCCAGTTCGTGGATCAGTACCGAGCCGTAGAAGGCGACCGCGAAGAAGAGCGAGACCAGGTAGCGGGCGCCGCCGAGGCCCGGCAGCACGGCGTCGATCTGGCCGCCGAAGAGCCAGGTGATCAGCGCCGCGACCAGGAACCAGCTGGGCGTGACGTAGACCGGCACCCCGAAGGGCCGGCCCATGCGCAGCGCGCCGGGCGGACGCTCGGGATCGGGAGCGCCCGCTGTCGTCTCGCCGTTGCCGCTGTCGCCGCTGCTCACGTCCGCCCCTCCGTGCCCGTCTCCGCGCCACACGCTACGCGATCTCCCGCGCTTGCGGCGCGCGGCGGGCCGTCGGTACACCGTTGCCCCCACCCTCGTGCTTACCCACTTACCCACGCGGTGTCGGTGCCAGGCCATAGGGTCGGACCCATGCAAGCCGCCGACCCCACCGTCGACACCCCCGTCAGCCCCGCAACCGGCACCACCGACGCCGCGCCGGACCTCGCGCCCGAGGCTGCGCCGGAGGTCGCGCCGCCCGCGGTCCCGACCTCGCTCTCGCCTTCGCGGGCAGGCGACTTCATGACCTGCCCGCTGCTCTACCGGCTGCGGGTGATCGACAAGGTGCCCGAGCCGCCCAGTCCGGCGGCCACCCGGGGCACGCTGGTGCATGCCGTGCTGGAGCGCCTCTTCGACGCCCCGCTCGGCGAGCGCACACCCGAGGCGGCGCGGGCGCTGCTACGTCCGGAGTGGGAGAAGCTGCTGCTGGAGCGCCCGGAGGTGGCCGAGCTCTTCCCCGAGCAGGCGGGCGCCGACGAGCTGGCGGGCTGGCTGGCCGACGCCGAGAAGCTCCTCGACGCCTACTTCCGCGTCGAGGACCCGAACCGCCTCCAGCCCGCCGAGCGCGAGTTGCTGGTGCAGACCACGCTGGAGTCCGGGCTCCGGCTGCGCGGCTATGTGGACCGGGTCGACGTCGCCCCGACCGGCGAGGTCCGGGTGGTCGACTACAAGACCGGCCGGGCGCCCTCGCGGGACTTCGAGGGCAAGGCCATGTTCCAGATGAAGTTCTACGCGCTGGTGATCTGGCGCGAGCGCGGGGTGATCCCCAAGCGGCTCCAGCTGATGTACCTGGGCGGCGGCGGCCAGGTGGTCACCTACGACCCGGACGAGGCCGATCTGCGCGCCGTGGAGCGGAAACTGCTGGCGCTGTGGCAGGCCGTCCAGCAGGCCCTGGCGAGCGGCGACTGGCCCGCCAACCCGAACCGGCTCTGCGACTGGTGCGCGCACAAGCCGCTGTGCCCGGCGTGGGGCGGAACCCCGCCTGCGTACCCTTTGAGTGTCCCGTCCTGATCGACTGTCCCGACCTGATCAACGTGATCGACCTGATCGACGTGATCGCCGAGTGGAGCGTGCTGTGACGATCCGAGTGCTGCTGGTCGACGACCAGCCGCTGCTGCGCACCGGTTTCCGGATGATTCTGGAGGCCGAGTCCGACATCGCCGTGGTCGGCGAGGCCGGGGACGGGCAGCAGGCGCTCGACCAGGTCCGGGCGCTGCAGCCCGACGTGGTCCTGATGGACATCCGGATGCCGCGGATGGACGGCGTCGAGGCCACCCGCCGCATCGCCGGACCGGGCCGTGACGGCCCGGCCAAGGTGCTGGTGCTGACCACCTTCGACCTGGACGAGTACGTGGTGGAGGCGCTGCGCGCCGGGGCCAGCGGCTTCCTGCTCAAGGACGTCCCGGCGGAGGAGCTGGTCCAGGCGATCCGCGTGGTCGCCGAGGGCGCGGCGATGCTGGCCCCCAGCGTCACCCGCCGCCTGCTGGACATGTACGCCGGTCGGCTCCCGTCCGGCGACGAGGCCCCGCCGCCGTCCCTGGGCACGCTGACCGATCGCGAGGTGGAGGTGCTGAAGCTGGTTGCCAAGGGCCTCTCCAACGCCGAGGTCGCGGGCGAACTGTTCGTCAGCGAGACGACGGTGAAGACGCACGTCGGCCATGTGCTGACCAAGCTCGGCCTGCGCGACCGGGTCCAGGCGGCGGTCTTCGCCTACGAGAGCGGCCTGGTGCGCCCCGGCGGCAACTGAGGCTCCGTCAGCAACCAGGAGCAGGCGAACAACAAACAGGCGAACAGGCAGAGCCGAGGAACGAAACAGGCCCGGCTCCCGCGTGCTGCGGGGCCGGGCCTGCTGCTGTCGTCAGTTGCTGGTCTTGCCGATCAGCCACCAGCGGGGGGTGCCCGAGTCGTCCAGGGTCAGCGGGACGCCGGTGATGTTCGCCTGCGAGGCCGCGTACTGGGAGTTGGTCCAGATCGGTATGACCGGGACGTCCTGGGCGATGGTGTTCTGGATCTGCTTGTACGCCTTCTCCGCGGAGGTACGCGGCGTAATGGACAGCGCCTGCGAGATCTCCTGGTCGAGCGTCGGATTGTTGTAGTTGTTGTAGAGGGCGTTGCCCTCGACGATCGGCGAGATGTAGTCGTCGGCGTCCAGGTAGTCGGCTTCCCAGGCGATCATGAAGGCCTGGAAGTTGCCGCTGGTCAGGATCGCCGACTGCATCTGGCCGACGCCGCCGGGGAAGCCCTGGAGGCCGACCTGGAAGATGCCCGTGCTGTTCAGCTGCTGGGCGATCAGCTTGGTCTCGGCCTCCTTGGCCGCGTCACCCCCGCCGTAGGAGAGCGTGAACTTGACCGGGAGGGAGACCCCCGCGTCCTTCAGCTGCTGCCTGACCTCGCCGTCCGTGCGCTGCGGAGTGCTCCACATGCTGAAGGACTGCGAGGAGTTGGCGATGCCGGCGGGCATCAGCGAGTAGGCCGGCGTCACGGTGTGCTGGTAGGGCCCGGAGGCGATCTGGCTGCGGTTGATCAGCTCGGCCACCGCCTGGCGCACGTGGACGTCGTTGAACGGCGCCTTCTTGGTGTTGAAGGACATCATCCGGACCTGGCCGCCGGGGCCCTGCGCGACCTGAAGGCCGCTGCCCAGCTGCTGGTTGTTCTGCATGGTGACGACGTCGTTGGCGTTGAGGTCCTGGATGACGACGTCGGCATCCTTGTCGTCGAGCGCCTTCTTCGTCCCGTTCTGGTCCGCGTAGTACTTGACGTCGACGTAGGAGTTCTGCGGGGCGGTGGCCGCGCCCTTGTAGTTGGGGTTGAGCGCCAGCTTGAGCTCGGTCGGCTGCTGACCGCCGCCCAGGTTGCCCCACTGGGCCGACTGGACCACGTAGCGGCCTGAGCCCACCACGCCGCTGAAGGTGTTCGGCTCGGCCTGGGTGGCGCTGTAGACCTTGGGGTCGACGATGGACGCCACGCCGGAGGCGAGACGGTCCTCCATGGTCGCGTCCGGCTCGGTCAGGTGGAGCACGAAGCGGGTGGGGCTGAGCACGTCGATCGACTTGATCGTGCTGAGCAGGCCGGAGACGCCGGTCTTGGACTTGATCGCGAGCACGCGGTCCAGGGAGAACTTGACGGCGTTGGCGTCCAGCGCGTCGCCGTTGGAGAACTCCAGGCCCGGCTGCAGGTCGCAGGTCACCGTCACGCCGGAGTTGGTGCAGTCCTTGGCGGCGTCCGGCGTCGGCAGGTTGGCGCCCGGCATGTAGGTGAAGAGCTGCTGGTAGATGTTGTAGTACACATTCCACGAGCCCGAGTCGTACGCGTTGGCCGGGTCGAGCGTGGTGAAGGGCGTCGCCGAGCCGACGTTGATCGTCACATTGGGAGCACCGTCGACGGGGCCGGTCGACTTCGACGAGCCACAGGCGGTGGTCGTGGCGATCAGGCCGACGCAGCTGAGCGCCGCCAGCCGCTTGAGTGCTGACATGTGTCCTTCTTCTCCTCGCCGGCGCTGGATCTCACCACCACCCCGCGGCGCGGTATACCACGCAGAGATGGTGCGCAGGATCCGCGGCAGGGTCGATAGAGCGGTAGCCTGCCATACGATCGCACGATCCCCCAGCCGCCCTTTACCGAGGGTTTGGCCAACCGGCCGGAAATGCGGCGGAAGTGACGCCACATGTACTGATTCGTCCGTTTTAGCGTTAGCAGGTAGTTACTTTTCCGCACGTTCACAGGCTCCTCACAAGATCGCGGAGGGGCTGGACATGGCGGAGCGTCAGCCCCCTGCGACCAGCGCCCGCAGCATCGCGGTGTCGACACCCTCCAGAGTGGTGCGCACGGTCGTCCGCGGCCCCTCCTCGATCGCCGCGACCGAGGGCACCGCCAGCACGTGGCAGCCCGCCGCCTGACCGGCCCGCACTCCCGTCGGGGCGTCCTCGATCACTACGCAGCGCGCCGGGTCCGCCCCGAGCCGCGCGGCGGCCAGCAGGTACGGGTCCGGGTGGGGCTTGGTCCGTTCGACCTCGTCGCCAGCGACGGTGAAGGCGAAGTTGTGCGCGCCGAGTGTGCGCAGCACCTGGTCGATGATCCGCCGGTGCGACGCGGAGACCAACGCCGTCGGGACGCCGTGCGCGGCCAGGTCCGCAAGCAGCGCCTTGGCGCCCGGCAGGACCGGGACGCCCTGGCCGATCAGCTCGACGAAACGCTCGTTGATCAGGTCGCCCAGCCGCTCCGGCGTCAGCGGGGCGCCGGAGACCGCCAGCAGGTGGGCGACCACCCGCGACATCGGGCCGCCGACCACGATCTCGCGCTCCTCGGGCCCGATCGGATGGCCGAGCTCGGCCAGCAGCGTGCTCTCCGCCTCCCACCAGAAGTCCTCGGTGTCGACCAGCGTGCCGTCCATGTCGAGCAGGACGGCCTGCAGGGTGCGGGAGGCGACTGTGGTCACGGGCGGTTCCGGCTTTCTTGCGGCCCGGCGTCCGGGCGAGACGGCTCGGGCCGATCACCACCGAGGTGACCGGCCCGGGGCCCCCGGCCGGAGGCCGGCCAAGGGAGGGTCCTACATCGTAATCCTGTCGAGCTCAACGCGCGTTGAAGTACTTCGCCTCCGGGTGGTGGATCACGATGGCGTCGGTGGACTGCTCCGGGTGGAGCTGGAACTCCTCGGAGAGCTCGACGCCGATCCGCTCCGGGCGCAGCAGCTCGGCGATCTTGGCGCGGTCCTCCAGGTCGGGGCAGGCGCCGTAGCCGAGGGAGAAGCGCGCACCCCGGTACTTCAGGGCGAACATGTCGCGCATGTCCTTCGGGTCCTCGGAGGAGAAGCCCAGCTCGGCGCGGACGCGGGCGTGCCAGTACTCGGCCAGGGCCTCGGCCAGCTGGACGGAGAGGCCGTGCAGCTCCATGTAGTCGCGGTAGGAGTTCTCCGCGAACAGCTTGTTGGCCGCCTCGGAGATCCTGCTGCCCATGGTGACCACCTGGAAGGCGACGACGTCCTTCTCGCCGGAGTCCTCCGGGCGGAAGAAGTCCGCCAGGCAGAGCCGACGCCCGCGCCGCTGGCGCGGGAAGGTGAACGCGGTGCGCTCCCGGCCGTCCTCACCCAGCACCACCAGGGAGTTCTCCCGCGAGACCGCCGGGAAGTAGCCGTAGACCACGGCGGCCTCCAGCAGGCCCTCCGTCTGCAGCCGGTCCAGCCAGCCGCGCAACCGCGGCCGACCCTCGGTCTCCACCAGCTCCTCGTAGCTCGGACCCCCGGCACGCGCCGCCTTCAGCCCCCACTGCCCCTTGAACAGCGCGTCCTCGTCCAGCCAGGAGACGTAGTCGGCCAGCGCGATGCCCTTGACGATCCGGTCGCCCCAGAACGGCGGGGACGGCACCGGGTTGTCGGCGGCCACGTTCGAACGGGTCGTGGTCTCCTCCGGCTCGTCCACCTCGACCTTGGCGTGGCGGCGCTGCCGCAGCTCCGGCAGGGCAGCGCCGGGGACGCCGCGCTTGACCGCGACCAGCGCGTCCATCAGCCGCAGGCCCTCGAAGGCGTCGCGGGCGTAGCGGACCTCGCCGGCGTAGATCTCGTGCAGGTCCTGCTCGACATAGGCGCGGGTCAGCGCCGCGCCGCCGAGGATCACCGGGAACTCGGCGGCCAGGCCGCGCTGGTTGAGCTCCTCCAGGTTCTCCTTCATGATCACCGTGGACTTGACCAGCAGGCCGGACATGCCGATCACGTCCGCCCGGTGCTCCTGCGCGGCCTCCAGGATCGCCGAGACCGGTTGCTTGATGCCGATGTTGACGACGTTGTAGCCGTTGTTGGACAGGATGATGTCGACCAGGTTCTTGCCGATGTCGTGGACGTCGCCCTTGACGGTGGCCAGCACGATGGTGCCCTTGCCCTCCGAGTCGGACTTCTCCATGTGCGGCTCCAGATGGGCCACCGCCGCCTTCATCACCTCGGCGGACTGGAGCACGAACGGCAGCTGCATCTGGCCGGAGCCGAACAGCTCGCCGACCGTCTTCATGCCCTCCAGCAGCACCTCGTTGACGATCTCCAGCGCGGGCCGGACGGTCAGCGCCTCGTCGAGGTCCGCCTCCAGGCCCTTGCGCTCGCCGTCGACGATCCGTGCCTGCAGCCGCTCCTCCAGCGGCAGCGCGGCCAGCTCCTCCGCCTTGCCCGCGCGCACCGAGGCGGCGCTGACGCCCTCGAACAGCTCCAGGAACCGGCTCAGCGGGTCGTAGGCTGGCTCGTCGCCCTGCTCGGGCCGGCGGCGGTCGTAGACCAGGTCGAGCGCGACCTCGCGCTGCTCGTCCGGGATCCGGTTCATCGGCAGGATCTTCGCCGCGTGGACGATCGCCGAGTCCAGACCGGCCTCGACGCACTCGTTGAGGAAGACCGAGTTGAGGACCTGACGGGCGGCCGGGTTGAGGCCGAAGGAGATGTTGGACAGACCCAGCGTGGTCTGCACCGCGGGGTGACGGCGCTTCAACTCCCGGATGGCCTCGATGGTCTCCATGCCGTCGCGACGCGACTCCTCCTGGCCGGTGGCCAGGGTGAAGGCGAGACAGTCGACCAGGATGTCGTGCTCCGCGATGCCGAAGCGCGTGCCCAGGTCCTCGATCAGGCGCTCGGCGATGGCGACCTTCGTCTCGGCGGTGCGGGCCTGGCCCGCCTCGTCGATGGTCAACGCGATCAGCGCCGCACCGTGCTCGGACGCCAGCGCCGCGATCCGGCCGTAACGGGAGTCGTCCGCGTCGCCGTCCTCGAAGTTGACCGAGTTGAGCACCGCGCGACCGCCGAGCAGCTCCAGACCCGCCCGCAGCACCTGCGGCTCGGTGGAGTCCAGCACGATCGGCAGCGTCGAGGCCGTGGCCAGCCGACCGGCCAGCTCCTTCATGTCCGCGACGCCGTCACGGCCGACGTAGTCGACGCAGAGGTCGAGCAGGTGCGCGCCCTCGCGGATCTGCTCACGGGCGATGTCGACGCAGGCCTGCCAGTCCCCCGCGACCATCGACTCACGGAACTTCTTCGACCCGTTGGCGTTGGTCCGCTCACCGATCGCCAGGTAGGAGGTGTCCTGGCGGAACGGCACCGACTGGTAGAGCGAGGACGCCGCCGCCTCCGGCTGCGGGGTGCGCGGCGCGACCGGCCGGCCCTGAACACGCTCCACGACCTGGCGCAGGTGCTCCGGCGTGGTGCCGCAGCAGCCACCGACCAGGGAGAGGCCGTACTCCCGGGTGAACACGTCGTGGGCGTCGGCCAGCTCCTCGGGCGAGAGCGGGAAGACCGCGCCGTCCTTGCCCAGCACCGGCAGACCGGCGTTCGGCATGCAGGAGAGCCCGACCTTGGCGTGCCGGGCCAGGTAGCGCAGGTGCTCGCTCATCTCGGCCGGACCGGTGGCGCAGTTCATGCCGACGTAGTCGACGCCCAGCGGCTCCAACGCGGTCAGCGCCGCGCCGATCTCGGAGCCCAGCAGCATGGTGCCGGTGGTCTCCATGGTCACCTGGGCGAGGATCGGCAGGCTGATCCCGGCGTCGGCCTGCGCCTGCTTGATGCCCAGCACCGCGGCCTTGACCTGGAGCAGGTCCTGCGCCGTCTCCACCAGCAACGCGTCCGCGCCACCGGCGATCAGACCGGCCGCGTTCTGCCGGAAGCCCTCGCGCAGCGCCTCGAAGGGCATGTGGCCGAGGGTCGGCAGCTTGGTACCGGGACCGATCGAGCCGAGCACCCAGCGCTGCCGGCCGTCCTTCGCGGCGAACTCGTCCGCGGCCTCGCGCGCGATCCGCGCGCCGCACTCGGCCAGCTCGAAGATGCGGTCGGCGATGTCGTACTCGCCCATGGCGGACAGGTTCGTGCCGAAGGTGTTGGTCTCCACGCAGTCGACGCCGACCCCGAAGTAGGCCTCGTGCACCGAGCGGACGATGTCCGGGCGGGAGACGTTCAGCACCTCGTTGCAGCCCTCGTGACCCTGGAAATCCTCCAGGGTGGGGTTCTGCGCCTGGAGCATGGTCCCCATGGCCCCGTCGGCCACCACAACCCTGGTGGCGAGCGCCTCGCGCAGCGCGTCGGCGCGCTCTTGGGCGGCAAGAGGGACGAAAACGGCCATGGTGAGCTCCCTGTGTGCGACGGCTGTCGACTTTGCGCCCACACGGACGCGGGCGCACGCGCCCAGCCTATTGCAGGGACACATGGTGAGCTCAGGGATTCCGCCAGGTGGGACACGGGCGGCCACCGCGGCCCTGGTCAGCGGTGTCCGGAAAACGACGGGACACCACCCGGAGCAAGCACATCGGGTAAAAGGAATGGTTGCCCGTACGCTGGGCACTTACAGTCCGTGGGACGAGCTGAATCGGGCCCGTACCAGGCAAGTGGAGGGAGGCCCCGGGGTGATCGAGCTTGAGGACATGCCCGAGCTCATCGACCCGGTCATGGTGGCCGCGTTCGAGGGCTGGAACGATGCGGGGGACGCCGCCTCCACCGCTGTCGCGCATCTGGACGAGATCTGGGGTGGGAAGGTCTTCGCGGAGCTCGACGCCGAGGACTACTACGACTTCCAGGTGAACCGTCCCACGATCTGGATGGACGGGGGCGTCCGCCGGATCACCTGGCCCACGACCCGGCTCTCGGTGGTCCGGGTGACCGAGCCGAAGACCCGCGACCTGGTGATCATCCGCGGCATCGAGCCGAGCATGCGCTGGCGCAGCTTCTGCCAGGAGCTGTTGGGCTTCGCCCACGAGCTGGGCGTGGAGATGGTCGTCATCCTGGGCGCGCTCCTCGGCGACACCCCGCACACCCGGCCGGTGCCGGTCAGCGGCGTCACCTCCGACCCTGACGTGGCCTCCTCGCTGGAGCTGGAGGAGAGCCGGTACGAGGGCCCGACGGGCATCGTCGGCGTCCTGCAGGAGGCGTGCGCCCACGCGGGCATCCCGGTGGCGACGTTCTGGGCGGCTGTCCCCCACTACGTGGCTCAGCCGCCGAACCCGAAGGCGACGCTGGCGCTGCTGAACAAGTTGGAGGACCTGCTGGACATCCGGGTCCCGCTGGGCGAACTCCCGGACGACGCACGGGCATGGCAGCTGGGCGTCGACCAGCTGGCCGCGGAGGACAGCGAGGTCGCGGAGTACGTCCAGCAGCTGGAGGAGGCCAGGGACACGGTCGACCTCCCCGAGGCCTCCGGCGACGCGATCGCCCGCGAGTTCGAACGCTACCTGCGCCGCCGCGACAACCAACCGCCGAAGGCGGGCGAGTAGCGCTTTTGCAGACGGGCCGCTGCACTACTCCAGGGGCGCGGGGAACTGCGCGACAAGCCACCCGCCTACGTAGAGCACCGATCGCGCAGGGTCATCTGCACAGGGTGGTTAGTCGCGCAGTTCCCCGCGCCCCTGATGGTGCAACCACCTGCAGCAGCACAAGCCCGCCTTGTCGCGCCCACGCGGCGGAGCCGCACATCAGCAGAGCCCCCGCGCCCCGGACAGCGCAAGTAACTCATCGCAGCGACATCAGCCAACGCGGGATTGACGCCTGGTGACCGCACGGTGCACAGCGCGGAGCGCGGTGTGGAGAGCGACCGTCCGGTAAATATTGGCTCAACAATGGTCCCGCCTGCAGCTACACCAGGCAGGTGATCTGACCGATTTTCACACTTTCGACCCAGCCTGTGAGCCCGCCACCGCGCAATCCCCACAACTACCTGCCGTGACACTCTCCTCAGCAGGCACGTTGTGGGCTTACCGTATGCGTCATGACCTCCCGCTCCTACGACGGAGTCGGTTACTACGCTCCGTCCTTCTCCTCGGACACCCCGATCTACGACAGTCTCGTGGCTGAACGCGGCGTCCCCCAGATCGCGCCGATCAACGTGCCTGCGGCGCTGCCGCCGGCCGCATACGACAGCTTCGGCTCGTCGTCCTACGGGTCCTCTTTCGGCCAGGGCGGCAACCTGCCCGCCATCGCCACGCCCCGGCTCGCGCTGGGGCCGGGGCCGAGCAGTCCCAGCTATGCACCTTCCACTCCGACGCCCGCGCACTACCCGGCCCCGCAGCCGTACATCCCGCAGCAGCCGCAGTACGCCGGCGGGCAGACGTACGGCGGGAACCAGCAGCAGTTCGGCGGGCAGCAGTTCGGCGGGCAGCAGATGACGCCGTCGCACGGCACGCCCGTCGCGCCGGTGACGCCGCTGCGCTCCGGGTACCCGCAGGCCCAGCCCCAGCCGGGGCAGCCGCAGTACGCGCAGCCGCAGGCGGGCGGCGGTTACGGCTACCCGCAGCAGCAGCCCGGCGCCGGTTACGGCTACCCGCAGCAGCAGAGCGGCGCCGGATACGGCTACCCGCCGCAACGCGGTCGCTGAGCACCGCACCACGGAGCGACACCGCAGGGCGAAGGACGGGAGCGACACTCGGGGTCCGGGCCACCGGCACCCCGGGTGGACGTCGGGAGCTGGCACCATTGGGGGTATGGCCCAGCTCACCGCCTTGCGAATACATCCGGTCAAGTCGTTCCACGCCGTTCCGGTCGACGCGTGCCGAGTCGAGCCCTGGGGGCTGGCCGGGGACCGTCGTTGGATGCTGGTCGGCGAGGACGGCGAGACGCTGACGCAGCGCCAGGATCCGCGGCTGGCACGGTTCCACGCGTCCGTTGCCGAGGACGGCACGCTGACCGTGGAGCACCCGGACGCCGTCGCGCCGCTGCGTGTGCCCGCACCCGCGGCTGCCGGGCTGACGCAGGTCTCGATCTTCGGCGACGGCTTCAGCACGCCGGTCGTCGACTCCGCCGAGGTCGCCGCCTTCTTCCGCAAACTGCTCGGCCGCGAGCTGCGGCTCGCCCGCCTGGACCTGCCGGAACGTCGTCCGGCCCCGGCGACCACCACCTTCGCGGACCAGTACCCACTCCTGCTGACCACCACCGGCTCCCTCGACGCCCTCGACGGGCTGATCGCGCGGGACCAGCCGGACGCCGTCGCGGCCGTGCCCGTCCCGATGGACCGGTTCCGCCCCAACCTGGTGCTGGACGGCTGCGCGCCCTGGGCCGAGACCGGCTGGCGCCGGATCCGCATCGGCGAGGTCGAGTTCGAGGTCGTCCAGCAGTGCGGACGGTGTGTGATGACCACCGTCGACCAGGAGGCCGGGGTCTTCACCGGCCAGCAGCCACTGCGGACGCTGCGCAAGCGCCGCCGCTTCGGCAAGGAGGCCGCCTTCGGCATCCACATGGTGCCGCTCGCGCCCTACGGCACGCTGCGGCTCGGCGACGAGCTCACCGTGCTCGACGCCGGTCCGCTGCCGCACCCCGACTGAGCGCGCGGCACGCTCCCGGCGACCCGGGATCCCGTCCGAACGGCGGAAACTGACGCCGCATCCAGATCATCATCCCTACGAGCGACCACCCGACGTCGCCTCGCTCGTTGTCATCGTTGTCACAGGAAGAGGGCCAGGACCAGGTGCCGGACGCAGTACCGTGGGCGGACGCGGCAGAACGGAAGAGCTGGGGGCAGCGGATCGTCATGGGAGCAGGCGTGGTGCGGGTGACCCTGGACGGCGCCTCGCGCTGGCGTCGCCGCTCGGGTGAGTACACCACCGTGGCCGACGCGTTGGCGGCGGCCGAGCCCGGCGACACGATCGCCCTCGGCGCGGGTGTCTACCGCGAGACCGTCGTGCTCGACAAGGCCGTGACGCTGCGTAGCGCCGAGGGCCCGGGGACGGTGCGGATCGAGCCGCCGACCGGTAGCGCGCTGGTGGTGGCGGCCTCGGCGGCAGTGCACGGGCTGGTGCTGGAGGGTCAGGACGGATCCGCACCCGCGGTGCTCCTGGCGGCGGGCGCACCGGAGTTGGCGGAGTGCCGGATCTCGACCCGCTCGTCGGTAGGCATCGAGGTGCTGGGCGATGCGCGGCCGGTGGTCAGGCAGACCACCGTGGAGAACCCCGGCGGGCTGGGCCTGCGGGTCTCGGACGCCGCCGAGGCGGTGGTCGAGGACTGCGTGGTGGACAGCGCCGGCCAGTCCGGCGTGGTGGTCCGCAGCGGCGGCAGCCTGCAGCTGACCCGGTGCCGGATCCGCCAGTGCACCGGCGCAGGGCTGGTGCTGACCGGTGAGGGCAGCCGGGCGCGGCTGGACGAGTGCGAGATCTCCGAGGTCAACGGCAACGGCGTGCAGGCCGACAGCCTGGCCGAGGGACTGCTGGCCGACTGCACCGTCTCCCGGGTCAGCGACAACGGCCTCACCCTGGACGGGCAGGCGACGCTGACGCTGGAACGCTGCCGGATCCACGAGGTCCCGGAGAACGCCGCCGACCTGCGCGGGCGCTCGCACCTCTCGCTGACCGACTGTCAGCTCCGTGCCTTCGGCCGCAACGGCCTCTCGGTCTGGGACGCGGGCACCACGGTCGCCGCGACCAGCTGCGAACTGCGCGACAGCACCGGCGACTACCCGGCGGTCTGGGTCATCGACGGCGCGGGCGCGACGCTGACCGACTGCCGGATCCACGACGTGCCGGACGCGCTCTTCGTGCTGGACCGGGGATCCACCGCGGAGGCGGTCGGCTGTTCCATCGCCCAGGTCCGCAGCACGGCCGTCTCGGTCAGCGCGGGCGGCCAGGTGCGGATCGACGCGCTGCGGGTGCAGGATGCGACGACGGGGGTCTGGTTCCGCGACCACGGCAGCATCGGGTTGCTGACGGGCTGTGAGATCGCGGACGTGGCCACGGCCGTGATCGTCACCAAGGGCGCGGACCCGGTGGTCCGCAACACCGTGCTGCGCGGCAGCGGGGAGGCCGGGGTCTACGTCTCGGCGGGCGGCCGGGGCACCTTCGAGGAGTGCACGGCCGTACACGGCAAGGGCTTCGGCTTCCATGTGATCGACGGCTGCGCGACGGTGCTGACGCGCTGCCGCGCGGAGCAGAACGCCCGTGGCGGCTTCGAGTTCAGCGAGCCCGGCCCGGTGGTGGAGGCCTGCGTCTCCGACGACGCGAAGCCGCTCGCGCCCGCGCCCGCCGCCAGTAGCCTGCCGGTCCCCGCCGACCCGTCCGGCGCTCCCCTGGCGACGACGGCGCTGCCGACGCAGGCGCGGCTGACGGCGGCCCAACAGACCACGCGGCAGCGCGCGGAGGCACTCGGGCAGATCGCGCCGATCCCGGACTGCCGTCCGGCCGACGAGGCGCTGGCGGAGCTGGACGCGCTGGTCGGTCTGGCGACCGTCAAGCAGGAGGTGCGGACGCTGATCGACCTGATCTCGGTCGGCCGTCGCCGCCGCCAGGCGGGCCTCAAGGCGCCCTCGCTCCGCCGCCATCTAGTCTTCACCGGCTCCCCCGGTACCGGAAAGACCACGGTCGCCCGGCTCTACGGCGAGATCCTCGCCTCCCTCGGCGTGCTCCAGCGCGGCCATCTGGTCGAGGTGGCCCGGATGGACCTGGTCGGCGAGCACATCGGCTCGACCGCGCTGCGCACCGCCGAGGCCTTCGACCGCGCCCGTGGCGGGGTCCTCTTCATCGACGAGGCCTACGCGCTGGCCCCGGAGGACGGCGGGCGCGACTTCGGCCGCGAGGCGATCGACACGCTGGTCAAGCTGATGGAGGACCACCGCGACGAGGTGGTGGTCATCGTGGCCGGCTACACCACCGAGATGGAGCGGTTCCTGGGTTCGAACCCGGGCGTCGCGTCCCGGTTCTCACGGACCATCACGTTCCCGGACTACTCGGCGGAGGAACTGCTGCAGATCGCCCGCGCCCAGGCCGAGGAGCACGAGTACGACCTGGCGGAGGCGACGGCGGAGGCGCTGCTCGCGCACTTCGACACGTTGCCGAAGGGCCCCGGCTTCGGCAACGGCCGCACGGCCCGTCAGGTCTTCGAGACGATGATCGAGCGCCACGCGGTCCGCGTCGCCCACCTCCCCGACCCGACGACCGAGCAGTTGCAACTGCTGATCCCGGAGGATCTGCCGTAGGGCGCTTCGCTCCGGCTGCGGTTGCACTGCCTAGAGGCGCGGGGAACTGCGCGACAAGCCACCCGGCCACGTAGCGCCCCGAACGCGCAGGGCCATCCGCATGTCAGTAGTTCTCGCGCAGTTCCCCGCGCCCCTGGACAGTGCAACTTCCCCATCGCCACACAGGCACCGTCAGTGCGTAAGGGCGCGCAGGAGCTCGTCGCGCGCAGCGATGAAGCGCGGGTCCACGCGGTAGTCGAAGTGGGCCCGGATCGGGACCAGGATCGGATGATCCTCGCTGCGGCCGAAGGAGACCGGGTCAGGGAACGGTGGGAGGTCCGGGCTGGTCTCCGGCGCCTGCGTCGGGACACGGACCGGGCCGCCGATCGGGTCGGTCAGCCGGAACAGGTTGTCCCAGCGCGGCACGTCCCGCTCCAGCCGGGCCAGCATCGTCGGGCCCATGTAGGCCGGGAAGAACCGGCCGTAGAGGCGGCGCAGCGGCGAGCCGTAGGTCAGCAGGGCGATGCGGGAGCGGGTGTCCGGGTCGAGCTGCCACAGCGCGGCCGCCGCCAGCACCGTGCCCTGCGAATGCGCGGACAGCACCAGACGCCGTCCCGGATCGGGCTTCAGCCAGGCGCGGATGCGTGCCTCGATGTCCGGGACGGCACGCTCCGCGTAGCAGGGCGGGGCCAGCGGATGCGCGGCGCGCGGCCAGAACGTGCCGATGTCCCAGATGATGCCGACGCTGCGCCGGGTGGTGAGCGAGTCGTACGCCTTGAGCCCCAGCACCAGCAGGCCGAGGACCAGCACGGTGGTCAGCCAACCGCCCAGGTTCTGCAGCACGGTGGTGAGGTGGGAGAGGACCATCCCGTCCTTGGCGGTCACCGCCTCCGGGGAGCGTCCGACGGTGAGAGAGCCGACGAGCGCGGCCAGCGAGAGCAGCCCGGCGAGCCCGGCGAAGGCCGCGACCAGGCCGGCGGCGGACTCGGTCAGCCGGGCGCCGGAGAGCGCCTTGGCGATCTGGCCGGTGCGCACCGAGTCGGTCGTCGTCCCCGGCTCGTCGTAGGCCGCGAGGACCTGGGGGCGCAGCGACTCGGCGGTGCGCATCAACCGCCTGGCGAGGCGGGCGCCGACCACCAGCAGCACCGGGACCAGCAGTGTGGCCCCGCTCGCGGCCCAGACCAGCAGCGGCGCAGCCTGCAGGTCGCTGCCCAGCCGCTGCCCGGTGAAGAGCGCGGCGCCCGCCGTGAAGAGGCCGCCGACGCCGCAGCCCAGCATCGCTGTGACCGGTCCGGTCAGGTTGTGCAGCGCCGCGCCGTTGGGGCCGCCGAAGCCGCTGTCCGGCACCGTGGAGCCGTCCGGTGCGGGGACGGTGAGATCGGGGTCGACCGGCGAGGGTGAGGGCTGACGGTGCGTCATCTGCCAGGCGACGACGCCCAGTGCCAGCACCAGCGCCACCTGGGCGGCGACGAGTGCGGCCAGTCCGCGCTGCACGCCGGGTAGTTCGCCCGTCGGAACCCAACCGGGCCGCGACCAGGCCGCGTAGAGGTAGACGGCGGCCAACGCCGCAAGCGACGCGCGGAGTTGGGTGCGCGGCGACAGCGTCTCGTGTCCCGCACCGGCTGCCAGGGCGACCAGCAGGACCGCGCCGAGGCCGACCAGCGCGGCCAGCAGCACGTAGCCGATCCAGGCGGGCACACCACCGGACTGCGTCGAGCCACCCGCGCTGCCCGCGTGGAGGTCGTGGGCGAGGACGGGCACCAGCACGGCCCAGGCGACGGTCAGCAGCCCGGCCGCCAGGTGCAGCACCCGCAGTCGACCGACGGCGGCCTCCCCGAACCAGAAGCCGTCCCGCTCCATCTCGATCGGCTCAGGACCGTTGCCGCGCTCCGCCTCCATCGGACGGACCGCCTCGTAGCTGCTCCAGGTCATCCGGGACAGCCGGCCGAGGACGCCGAGCATCGCCAGCGGGACCAGCGCGGCCACCACCAGGCGGCGACCCGGCATGCCCCACCAACCGCCGTGGCCGCCGAGCGCGAAGACCAGCCAGGAGTGCTGCGCCACGCAGCGCCCGTCGGCGGCGCACTGCCAGGCCAGCAGGTCCAGCGCGATCTCGCAGGCGGCGGCCGTGAGCAGCACGGTGAGCGATCCGGCGATCACCCGGACCAGCGCCTCGTAGAGCACCCTGTCGCGGCTGCCCACCGCACCGTCAGCCGTGCCGCTGTCCGCACCGTCAGCCGTGCCCGTGCCCGTGCCGCCGACCGCACCGCCGGCCTGCTCCGGCTCGGCCGGGCGCATCCAGTGGGCGAGGTTGACGAACATGAAGGGCAGGAGCAGCAGCCAGAACGCGCGGCTGGCCGCACCCGAGGTGAGCCGGGCCCAGGAGTACGCCTCCAGCACCGCGCCGCCCCGGTAGTCGGCGGGACGGCGCTCGGCGTCCTGGTCCTGCCAACGGCGGTAGGTGCCGGAGACGGTGTCGCCGGTCATCTGCTTCAGGTGCGGGTCGTCGAGCATCGTCTCGGGCGTGGTGCCGCCGACCCCGTGCACCAGCAGCTCCATCCGCAGCGCGGGCACCCGGAAGCCGGGCCCCGGCCCGTCCGTGCGTTGTCTGGGCAGGATCACGCCGCCACGCCCGGCGGCCCGGCCCGCCGCCTCGTCGTCCATCGATCCCCTCCCCGGCCCTCTCCGGTCCCCCGTCATCCGGTCCCCCGTCCTCTCCTGCTCCCACGTCGGCGCGGGGACCGTCCCGGTCCCCCGTTCCACTGGACGCCGACTCCACCGGATATGCTGCCGCTTTGCGTTGATCCGTACAGCACTTTCACGCCGTGGACCACACGGCCGTGCAAGGATTCAACCGCAGGACACCGACAATGAGCCCGGAACGAGCCCGAGGGGACAGCAGCGGCGTGGCCGAGAACAGCAGTCTGCTCGCCGAACAGCGGCGTGCGCTGATCCTGGACGAGGTGCGGCGCCGCGGCGGGGTGCGGGTCAACGAGCTGACCCGCAAGCTGAACGTCTCGGACATGACGGTCCGCCGGGACCTCGACGCGCTGGCCCGGCAGGGCATGCTGGAGAAGGTCCACGGCGGCGCGGTGCCGGTGTTGGAGGCGAGCACCCACGAGCCGGGCTTCGAGGCCAAGTCGGCGCTCGAGCTCAGCGCCAAGGAGGAGATCGCCGAGGCCGCGGCCGGGCTGGTCGCCCCCGGCAGCGCGGTCGCGCTCTCCGGCGGCACCACCACCTTCGCGCTCGCCCACCGCCTGGTGCGGATCGACGGGCTGACAGTGGTGACCAACTCGGTGCGGGTCGCCGACGTCTTCGAGCACGCGGCCCGTACCGGCGGCGCAGCCGCGCAGCCCGCCACGGTGGTGCTGACCGGCGGGGTACGGACGCCGTCCGACGCGCTGGTCGGGCCGATCGCGGACCGGGCGATCCGCTCGCTCCACTTCGACCTGCTCTTCCTCGGCTGCCACGGCATCTCGCTGGAGGCGGGCCTTTCCACGCCCAACCTGGCGGAGGCGGAGACCAATCGCAGCTTCGTCGCGGCGGCGCGGCGGGTGGTCGCGGTGGCCGACCACACCAAGTGGGGAACGGTAGGGCTCTCCACCTTCGCCACGCTGGCCGAGGTGGACACCCTGGTCACCGACGCCGGCCTGCCACCGGAGATCCGCGGCGTGGTCGCCGAACAGGTCCGCGAAGTGGTCGTCGCCGGGTGAGGGCCGTGGCCGTGGCCGTGGCCATGGTGACCAGAACCACGCCACCTGCTCCCTGGAACGTTTGACGCAGCGTCAACTAGACTGCGCAGCTGCACACCTGAACGACAATCAACCGGACGCACCGCCGATCCGAGAGGGGAACTGCGATGGGAATCAGGCTTCGTCCCGTGACGACGGAGTTCCTGGAGTCCGCGCCGGTACGGATCGTGACCGAGGAGCGGCTGACCTCCGGTCCCGAGGCCGTCTTCCGCGAGCTGACCGACGACGCGTCCACCTGGCCGAGCTGGTTCGGCGCGATCAGCCGCGCCTCCTACACCGGCCCGCCGCCGTACGGGGTGGGAGCGGGCCGCGCGGTCAAGCTCGTCGGCGGGGTGCGCTTCGTGGAGAGCGTCCTGGTCTGGGAAGACTCCCAGCGGTTCGTCTACCGGATCGAGGAGACCAATCTGCTGGGCGCGCACGCCTGGTTGGAGGAGTGGCTGCTCACCCCCGACGGCGACGGCACGCTGCTGCGCTTCACCATGGCGATCGAAGGCCACGCCGTGATCGAGCTCCCGACACAGGCCGCCCACTCCCTGGTCGAACGCTCGGTCCGCACCGCGATGCACAAGCTCGACGCCCGCGCGGGCAGGAGAGCACGGGTCTCCTGACGACCCGGGTCGCCGGGCCGGGATGTGACGCGACGTCACTCCCCGGTCCACACACCCGTCTTCAGCATGGTCGTCAGGACCTCGAAGTACGGCGCGATGTCGAGACCCTGCTCGGCCAGCCAGGCGTCGGAGTAGTACTTGTCGAGGTAGCGGTCGCCCGGGTCGCAGATCAGGGTGACGACGCTGCCCTGCTCCCCCGCGGCGCGCATCTCAGCCACGATGCGCAGGGCGCTCCACACCCCGGTGCCCGTGGAGCCGCCGGGCTTGCGGCCCATGAGCTGGTCGAGCAGCCGGACCGCCGCGACCGTGGCCGCGTCCGGGACCTTCATCATCCGGTCGATCGCGCCTGGCACGAAGCTCGGTTCGACGCGAGGTCGGCCGATGCCCTCGATCCGGGAGCCACAGTCGCACGTGACCGTCGGATCGCCGCTCACCCAGCCGTCGAAGAACGCCGAGTTCTCCGGGTCGGCCACGCAGACCCGGGTGTCGGCCAGGATGTAGTGGACGTAGCGGGCGAGGGTGGCCGAGGTGCCGCCGGTCCCGGCGGTGGCGACGATCCAACTCGGCTCGGGGAACCGCTCCTCGGCCATCTGGTGGTAGATCGACTCGGCGATGTTGTTGTTGCCGCGCCAGTCGGTGGCCCGCTCCGCGTAGGTGAACTGGTCCATGTAGTGCCCGCCCGCCTCGGCGGCCAGCCGGGCGGAGACCTCGTAGAGGGTCCGGGTGTCGTCGACCAGGTGGCAGGAGCCGCCCTGGGCCTCGATCAGGCTGATCTTCTCCTGGCTGGTCGTGCGCGGCACGACCGCGATGAACGGCACCCCGATCAGCTTCGAGAAGTACGCCTCGGAGATGGCGGTCGACCCGCTGGACGCCTCGACCACCGGACGCCCGGGACGGATCCAGCCGTTGCAGAGCGCGTGCAGGAAGAGCGAGCGGGCCAGACGGTGCTTGAGGCTGCCGGTCGGGTGGGTCGACTCGTCCTTGAGGTAGAGGTCGATGCCCCACTCCTCCGGGAGCGGGAAGCGCAACAGATGGGTGTCGGCGGAGCGGTTGGCGTCCGCCTTGACCTTGCGGACGGCCTCCTTGAGCCAGGAGCGGTACTCGCCGTCGCTACGGTCCACATCCAGGGTCTTCACGACGGCCCACCTCTGCCTTGCGCGTTGCCTTGCTCGTTGCTCGAAACGACTGCCCGAGGCCGAACGGCGCAATGTCGCCGCCGCGTCACCGCAGCCTCGTCTGCATCGTAACGTGTCGCAGGTCACAACTTTTCCTTGGATCTCCCCCTACCCGGGCGCATGATCCGCAACGTTCCGCGTCCGATCACTTACCCACGGCGAACTTCCGGGGCAGGATGGACGCGTCTCCCGAGTTGCGCCACCCGGCAAGTCGGGAAACTCTTGGTTCATCACTGACTGCTTCGCATTGCTCACTCTTCGAAGTCGGCACGTCGGCCGCCTGTGCGGAAGGAGTCGAAAGCGCGATGGAGGACCTCGACCGCCACTACGAACTGCGCCTCACCGCCGAACCCTGCCGGTTCGGGGTGGTGCGCAGGATCGTCACAGCGCATCTGCGTCACTGGAACCTCGCGTCGGTCACCGACCAGACCCTGCTCGGCCTGACCGAGCTGCTCGCCAACGTCCACCAGCACGTCGGCCCCACCGCGCCGTGCACCCTGCGGATGCGCTCCGACGCGGACGCGCTGACCGTCGAGGTCCGCGACGAATCCCCCGAGCTGCCGCAGGCCAGAACGCCCGACCCGCTGGACGCGGGCGGGCGTGGGTTGGCGATCGTGGCCGCGCTCTGCAAGGACTGGGGCGCACAGGCGGACGAGAGCGGCAAGACGGTGTGGTTCACCGTCGCCACCGCTCCCGTCCAGACCCCCGCCCTGCTCCAGCCCGTCGAGCTCGCGCTCGACGTCGACCCGCTGGAGCTGGAGGCCGTGCTCGCGGACTGACGACCCCGGGTCCGCGAGCAGGGCTTCGGCTGTCCGGTCGACCCGCCTACGGCTGTGGCGTGCTGTCCTCGCCGTTGAGGACGTCCAGTCGCTGGCGGTACTCGAACTCGTCGATCTCACCGTCCGCGTAGCGGCGGTTCAGGGTTTCGAGCGGCGAGGGGGCCGGGCCCTGGCGGGTGTCCGTCCAGCCCTGGGGGCGGCCGGGACGGCCGGGTCCCGCCTGCCATCCCGGGCGCGGCCCACCGGCCGCGAACCAGGGCGCTCCCCCGCGCCCGCGGAAGAAGATCCGGCGCACCAGCACGATGGCGCCGATCCACACAAGCGGCATCAGCAGGATCCACGGGCCGGGTCCGCCGTGCCAACCGTCAGCCAGGAAGGTGTTCATCACGCGCTCCTCGATCTCGTCGTCGGCCTCCACACGGCGGCCTGGCTCGACAGCCGGACTCGCGCTGTCGGTCTACTGACGAGACTCCTCCGCGGAGCGCCGCGAGGCGTCGTACGGCGGCGGGCAGTTGTGCTGCTACCCCGGGAGTACGTGGCAGGCTCGGCGGATCCACCTGTGGGTGGTCACCCGGCGACCAGCTGCGGGTCGGCGAGGACGGGCTCCCACGCCAGTTCCGCCGCTCCGGCCAGCTCCGGCCGGGGCAGCTCGGCGGGGCGGAGCGGGACGGGCCCGTAGGCGCCCCAGTGCGCGCGGGACGCGACCGTCTCCGGGAGCAGCTCCGGCGCCCCCGCCAGCAGGGCGCTGTGGAAGGCGCCCAGGACGACCCGGTCGGGGTTCAGCACGTCGACCACGGCGGCGATACCGCGTCCGAGCCGTACCGCGACGTGCTCGACGGCCTCGTGCGCGGCCCGGTCGCCCGTGCGGGAGGCCGCCAGGATCGCGTCGACCTCGGTGAGCGGCGCGTCCGCCGGCAGCCCGTAGGCGGCGAGCAGCGCGGGTGGACCGGCCTCGACGTCCAGGCAGCCGCGTCGGCCGCAGCGGCAGCGGAGCCCGTCCGGATCGACCGTCAACTGCCCGATCTCCAGGGCCAGTCCGGCGCTGCCGGTGTGGAGGCGTCCGTCGACGACCAACGCGCCGCCGACGCCCTGGTGGCCGGAGGTGACGTAGAGCAGGTGGCGTGCGTCGCGGCCCGCGCCGTGCCGGTGCTCGGCCAGGGCGGCCAGGTTGGCGTCGTTGGCGACTGCCGGTACGACGCCGGGCGGCAACTCGACCCCGGCGGCACGGAGTTCCTCCTCCCACAGCGCGCCGATCGGCGTGCCGGTCGGCCAGCCCAGGCAGGCGGAGATGACGGCGCGTCGGTCCGGCTCGGTGACGGGGGTCGGCGCGGCCAGGCCCGCGCCGACACAGCGGCGGGGGTTGGCGGCGATCAGCCGGGCGGCCTCCTCGGCCATGGTGCGGAGCGTCTCGCGCGGGTCGTTGCCGCGGAGCGGCAGGTCCAGCGGCCGCCCGATCCGGCCGCCCAGACCGGCGAGGGCCAGGGTGAAGCCGTCGGTGTGCAGCTGCGCGGCGAGGACGACGGGCCCCTGCGGGTCGACGTCCAGCCGGTGCGAGGGACGGCCGCGCGCGCCGCCCGCCGGGCGCGCGTCGACGGTGATCAGGCGCAGCGCCTCCAGCTCGGCGGTGATCGCGCCCACGGTGGTCCGGGTGACGCCGAGCGCCCCGGTCAGCACGGATCGGGTCGGTGCGCCGCCGGTGTGGATCAGGGTCAGCGCGGGACCGAGCACGGCCCGGCCGCGCTCCAGGCTTGTCTGCGTCTGCGTCACCCTTCTATTATGAATTTGTGCCGCTGATGAACAAAATAGAGTCGGCTTCGCTCCCTCCTGCCTCCTCTGTCCACCGCTGGCCCGCCGCCCGTACGGCGCTGACCGGCTTCTTCGCCCTGGACGGCTTCCTCTTCGCCGGCTGGGTCGTGCGCATCCCCGAAATCAAGGCGCAGGTCCACGCCTCTCCCGCACTGCTCGGTCTGGCACTGCTCTGCGTGTCGGCCGGTGCCGTGGCCGTGATGGGGCCGATCGGACGGCTCTGCGTGCGCTTCGGCAACCACGCGGTGACGGTGGCCGCGTCCGTGCTGCTCTGCCTGGCGGTCGCGCTGCCGCCGCTGACGCACTCCGTGCTCGCGCTGGGGCTGGTTCTGCTGGTCTTCGGCGCCGGGTACGGCGCGATGAACGTCGGGATCAACAGCGCGGCCGTCGACTTCGTGGCCGCCGCGCGGCGTCCGGTGATGCCCGCGTTCCACGCCGCCTACAGCCTGGGCGGGTTGGTCGGCGCGACCGTCGGCGGGCTGCTGACGTCGGTGCTGACGGCCACTCAGTACCTGGGCCTGCTTGCGGTCGGCGGCCTGGTGGCCACGGCGTGGGCGGCGCTCCCACTGCTGCGCCACCCGGTCCCGCGTGCGAGGCGAGACGACGCCCCGCCCAGCTCGGCGAACACCGCTTCGGCCGCATCCGGCGTGGCTCTGCTGGTGGTACTGCTGGGCGTGGTCGCGCTCTGCGACGCCTACGGCGAGGGCGCGATGGCCGACTGGGGCGCGCTGCACCTGCGCCAGGACCTGCACGCGGCTCCCGGCGTGGCCGCCGCCGGATTCGCCCTCTACTCGGCCACGATGACCCTCGGCCGCCTCAGCGGCACCCGGCTGGTGGAGCGGTTCGGGCCGATCCGGCTGCTGGTCGGCGGCGCGGCGCTCGCCACCGTCGGGATGACCGCCGCGGCACTGAGTCCGACACTGCCGCTGGCACTGGCCGGATTCCTGCTGGTGGGGCTGGGGTTGTCCAACATCTTCCCACTGGCGATCGACCGCGCGGGCGCCCTGCGCGGACCGCGCGGCGTGGCCACCGCGTCGATGCTCGGCTACGGCGGCATGGTCGCCGGACCGCCGGTCATCGGGTTCCTGGCGCAGGGGCTGGGACTTCCGGTGGCGCTGCTCTCGGTCGCGCTGCTGGTCGCCCTGTCCGGCGTGGCCTCGCTGGCGGTGCGGCGGAAGACCACGGCCTGAAGCTGAATCTGACAGAGCGTCATATCTCCTGTCTCAGACGGAAGCTGCGGCCGAGGTCGAGATGCCGAGCACGTCCTGCGCCTTGGAGACGGCGATCTGGTAGTACGCGTAGGCGGACTGAGACGAGGTGGCGCCGACCTGGATGTAGAGGTAGACCATCGCCACATTGGAGTTGAGCCGGTCCACCACGAAGTAGCCGTTGACGGTGACACCTTGGACGGTGCCATCCATCCGCCGCGCGACCGAGCCCGGGCTGCCGAAGTCGACCGGCGAGAGCGCGAAGTCGATCGTGGTGCCGCCGGCGGACAGATTGAGGTTCTTGCAGGACGAGAGCGCGTTCTTGACCTGCGGATACGTCGTGTCGAGCACGTGCTGGGGCCGCGCGGAGAGGAACTCGCCGACGAACGGGCCGACCTGACCGCCGTTGAGCAGCACCTGAGCCTCGCCGCCCTGGTTGGCGCCCGGCGTGCTGCCGGGGCTCGACGTCGGGCTCGAACTCGGGCTGGAACCCCCGTTCTGCGGCGAGCCGTTGATCAGGTTGCTGAGCTGCTTGCAGCCCGTGGCGCCGTTGCCGGAGCCGGAGCCCTTGCCCGTGTTGAGACTCGGCGACGACGAGTCGCTGGGCTCGACGGAGAAGTTCGCCCCGAGGTCGTCCGGGCTGAGCAGTGCCGCCTGCAACGAGTCCGCGCCCGGCAGGGACTGGGAGGGGCTCGGGGTTGCTCCGGCCGCGGCGTCACCGATGCCGAGCGCGCCCTGGGAGGAGGCCGAGCATCCGGCGAGCGCCGCGAGCACCGTCGAGACGGCGAGCGCGAGGCCGCAGAACCGGACCCGGGTGGCCTGGATACGCGTGGGCCGGGTACGCATGATGGGCGGGATACGCGTGGGCTGGATACGCATGGGGTGCCTCCACGAATCCTCGAAAGGCGGGACTCATACGAATCCGTTCCACTGTGCCATCGCCACGCGAACCGCGCAGATCGCGCGACGGTGGGTGACCAGCACTTTCGGAGCGTGATCGCACCCCGGGCGTGGAGCCGTTCGCGAAGGCCTAGGAAACCGGGTCGGGATCGCTGTCCTTGGCACCGTCGGCGCCGGCCGCCTCGGTCGGCAGCCGCAGGTCCCAGCCGATCAGCGCGACCAGCTGCTCGTGCGTGATGCCCTCCGGGATCGGGCGCGGCGGCGCGGTACGGATCGGCGGCTGCCAGCCCTCCGCCTCGGTCCAGCGGCGCACGGGTTTGGCGGGCGCGCCCGCGACCACGCTGTGGTCCGGCACCGTGCCGCGCACCACGGCGTTGGCCGCCACCACCACGTTGCGGCCGATGTCCGCACCGGGGAGGATCACCGCGCCCGTGCCGATCCAGCTGCCCGCGCCGATCCGGACCGACTCGTTGCGCGGCCACTGCTTGCCGATGGGCAGCGTCGGGTCGTCGTAGGAGTGGTTCTGGTCACTGATGTAGACACTCGGTCCGGTCCACACGTTGTCCTCGATCACGATGGACTGGTGGCCGACGATGTTGCTGTCCCGGCCGATCACGCAGCCGTCGCCGATCCGCACGATGGGCTCCGGGCCGAGCTGCAGGCCGGGCGCGAAACCCGCCGAGACGGAGACCCGCTCGCCGATGATGCAGTAGCAACCGACCGCGATCGCCTGCTCGTTGAAGATCGTCCCCTGCGGGAAGGCGAGCTTGGTGAACGCCCCGAGCTCGGCGAACCGCAGCGGGCCGGGCCGCTCGGCGCTGATCGCGCCCGCCTCGCGCACGACGCCCCACCCGCGGTGGACCAGTTGCGTCGCGGCGCGGCGCGCCCGCTCCCGGGCGGCGCGGCGTATCTTCTCGGCGAACGGCATGGGCCTACGTTAACCGGTGAGTAACCGCCGGACTCACATGGCCTGCGTCACGCCGACCCGTCCCTGCGTCCCCGCGCCCCTGTGCCCCTGTGCCCCTGCGTCACTCGGCCGCCCACGCGGGCGGGCGGCGCTCCAGGAAGGAGAGCATGCCCTCGCGGGCCTCCTCGGAGCCGAAGAGCAGCGCCGACTGCGCCACCATCGACTCGCCGTCGCGCTCGAAGCTCCGCAGCACCTCGACCGTGACCAGGCGCTTGGTCTCCGCCAGGCCCTGCGGGCTGGCCTTGCGGAAGGCGTCCAGGATCTCGGTCAGCGCCTCGGCGGGAGCAGCGCAGGCCTCGGTGATCAGGCCGATCCGCTGGGCCTCGGCGGAGTCGAAGACGGAACCGGTCAGGTACCAGCGCGACGCGCCGCGCGAGTCCAGGCGCGGCAGCAGCGGCAGCGAGATGACGGCCGGGGCGAGCCCGAGCCGGACCTCGGTGAAGGCGAAGGTGGACTTCGGTCCGGCCAGCACGATGTCGCAGGCGCCCAGCAGCCCCAGGCCGCCCGCCCGGACGTGCCCGTCGACCAGCGCGACGACCGGCTTGGGCGACTCCACCACCGACCGCATCGCGGTCACCAGACGGCGCGGGTTGGCGGTCGGGTCGCCGCCGGTGGCCTCGGACAGGTCCGCACCGGCGCAGAAGGTGCCACCGGTGTGGGTGAGCACGATCGCGCGCACCGCCGGGTCCTTGCCCGCGTCCAGCAGCCCCTGCTCCAACTCCGCCACCAGGCGGGAGGAGAGGGCGTTGCGGTTGGCGGGCGAGTCGAGGGTCAGTGTGGCGACGCCTCGGTCGACGGCGTAGCGGACCAACGGCTCAAGCGGCTGTGCGGCGGACATCGGGCGATCCCTTCCGGCAGGTCGACGCCACCACCCTGTGGCGCGCGTCCCCAGCCTATGCACCAGGTCAAGCCCTTGACGGCGACTTCCGCACGGCAGGACGCGTGCCAGGCCCGACCCCTCACATCCCGACCCCTCACACCCCCGTCGCAGTGAGCTCTCGGCGGCGCGCCCGGGACCAGAGCAGCCGCTGCACCAGCAGCGTCAGCGTGCCCGCGACGGCGATCCCGCCCAGGTTGACTCCGAGTTGGACGAACGAGCCCCAGGCCTGGGCGTAGTCGCCGTAGGTGACGGCCAGCGCTGCGTTGCCCGCCGCCGGGACGGTGGTGACGGAGATGGCGACGCCGATCAGCGTGGCGGACTTGGCCGACGTCAGCGACAGCACCCCGGCGACGCCCGCGAGCATCGCGACGACCACGGACATGGCGTCCGGCTGGTAGATGAACGAGCTGGCCGGGCGCGGCCCGTTGAACCGCGTGGCGGTGAAGAGTCCCAACTGGTCCATCGCCGCGCTGAACAGGACGGTCAGCAGCATCGCCACCACGAAGCCCATCACCAACGTCACCAACGACTTCCAGGCCTGCCGGGGCTGACGCCGTACCAGCGCGACGCAGAGCCCCGCCAACGGGCCGAACTCCGGGCCGACGACCATGGCGCCGACGATCAGGATCGCGTTGTCCAGCATCACCCCGCAGGCCGCCAGCATGGTGGCGACGGAGAGGAAGGCGACGTAGACGGCGCTGAAGACCGACTCCTCCTGTGTGATACCGCTGACCGCCTCCCAGACCACCGCGTCCGCGCCCTCGCCGGGCGCCTCGGCCAGGGCGCGGGCGGCGGCGTCGGACGCGATGAACTCGGCACCGGTCATGGCGATCGCGCCCTGCTGCGGCAGGCCGAGTCGGCGCAGCGCGGCCACCAGTTCGTCCGCCGACTCGCGCGCCACGTCGCACTCGACCAGCGCCCCCGCCGGACGCAGCGCGGCCCCCGGGACCACCACGAGATGGGTGACCCCGAGGGCCTGGTCGAGCACCGAACGGACCTCGGACTCCAGCGACGGCGGGACGATGAGGCGGATGTGCATCACCTGCGTGAGGGTATGTCACCTTTCGCCCGGTTCAACCGATATCGCGCGGCTCACCTGACGTCGCGTCGCCGCCATCCGGCGAGCCCCGAGCCTGCGAGCAGCACGGAGAGCAGCACCATCCACAGCAGCGGCTGCGCCTGGAACGCGCTGCCGGGCAGCTTGGGCACGTGCGTGAACGGGCTGAGGTCGAGCAGCCACTGCCCCGCGTTCACGGCCGGGCCGAGGTAGGCGATGAAGAGCAGCACGCCCAGCACGCCCCAGGCCGCCGTGGACCACTGCGGCAGCAGCCCGAACAGCGCGACCGTCACCGCCGCGAAGATCCACACTGCCGGGAGCTGGATCAGCGCCGCGACCAGCAGCTTGCCCGTCCAGCCCGCCGCGTCGCCGAGCACCACGCCCGTGCCGAGCCCTGCGGTGATCCCACCGACCAGCAGCAGCACGGCAGATCCGAGCAGCGGGTAGAGCAGGTGACTGCCCGCCCAGCCGAGCCGGCTGACGCCGGTGGCGAGCACGGGTTCGGCGCGGCCGGAGGTCTCCTCGCCGCGCAGCCGCAGCGCGGTCTGCACCGCGTAGACGGCGGCGACCATGGCCAGCAGGTTCATCGCCGTCGCGAGGTAGGCGTCGACCATGCCCGAACTGCCGCCCATCCGCTCCATGATCTGCTCGACGTTGGAGCTGCTGGAGATCAGCTGCTTGACGCCCTCGGTGATGCCGCCCAGCATCGAGCCGCCGACCGCGAAGCCGACCGCCCAGCCGAGCAGTCCGCCCCGCTGGAGCCGCCAGGCCAGGCCGGTGGCACCGCGCAGCGACGGCTCGGCCGAGGCCGGTCCGGGACGCTGTGGCAGCAGACCGGCGCCGAGGTCACGGCGGCCGGCGAGCAGGTAGCCGACGGCGATCTGCACCGCTCCGGCGACGACCAGCAGCGCCACCAGCCACCACGCGTCGTCCGCGTAGGGGCGGACGCGCTCGGCCCAGCCGAGCGGGGAGAGCCAGAGCAGCCAGCCCGGTCCGGTCGATCCGGCGGCGTCCCCGCAGGCGCGCAGCAGGAAGGCGAGCCCGAGCAGCGCGCCGCCGATCCCGTTGGCGGCCCGGCTGGTCCCGCTGAGCTGCGCGGCCATGGCCCCGACCCCCGCGAAGCAGACCCCGCACCCGAACAGCGCGCCACCGAAGGCGAGCGAGCCGCCCAGCGGCTGCCCGGTCGCGGCCAGGACGGCGGCGGTCAGCACGCCGACCAGCGCGGACGCGATCACGGCCGTGCCCAGCCCGGCGGCCAGCGGCGCGCCACGTCCGACCGCGCCCGCGCCGATCAGCTCCAGTCGACCGGACTCCTCCTCGGCCCGGGTGTGCCGGACCACCAGCAGGATGCAGAGCAGCCCCAGCATCAGGCCGCCGTAGGGCAGCATCCGCCAGGCCGTCAGCGCGCCGTTGCTGGTCGCGTCGTAGACCGGTCCGTAGAGCGCGCGCAGCGAACCGTTGCTGTTGATGCTCTGCGCGAGTGAGACGCGGGACGCCGTGGTCGGGTAGAGCTTGCCGATCGACGCGGCGGTGGCGCCGGTCGAGCCGACCAGGGCGTAGAGCCAGACGGGCAGCATGATCCGGTCGCGGCGCAGCGCGAAGCGGAGCAGCTCGCCGGTCCCGGCGGTACCGCCGCCCCCACCGCCCCCGCCGACGGCCCAGCGCCGGGTCACGCCTGCTCCCCGACGGACGAGGTGGCGGATGACGAGCGGGGCGCCGAGGCGGACTCCGAGGCGACCGACGACGTGACGGCTGCCTGCGGATCGGCGTCCGGCGCGGACTCGTAGTGGCGCAGGAAGAGCTCCTCCAGCGTCGGCGGACGGCTCGTCAGGGAGCGGACACCGGCGTCGGTCAGCGCGCGGAGCAGGCCGTCGAGCCGGTCCGTGTCGACCTGGCAGTGCAGCCGCGCTCCCGCCGGCCCGTCCGCCAACTCCACGTCGTGCAGGCCCGGCAGCGCGTCCAGGCCGGTCGGCCGCGAGGCGAGCTCGGCGGTGACGGAGGTGCGGGTCAGATGGCGCAGCTCGGACAGGGTGCCGGTCTCGACGGTGCGGCCCGCGCGGATGATGCTGACGCGGTCGCAGAGCGCCTCGACCTCGGAGAGGATGTGGCTGCTCAGCAGCACCGTCCGGCCGCGCGCACGCTCCTCGGCGACGCAGGACCGGAACACCTCCTCCATCAGCGGGTCGAGCCCGGAGGTCGGCTCGTCCAGGATCAGCAGCTCCGCGTCCGAGCAGAACGCCGCGACCAGGGCGACCTTCTGACGGTTGCCCTTGGAGTACGTCTGGCCCTTCTTGGTCGGGTCCAGCTCGAAGCGCTCCAGCAACTCGGCGCGGCGCTCGGCCCGCTGCTCGGCGGTGGTGTTGCCGTTGCCGCGCAGTCGGCCGAGCAGGTCGATCACCTCGCCACCGCTCAGCCCACGCCACAGGGTCACGTCCCCGGGCACGTAGGCGATACGCCGGTGCAGCGCGACCGACTCGCGCCACGGATCCCCGCCGAGGAGCCGGGCGCTGCCCGCGTCGGCCCGGATCAGGCCGAGCAGCACCCGGATGGTCGTTGACTTGCCCGCGCCGTTGGGCCCGAGGAAGCCGTGCACCTCACCACGCTCGACGCGCAGGTCGAGACCGTCCAGGGCCCGGGTCCGCCCGAAGGTCTTGACCAGGCCCGACACGTCGATCGCCGGGGCGTCCCCGGCCATGCTTGCAGCGCTCACCGTCACGGTTCGACGCTACACTGATTTCACGAATTCGTGAATCTTCTGAACTCGGTGATGCCCGGGATAAGGTGAACCCCATGGCGACGAACCGGACGGATCAGGCAGCGGCCGATCAGGAGGAGCTGCGCGACTACATCGAGCGCTTCGCCAACGTCCTGACCGACACCGGCTTCCCGCGCATGCCCGCCCGCGTCTTCGTCGCCCTGCTCACCTCCGACACCGGCCGTCTCACGGCGGCGGAGCTGGCATCCCTGCTGCAGATCAGCCCGGCCGCGGTCTCCGGCGCGGTCCGCTACCTCTCGACCGTCCACCTCGTCGGCCGCGAACGCGATCCCGGCTCCCGCCGCGACCGCTACCGCGTCTTCGACGACGTCTGGCGCGACGCCCTCCTCCAGCGCGACTCGATGCTCTCCCGCTGGGAGACCTCCCTCACCGAGGGCATCCACATGCTCGGCCCCGACTCCCCGGCCGCGTCACGACTCGGCGAGTCGCTGCACTTCTTCAGCTTCGTGCGACGGGAGCTGCCCCTCCTGCTGGAGCGCTACTACCGCGAGCGCGAGGGGATGACGCCGCAGCAGTGAACTCGAAGCCACCGGGCTTCACCTTCTGCTCGCCGAATTGCAGACGGGAAATAATCGAACAGAATGACTAACTCGTTCGTGTTCGGAAGATAGTCCTGATGGGCCATGGTCTTGGGTGGGGTTATGGCTTGATAATTGTTCTATGGACGCCTCGATGTTCGGGGGCGGGTGTGAAGACGGAGATGGCGTCCATGGGTGGGGTGGGTCCCCGGAGTCCCAGGGTTCGTCTTCTGGTTCGGATCCCCGTGACCCCTCAATTCCTTCTCCTTCTCCGGCTGGTGATGACTGGCTGGGTCTGCCGCGGGATGCGGCGGGTTCCCGGTTCGTCTCGGGTACTCCTTCCTCTTCGCGTCAGGCGCGGTTCGTGGATCCGTTGCGGACTCTTCCGGGGTGTGCTCGGGAGTTGTTGACGGCGCTTGCGGATGAGGGTGATGACGCGCTGCTGGGTGCGGGTGTGGATTTCCTCGCGGAGCAGTTCCTGGCGCTTGAGCGTGTGACGGAGATGTTGGACGCGCAGAAGCTGCGCCGTCTGGCGGTCTTCGACCGCGTGGGTGGTGCGACGGCGGTGCGGTGTCGTTCGACGAAGGGTTTCCTGCGGACGCATGCGCAGATGGCGCAGGGCCACGCGAACCGCCTGGTGAATCTGGCGCGGGACTTGGACAAGTTGCCGACGGTGCGTCAGGCGCAGGCCGATGGCGTCCTGTCCACGGACCAGGTCGAGATCCTCGCGAAGGAGCTCGCCCCCATCGACGATGTCGCCGCGCGTCACGCGGCGGAGGTGTTGATGGTGGAGCAGACCCCGAAGCTCCACCTCGCCCACGTGCGCCAGGCGGCGAAGCAGATCCACGCCCACCTGATCCCTGAGCAGGACGCGGACGCTGCTGAGGTTCCGGCGGTGTTCCAGTCCTGGGTCAAGCTCTCCGCCACGGGGACGTCGGACCGGCCGTTCTGGGTCCTGTCGGGGGAGCTGTCGCCGGTGGCGGGGGAGAAGCTGCGGGTGGCTCTGGAGGCGGCGATGGGCGCCCCCGTCGAGGGCGAGACCCGGACGCATTCCGAGCGGATGGGCGACGCCCTCGAAGCCGTCACGGATCTCGCGCTGGGTTCGGACAAGCTGCCCACCACGGGTGGGCAGCGTCCGCACCTGACGCTGATCGCCGACCTCGACGCCCTGCGCACCACCTGCCCCACCCACCCGGTCCTCGCCACCGAGGACGGCGACGAGTTGTCGGGGCTGCTGCGCCCGAAGGCGGCGGCGACCACGACGCGTGGCTATCAGCTCCCGGCGTGGCAGGCGCGGAAGGAGTCCTGTGACTGCCAGCTCCGGGTCATCCTCACCCGGGGTCAGGACAAGCCGCTGTCGATCGGCCGGGCTACCCGTACTGTTCCCGCGCACCTGCGGGACGCGGTCATCGCCCGGGACCGGCACTGCGTGTGGCCCGGCTGCGACCGGCCGCCCACCTGGTGCGAGGTCCACCATCTGGTCCACTGGGCCGACGGCGGCGAGACGGGGCTGGACAACCTCGCCCTGCTCTGCAACGAACACCACACCGATCTCCACCACACCGGCTGGGAACTACAGATGAAGAGCGGCCGACCCCGAGCTGTCCCACCACCCGACACCCCACCCCCACCCAACACCCGCTACCCCCACCGCGACTAGCAACCCCCCGCCCGCCGACCAGCCGCTGTCCCAGCCGGGAGCGGCCCATCGGCACGCCCTCACACGCGTGGGCTCAGCGCACTCCGCGGGGGCGGAACTGGATGCTGATGCGTGGGCCCACCGGGCGGGCGGTCTTGGGGATGGCGTGCTCCCAGGTTCGTTGGCACGAGCCACCCATCACGATCAGGTCGCCGTGGCCCAGCAGCTGACGAACCGTTGTGCCGCTCAGGTTGTACTCGGGGCGGGGGCGGAGCAGCAGTGCCCGGGGCTCGCCAACGGACAGGATCGCCACCATGGTGTCCTCTGTCCGGCCTCGGCCGATGGTGTCGCCGTGCCAGGCGACGCTGTCGCGCCCGTCGCGGTAGTAGCAGAGGCCGAGCGTGGCGAAGTGCTCGCCGAGCTCCGCCGTGTAGTGATCGCTCAGCATGTCCCGAGCGTCTCTGAGGAGCGGGTCGGGCAGGCGGTCGCCCTCGTCGTAGAAGGCGAGCAGGCGTGGCACGTCGACCACCCGCTCGTACATCTTCCGGCGCTCCGCGTGCCACGGCACCTGGGTCGTCAGCCGTTCGAACAGTGCGTCTGCTCCCGAGAGCCAGCCGGGCAGCAGGTCGATCCAGGCGCCGGCGCCCAGGTCCGTCCGAGTCGGAGAGGACATACGCAGGGGACGCAGGCACGTCTCCTCCGCCTCGTCGAACAGTGAGGCCTGCAGTGCTGCGGAGGTTGGCGTGTCGCCGGAGTGCTGGAGGGCCATGGAACGAGCCTACCTCCTTATTCGAACATGTGAGCGATAAGGAGTGCACGTGCGCGGTGCACTTCATGAACCGCACTACTGTGACTGAGCGCCCGGGTTGGCGACTGAGCGTTCGAGTTGGCGGGGACCGGGCTCAGCAGTCCGCTCCACCCCTGAGTCGGGGCACGATAGGTGGAACCTGGCCGGGCATGTTGGAACTATCGGAGACGTGTCGCAGTCCGGACTAGGTCGGCAACGGCTCTGGACCGGCTGTGCGGGGGCCAGGCGATGACGGTGGTGACTGCTGGCGCGTCCAGCACGGGCACGGCGGCGAGGTCGCCGTGCAGTTGGGCTCGGCACGACTCCGGTGAGACCGCGCAGGCTCGGCCGAGCGCGACGAGGTGCAGCAACTGTGCGTGGTCGCGGACCAGCGGGCCGGGGCCGGGCGGGTAGGTGCCGTCGGGGTCGGGCCAGCGCGGCAGGGGCAGGCCCGGCAGGCCGGTGATGTCGGCCATGTGCACCTGGGCGCGGACGGTGAGCGGATGCCCGGCCGGCAGGACCACCACCTGGCCCTCCGTGCCGAGCTCCTCGGTGTGGAACCCCGCCGTCGAGTCGAACGGCCGGTGCAGCAGCGCCACGTCGGCCCGGCCCTCGCGCAGGAGTCGTGCCTGCTCGGCCGGGCCGCACAGGATGACGTCGACGGGGACTGCGCCGGGTTCGGCGGCGTACGCGTCGAGCAGTTTCGCCAGCAGTTCACGGGACGCGCTGGCTTTCGTCACCAGAACGAGGCCGGGACGGCCGGTCGCGGACAGGGCGGCGCGGCGCGTCCGGCGCTCGGCGGCGTCGACCGCGTCCAGGGCCGCCCGACCCTCGACCAGCAGGACCGAGCCGGCCTCGGTCAGCGTGACGGTGCGGCTGGTCCGGTCCAGCAGCGCTGTTCCGAGCCGGCGTTCGAGCTTCTGGATCGCCCGTGACAGAGGCGGCTGTGCGATTCCCAGGCGCTGCGCGGCGCGTCCGAAGTGCAGCTCTTCAGCGACAGCGACGAAATACCGCAGTTCCCGCGTCTCCATGCGGCCACGCTACCCCTGATCAATACCCGGACGGTATCGGCGCCCACCCGATTGGTCTTGGACCTCCGCCGGGGGCCGAGAGCAGCATGGTCCCCATGAGCGAACGAACGATTGCGCTGGTCACTGGCGCGAACAAGGGCATCGGCTACGAGATCGCCGCGGGCCTGGGCGCCCTTGGCTGGCGCGTCGGCGTCGGGGCCCGCGACGAGCAGCGCCGCAAGGTCGCGGTGGAGCAACTGCGTGCGGCCGGAGTGGACGCCTTCGGTGTTCCGCTGGACGTGACCGACGACGCGAGCGCGACAGCCGCCGCACGGCTGATCGAGGAGCAAGCCGGGCGCCTCGACGTGCTCGTCAACAATGCCGCCATCACCGGCGGCATGCCGCAGGAGCCCACTCAGGTCGATCCCGCGAACATCCGCACGGTCGTGGAGACCAACGTGATCGGCGTCATCCGCGTCACCAACGCGATGCTGCCGCTGCTGCGCCGCTCCGCCTCGCCGCGGATCGTGAACATGTCCAGCAGCGTCGGCTCCCTCACCCGGCAGTCGGGAACCGCTGCCGAGCAGACGGCGGGTCCGGTGGCCGTGGCGTACGCCCCCTCGAAGACGTTCCTGAACGCCGTCACCCTCCAGTACGCCCGGGAGTTGAGTGGCACGAACATCCTGATCAACGTCGGCTGCCCCGGCTACGTCGCCACCGACCTCAACGGCTTCCGTGGCGTGCGCACCCCTGAGCAGGGCGCGGCGATCGCCATCAAGCTCGCGACGCTGCCCGACGACGGGCCGACCGGCCAGTTCTTCGAGGACGCGGGCGTCGTGCCCTGGTGAAGTGCACGGCGGTGACCCGCGACAACACCGACCAGAAGTACGCGCACCTGATCGACCCGAACCGGATCGGCATGGCCGGACACTCCTGGGCGGCGACGCCACACTCAGGACCATGGCCACCGACAAGCGGGTGCGAGCCGGAGCGAACCTGGACGGTACATTCAGCAAGCCCATTCCGGACGCCGCCGTCGGGCGCCGCCCATTCCTGATGATCGGCACCCAGATCGACCACAACGTGGGTGGTTCGGACGCCAGTTGGGGAGACACCTGGGCCGGCCTGCACGGCTGGAAGCGGTGGCTGACCGTCGCCGGTACCGTCCATTTCAGTTTCACCGACCTGCCCGTCCTCAGCGCCGAGGTAGGTCTTCCCACCCCCAACGGGCAGACGCCCCCCGTGCGCGCGATGGGCATCACCCGAACCTACCTCGGGGCCTTCTTCGCCCAGCAGCTCAAGGGCATCCCGCAGCCGCTGCTCGACGGACCGTCGCCGACCGACCCCGAGGTTGCTTTCCCGAACCCCTGGGCTCGCCACGGTCGATCGCTCCGCGCGAGCCGACGGCCCCGCTGCCTGAGCTGCGGCGGAAACCATCAGCGCCTGAGCGCTTCGGCGGGCGATACCCGCCGACTGAAGCGCTCGGTCACAACTACCGGACTGCAGGGCGCTGCAGAATCCGGAGTGCCATCAGGCCCGCCTCAGGATCGCGATCATCGCGGTGTCGTCCTGCAGCGGGCCGCCCACGTGGCGCTGGACGTCGTCGGTGAGCAGACGGAGCAGCGAGTCAGGGTTCTGGGCGGCGTGGACGGCCAGGGCCTGGACCCGGGGGAGGAGCGGGTAGAACCGGCCGTGGCTGTCCCGGGCCTCGATCAGTCCGTCGGTAGTTGACGAGATGGAGCAGGGGACGCTGGTCGAAGATGTCGACAATCGCCGCGGTCACGAACCGCTCGCCGACGTCGCCCTCCGCGTCCTCGTAGCCGTAGTCGCTGCCGGAGCCGTCGTCTCTGGCGGAGTCATCGGCGTCGTAGCCGTAGTCGGCGCTGTATGCGAAGGCTTTCGCACCCCCGCCGGGGTCTGCGTTTTCCTCGTCATCGCCATGGCTGCCGCTGTCGGCGGCAGTCCGTCTGTCGATCCGGGCCTGGCTCTGCGCGAGCTCCGCCAAGCCCCAACTGACGCTGTCCTCGAGTGACGTGGCGAGCTCGGGGAGCGGGGCCTGGCGGTGTGCGGCGGCGTGAAACGCGCCCAGCAGCACGGCGGCGTCGCCCAGCGTCTCCAGGCCCTTGCCGCGGACGTCGCCGATGACCAGGCGGGTGCCCTCCTGGGTCCGAGCGGAGGCATACAGGTCACCGCCGACATGCGCGTCGACAGTGGCGGCGTGGTAGGCGGACGCGATCCGCAGCGGTCCGGCGCGGGTCGGGAGGGGGCGCAACAGGACTTGCTGCGCCGCCTCCGAGACGGATCTCACCCGTTCGAGTTCGCGGAAGCGTCGTTCGCGGACCCGGACGAAGACGACGATGAAGACCGAGATGGCGAAGAGCGAGGCGATCTGCACTTGCAGGTTCTCGGTGGTGATGGCGTCGCGGGCGATCCCGATGCTGACCAGCGCGGCCACGGCGAGCGCCCCGATGGCGGCAGTTGCCCGTGGGCCGGCGAAGGAGGCGGTGATCGCCGGAGCCACGACGAGCAGCGGGCCCAGGTGGATGTCGGCGGGGGCGACGATGTCGGAGGCGGCGATCAGCGCCATCAGCGCGAGCGGGAGCAGCAGGAGCAGTCGGCTCGACCGTCCGCCCGAGGCGCCGGACACCCCGCGCTGCCGCATGGCGCCGCTCCTCTCTCGCCCGCCTCCGCAGGTCTTCCCTGCCATGCTGGGTCTCCATGCCACGCCAACCCTGCCCCTTCCGCAACCGCTCGCGGCCGCCTGACCAGGCGGGTGATCCGGCGCGGGCCCGGTGCTGCGTCGGCGGGCGAGGCACTAGGCTCCGCGTGTGAGCAGTCCCCCGCTCGAGCCCTCTGCCGCCCTTGGCTCCTCTGCCTCCCATGCCCTTATCTCCCCTGCGTCCCCGGCACCGCTGGCGGCTGTCCGCGCGGGCGTGCCGGAGCGTGGGGAGCCGCCCAAGTACTTCCAGGTCAAGCAGAAGATCGATGCGGTCCTCGACGAGCTGGGTCAGGGGACGCCGCTTCCCACCGAGCGTGAGTTCGCCGAGCGGTTCGGGGTGTCCCGGATGACCGTGCGTCAGGCGATCCGGGAACTGCGCCTGGAGGGACGGGTACAGCGCAGCGGCCGGTCCACGGTGGCGGCCGGGCCCAAGCTGGTGCAGCCGCTGACCTTGGCCAGCTATACCGAGGGGGTGCGCCGGCAGGGGCGCCGTCCAGGGCGTCAGCTGATCGTGTTCGAGCAGGTCGCCGCGGATGCGGCACTGGCGGCGGGGTTGCGGATCGCGGTCGGCGCGCCGGTGCTGCACCTCGAACGGTTGTTGCTCGCGGACGACGAGCGCGTAGGGCTGGAGAGCACCTACCTCTCGGTGGCCCGATTCCCGGCACTGGCCGACGACTTCGACCCGACCACCTCGCTGTACGCCTTCCTCCGGGGCTCCGGCGTGATCTTCGCCGACGCCGACGAGCGGATCGAGACCGTCCTCGCCTCGCCGCGCGAGGTGCAACTGATCGGGACCAGCCCGGCCCTGCCGATGCTGCTGATGAACCGGGTGACCCGGGACGGCGACGGCATGCCCGTCGAGTGCGTGCGCGCCCTCTACCGGGGCGACCGCTTCAGCTTCACGGCACATCTCGTCGGCGAGGAGTGAGCCGCCCGGTGTCGATGGCCGTGGATAGCGCCCCTACCCACGGGCCCATTACCTAGTAGTAGGGCAGTCCGCTTTCAACTGCACCAATTCTCCGCAGAAGTCTCACATGGAGCACCTGTTCGACTTTGCCAGGGCACTTCTAGGCTCAGCCGGTACCGATCACGGCAATTTCCGCACGGAAGAATCCATGGACTACTGCCCAGCGTGCCGCCGTTACCTCAACGGTGCCCTCTGCTGCGCCGGTTGCGGCATCTCCGCCGGCGACCTTCGCGGCTCTTCCGTGCCCCCGCAGCGATCCGCTCCGCCCGTCATGCCTGCACCGGTGATGCCTGCACCGGTCATGACCGCACCGGTGATGACCGCGCCCGCGATGGCCGCGCCGGCGTTTACCCAGCCGTCGTACGCCCCGCCCACCGCTCCGCTGCCCACGCAGCCCTACGAGCCGGTGTACGAGCCCGCATACGAGGCGTCCTACCAAGGGCTGCCTGACGGATCGTCGGACGGTTTCTCCGAGATCGACCTGTCCGAGGATCTGGGTCCGCACGTGGGCTCTGACATGGTCCCGACCGCGGACCTGGACGCGGAGCCCGGCCCGGCGGATCCGGCGACCGACCTGGCCGCCGAACCGACCGCCGTGGCGGCCGCCGCGCCTGGCCCGCGGTCGGGCGGTCGACGGGCACAGGGTCGCCGTAAGGCGCGGCGGCATGGTCGGGGTGTCGTGGTGATCGGGGGAGTCGGCGCGCTGGCCATCGTCGCGGTGGGAACGGCGATCGTGGGCGGGGTGGTCTCGTCCGGCGCGGCGCCGGTGGGGGCGGCGCCGACTCCTGGTCCCGTCAGCAGCGCCGCCACGGCCTCGACGAGCGCATCGCCTGATCCTGGCCCGAGCCCCACCGAGACCGGCGTCCACCACGCTCCTGCGCCCCGGCCTTCCGCGCCGTCCGCCTCACCGCACGCCGCCGCATCGGGCAAACCGCATCCGTCGGCGCCAGCCTCCGCCTCGGCGGTGCCCAGCTCGACCGGGACCGGTTCGGCCAACGGGACAGCGGGCGGCACGACCGGATCGGGAACCGGAGGCACCCAGCCGTCGCCCACCCCCAAGCCCTCGCCGTCCTCGACCTGCCGCCCGTTCCTCTTCTGGTGTACGTGAGTTCTCGGTCTACTTCAGCAGCCGGGACATGCGGCGGTCGGCCAACGGCTTGCCACCCGTCTGGCACGTCGGGCAGTACTGCAGCGACGAGTCGCTGAACGACACTTCGAGGATGGTGTCGCCACACACCGGGCAGGGTTCCCCGGTGCGGCCGTGGACGCGGAGGCCGCTCTTCTTCTCGGCCTTGAGGTCGCGGAGCGCGAGCCCGTGGGCCCGCTCGACGGCGTCCGCAAGGGTCGTCGCCATCGCCTGGTAGAGCCGGGTGACCTCCTCGTCGGAGAGGTTGGCCGCGGGCTTGAACGGGGACATCTGCGCGGCGTGCAGGATCTCGTCGGAGTACGCGTTGCCGATCCCGGCCAGCACCGCCTGGTCGCGGAGGACGCCCTTGATCTGCCGCCGCTCGGAGCGCACCAGCTCCGCGAAGCGCTCCTCCGTCACGTCGGGGGAGAGCGGGTCGGGACCGAGTCGGGCGATCCCCGGCACGTCGTGCGGGTCGCGGACCAGGTAGACGGCCAAGTGCTTCTGCGTACCGGCCTCGGTGACGTCGAAGCCGGACCCTCCGTCCAGCGCGACCCTCAGCGCGAGCGGTCCCTTGCCGGGTCGCGGAGGCGCAGTCGGCAGCGCGTCGTACCAGCGCACCCATCCGGCCCGGGCCAGATGCACCACGAGGTGCAGCGCCTGCCCCTCCGGGTCCTCGGACGAAGCCGGCGCGGCGACGAGATCCAGGAACTTGCCGTGCCTGGTCGCGTCGGCGAACGTGCGTCCCACCAGGGCGGTCAGCGGCGGGTCGTAGGTCTTCAGTGCGGCCACCGCGACGGGATGGACACGCTCGACCGTGCGCCCGGTCAGGTGCTCGGCCAGGAACTGCGTCAACGACTCGACCTCGGGCAGCTCGGGCATGCGTCCAGTCTGCCCCGGCGTGGGCGCGCTCGCTTCACGCCTTGAGTCACGCGTCGGGTCATGCGTCGAGCCGGACCCGCCCTCGCGGATCCGGCTCGATGTGTTGCTTAGTGGCAGCCCGCTCTTACAGGTCGAAGTAGAGCTCGAACTCGTGCGGGTGCGGACGCAGGGCAATCGGGGCGACCTCGTGCGTGCGCTTGTAGTCGACCCAGGTCTCGATCAGGTCCTGGCTGAAGACACCGCCGGAGAGCAGGTACTCGTGGTCCTGCTCCAGCGCCTCGAGGACGGCCGGGAGCGTGGACGGGACCTGCGGGACCGCGGCGTGGTCCTCGGGAGCGAGCTCGTAGAGGTCCTTGTCGACCGGCTCGAGCGGCTCGACCTTGTTCTTGATGCCGTCCAGGCCTGCCATCAGCATGGCGGAGAAGGCCAGGTAGGGGTTGGAGGACGGGTCCGGCGCGCGGAACTCGATGCGCTTGGCCTTGGCGTTGGCGCCCGTGATCGGGATGCGGATCGCGGCCGAGCGGTTGCGCTGCGAGTAGACCAGGTTGACCGGGGCCTCGAAGCCGGGGACCAGGCGGTGGTAGGAGTTGACCGTCGGGTTGGTGAACGCCAGCAGCGACGGGGCGTGCTTGAGCAGGCCGCCGATGTAGTAGCGGGCGGTGTCCGACAGACCGGCGTAGCCCTGCTCGTCGTAGAAGAGCGGCGAGCCGTCCGTCCACAGCGACTGGTGGCAGTGCATGCCGGAGCCGTTGTCGCCGAAGATCGGCTTGGGCATGAAGGTCGCGGTCTTGCCGTTCCGCCAGGCGACGTTCTTGATGATGTACTTGAACAGCATCAGGTCGTCGGCGGCGGCGAGGAGCGTGTTGTACTTGTAGTTGATCTCCGCCTGGCCGGCCGTGCCGACCTCGTGGTGCTGGCGCTCGACCTGGAGGCCCGCGGCGGCCAGCTCCAGGGACATCTCGGCGCGCAGGTCGGCGAAGTGGTCGACGGGAGGGGCCGGGAAGTAGCCGCCCTTGTAGCGGACCTTGTAACCACGGTTGCCGCCCTCCTCGACCCGGCCGGTGTTCCAGGCGCCGGCCTCGGAGTCGATCTCGTAGAACGAGCGGTTCTGCTTGGTCTCGAAGCGGACGTCGTCGAAGACGTAGAACTCCGCCTCGGGGCCGAAGTACGCGGTGTCGGCGATGCCGGAGGAGGCGAGGTAGGCCTCGGCCTTCTTGGCGACGTTGCGCGGGTCGCGGCTGTACTGCTCGCCGGTGATCGGGTCGTGGATGAAGAAGTTGATGTTGAGCGTCGCGTCCTTGCGGAACGGGTCCAGTCGCGACGTGCTCAGGTCCGGAACCAGGCCCATGTCGGACTCGTGGATCGCCTGGAAGCCGCGGATCGAGGAACCGTCGAACATCAGCATCTCGGACGGATCAAACGCCGAAGCAGGCACGGTGAAGTGCTGCATGACGCCCGGCAGGTCGCAGAACCTGACATCGACGAACTTGACGTCGTTGTCCGAGATGTAGCGCGACACCTCGTCGGCGTTGTTGAACATCCATCCTCCTTGGCCCCGGCGGGTGTGCCGGGATTTTGGGTGCGGACCGCCGTTCCCGTCCGGCGATACCGTGCTGGAAACCATAGGAACGGGCCATTTCTCGGCCGTGACCCGTATGTTTCGCGGTTGTTAACCGCATGAGGTGAACGAGTTGGCAACCGGTGCCGTTCCTGGCGTCTTGTCGGGCACGGGGTTGACCAGGCGTTCACCCGCAGGAGGGTGGTCTAGACCGGTCTCGGTTGCCTTGGCGGGGTGTGGTGGTGCCTCGACGAGGTGCGGTGGGCGCGCCGACTTCTGGGGGAGGGGTGCATTCAGGGCGTGGCTCGGGGCCGGGCTAATGTTGTCGCGTGGAAGAGAGCCGTAAAGCCATAGGCAGCTGGATCGAGGGCCCCCGGGCGGCCGCCGAGCAGATGGGCGCCGACTTCGGATACCGGGGCAAGCGCCTCGGCCTGCCGGAGGAGGGCCCCGGGTCGATCGCCGGTACCGGGCGGCGACTGCTCGCCGTCCTCATCGACTGGATGCTCTGCTACCTGATCGCCTACGCATTGATCGCGGGGCGGGATGTGAACAAGGTCAGCATGTGGGTCACCCTGCTGTTCTTCCTGGTCAGCGTACTGACCCTGGGGGCGACGGGGTCCACGCCGGGCAAGAAGCTGGTCGGCCTGCGGGTGGTCAGCCTGAATGGCGGGCGCGCCGGTCTCGGCCAGATCGCGCTGCGGACCTTCCTGCTGGTCCTCGCCGTCCCTGCCCTGATCTGGGACCGCGACGGGCGAGGCCTCCACGACAAGGCCGTCCACACTGTCGAGGTCCGGGTCTGAGGCCTCAAGGGAGGGTCTGAGGCGCTGAGGTGCGAAGCCTGAGGCACGAAGCCTGAGGTATGAATCCTGAGACATGAAGAAGCCCCGGCCGTGTCCGCGAGGACGAGGCCGGGGCTTTGGCTTTGTGTGTTGTGCCGTGGGTGTGTCTGCTCAGCGCATCTTGCTGGCGCCCTTGGGCATCCGCGAGCCCTTGGGGAGCGGACCCTTCGGGACAGGGGCGTTGGTCATGAGGTCGCCCATCGCCCGCAGACGGTCGTTGATCTCGGTGGCCTGCGCGCCGGAGATGGCCTTGGGCAGCTTGGTCAGGTGCAGTTGGAGCCGCTTGAGCGGGATCTGGCCCTCGTCGTTGCCGACGATGACGTCGATCACCGGGGCGTCCCCGACGACCTTGCTCATCTTGCGCTTCTCGGCGGCCATCATCGGGCGGACCCGGTTGACGTTGCCCTCGCCGACCAGCACCACACCGGCCCGGCCGACCGCGCGGTGCACGGCGTCCTGGTTCCGGTTGGCGGCGACGACCAGCTGGATGTTCCAGCCGCGCTTGATGTTGTTGAGTACCGCGGCCGCCGCTCCGGGCTGGCCCTCGAGCTGGCCGAACGCGGCCTTCTCGGCACGGCGGCCGAAGATGATGACCGCCGCGAGCACGCCGAGCACGAAGCCCAGGATGCCTAGGTAGGCCGGGTGGCCGATCGCGAAACCGATGGCGAGGAGCACCACGAAGGTGCCGAGCCCGACGCCGGCGACGATAAGACCGATCTTCGGGTCGACCCGCTTGGTCATGGTGTATGCCTGGCGGATCTGTGAGAGCCGTCCAGAGCCGTTGGTGGATTCCTGCCTCGCCATGACGTTCATGGTACGGGGCCGGATGCCCGGTTGCCCAAGCCCGGTGCCAGGGTGGGACTGCCCGTGTCCCAGTCGTGACCGGCGGCCACGACTCAGCGCACGCTCAAGGGTCTGTCGGCCCATCCCCGAAAGGCTCCGCGCATGCCCGAAAGGCCCGGGCATGCTCGAAAGCTCAGCGCTCGCTTCAGCGCACGGCGCGGAGCAGGACGCGTTCGGTCTCCTGGCGGTCCCGGGCATGGCGGCGGTTCTCACAGACGGCGTCCCAGGCGTTGCGCCTGGCTGTCTGCTGACCGCCGCCGAAGAACACCGACTCGGCCATGCGCAGCGCGTTGGTGAGGCTCCGGGCAAACTGCATGGTGACCATCTCCCCTTGCGGCTACCAGGCCATCGTCACCACTTTGTGTTACCGCTCCATGACCGGTCGGTCAAACCCCCGTGAAGCCTGTGCGACCGAGGTCACAGGCTGCCTCACCCTCATCCTGTGACCACAGCCTGTGAACTCGGCCGGCGACTTCAGACCGCTCAGCCCGCGACGGCCTGGCGGTGTTCGACGGCCTGGCGATAGAGGCGACCGGCGCGGTAGGACGAGCGGACCAGCGGGCCGGACATGACGCCCGCGAAACCGATCTCCTCTGCCTCGGCCTGGAGCTCGACGAACTCGTGCGGCTTGACCCAGCGCTCGACGGGGTGGTGCCGAGGAGAGGGGCGCAGGTACTGGGTGATGGTGATCAGCTCGCAGCCGGCCTCGTGCAGGTCGCGCAGGGCCTCGCTGACCTCTTCGCGGGTCTCGCCCATGCCCAGGATCAGGTTGGACTTGGTGACCAGGCCGTAGGCGCGGGCCTCGGTGATCACCTTGAGGGAGCGCTCGTAGCGGAAGCCCGGGCGGATCCGCTTGAAGATGCGCGGCACCGTCTCGACGTTGTGCGCCAGCACCTGGGGCTGGGACGAGAAGACCTCGGCCAGCTGCTCCGGGACCGCGTTGAAGTCCGGGATCAGCAGCTCGACACCGGTGCGACCGGCCTCGCGCTCGGCCGTGACGGCGTGGATCTGGCGGACCGTCTCGGCGTACAGCCAGGCGCCGCCGTCCTCCAGGTCGTCACGGGCGACACCGGTGATGGTCGCGTAGTTCAGGTCCATGGTGCGCACGGACTCGGCGACGCGGCGGGGCTCGTCCCGGTCGAACTCGGCGGGCTTGCCGGTGTCGATCTGGCAGAAGTCACAGCGCCGGGTGCACTGGTCACCGCCGATGAGGAAGGTCGCCTCGCGGTCCTCCCAGCACTCGAAGATGTTCGGACAGCCGGCTTCCTGGCAGACCGTGTGCAGGCCCTCGCGCTTCACCAGCGACTGCAGTGCGGTGTACTCCGGACCCATCTTGGCGCGGGTCTTGATCCACTCGGGCTTGCGCTCGATGGGGGTCTCGCTGTTGCGGACCTCCAGACGCAGCAGCTTCCGGCCGTCGGGTGCGACAGCGGACACGTGCGGCTCCCTCATCTTCGAAATTCAGTGCGGACCCTAGGTTACGCCCGCACGGGGTGGTCGTTTTCCGGTCGGACCGAGCCGACGCCTCAGCTGCCGAACACTTCAGCTCAGCTGCCGAACACTTCGGCGAAGTGGCGCTCCACGACGGGCAGTGCCTCGGAGACCGTGACGTCCCGCTTCAACTCCGTGCTCAGGGAGCTCACTCCGGCGTCGCGGATGCCGCACGGAATGATGCGATCGAACCAGGTCATGTCCGGATTGCAGTTCAGGGCGAAACCGTGCATGGTCACGCTGCGGGCCACCCGGACTCCGATCGCGGCGAGCTTGCGGTCGTCGCCTCGCTGGCCGGCGTTGGAGGGCGCGTACTCGGGGCCCGCCATCCGCGGGTCGATGCCGAGCTTGGCCCCCATGCGGAGGGTGAGGGCGCCGATGTTGACCACCTGGGACTCGTCGACCGTGGCCCCCGGTATCTCCTGGCCGAGCACCCAGACGCCGCTGCGGCCCTCCACTCGACTGGTTCCCACGCCGAACTCGGCGCAGGCCCGGACCAGCGCCTCCTCGAGGCGGCGGACGTAGGCCACCACGTCCATGGGCTCGGCTAGCTTCATGATCGGGTAGCCGATCAGCTGGCCGGGGCCGTGCCAGGTGATTTCGCCACCGCGGGTCACCTCGACGACGGGCGTGCCGTCCAGCGGGCGGTCCTCGGGGCGGGTGCGGCGGCCGGCGGTGTAGACGGGCGGATGCTCCAGCAGCAGCACTGTGTCGGGGATCTCGTCGGCCACCCGGAGCGAGTGCAGCCGCAACTGCTCGTCGAGCGCCTCCTGGTAGGGGACCTTCGTGCCCGCACCGGCACCGTTCTCGTCGCGACCGTTCTCGCTGATGCCGAGTCGCACGAACCGCAGCTCGCTCGCCGTGTCGATGCTCACCGGGCGCCCCTCACCTTCTCTTGTTCTGCCATTCGCAACTGTACGACCCGCTCGATCTGTTCCCGCCGGATATGCGCCCCGTTCAAACGAACGAGTGACAGATATTGAAATCTGTCAGTGCATCTGTGCATACTCAAGCCATGGCACTCACACAACGCACTCTCGGCAGCGACAGCACCGACAGCGACAGCAGGGGCAGCGCACTCACCGTCTCGGCCCTCGGGCTCGGCGCGATGGGCATGTCCGACCTCTACGGGCCGGCGGACGAGGCCGAGTCCACGGCAACGATCCACGCCGCCCTCGACGCCGGCGTCACCCTGATCGACACGGGTGACTTCTACGGAATGGGCCACAACGAGCTGCTCATTCGGGACGCCCTGCGCAGCAGCGGTCGGGCCCGGGGCGAGGTGGCCGTCAGCGTGAAGTTCGGCGCCCAGCGCAGCTACGACGGCCAGTGGCTCGGTTACGACGCCAGCCCCAACGCCGTCAAGACCGCTCTTGCCTACACATTGCGCCGCCTCGGCACGGACTACGTCGACGTCTACCGTCCGGCACGGCTCGACCCGCGGGTTCCGATCGAGGAGACGGTCGGCGCCATCGCGGAGATGGTCCAGTCGGGCCACGTCCGGCACATAGGGCTTTCCGAGGTGGGAGCGGAGACGCTACGACGGGCGCACGCCGTGCACCCGATCACGGATCTTCAGATCGAGTACTCCCTGATATCCCGGGGTATCGAGGCCGCCATCCTTCCCACGGCCCGGGAGCTCGGCATCGGCATCACGGCCTACGGGGTCCTCTCCCGCGGCCTGATCAGCGGTCACTGGCAGGCCGACCGGGCGTTTGCCGCTGGGGATTTCCGCAGCGTCAGTCCACGCTTCCAGGAGGGGAACGTGGACGCCAACCTCAAGCTGGTCGAGGCGCTGCGGGCGGTTGCCGGTGCCAAGGACGCCACGGTGGCGCAGATCGCCATCGCCTGGGTGTTGGCCCAGGGTGACGACATCGTTCCGCTGGTCGGAGCCCGTCGCCGGGAGCGGCTGACGGAGGCCCTGGGCGCTGCGGGGCTCACGCTCGACGCCGCCGACCTTGCCGCCATCGAGGAGGCTGTTCCGGCGGGGGCGGTCTCCGGGGACAGGTATGTTGCTGCTCAGATGGCACATCTGGACAGCGAGAGGTAAACCCAGGCCCATGGCGGAGGCAGCACTCACCCCCGAGGACATCCTCCAGACCGCTGAGGAGGTCCTGCGTCGCTACGGGCCGGCCAAGGCCACTGTGGTGGACGTCGCCCGCGCTCTTGGGGTCAGCCATGGCACTGTCTACCGCCACTTCCCCAGCAAGGCGGCACTCCGGGAGGCGGTCACCCGGCGCTGGCTGGACCGGGCCCATGCGGCCCTCCCCGGCATCGCGGCGGGCCAGGAGGAGCCGGGCGAACGGCTGCGGCACTGGCTGGCGGCGCTGTTCGCCGCCAAGCAGGAGAAGGCACTGGCCGATCCCGAGCTCTTCGAGACCTATCAGGTACTGGTGGGCGAGAACAGCGCACTGATCACCGAGCATGTGACGGGGCTGGAGGACCAGCTTGCCGGGATCATCCGCGAGGGGCAGACGCAGGGCGTCTTCGCCCAGGGCGACGCACAGATGCTGGGCCGCGTCGTCTTCCAGGTCACGGCGCACTTCCACGATCCGGGGTATGCCCCGGAGTGGTCCCGGCCGGACGTCGACACCGAGTTCGACGCCGTCGTCGGGTTGGTGCTGAAGGGATTGATGTAAGGGGCGAGGCCTGTCGCGCTTCACTGTGTCAGGAGATGGAGACGCAGGGCGAGTTGGAGCTCAAGGGCGCGATCGGGGGAGTTCCAGTCCCGGCCGAGGAGGGCCTCGACGCGGTCCAGACGTTGCACCACGGTGTTCACATGCACGTGCAACGCGTCCTTCGCCCGGGTGAGGCTGCCGCCGCAGGCGAAGTAGGCGTCGAGGGTCCGCACCAGCTCGGTGCCCCGGCGCTCGTCGTAGGCCAGAAGCGGTCCGACGGTCTCGTGGACGAAGCCGCCCACGTCGTGACCGTCCCCGAGGAGCACCCCCAGGAAGCCCAGGTCCGCAGCACACGCGCCGTCCCCCTCACGGCCCAGGGCACGGAGTGCCCGGAGCGTGCGCACGGCCTCGGCATGGGCGGCGGCCAACTCGGCGATCCCGCAGGCCGGGCCTGCCGCGCCGACGGTGACGGGAAGGGACGTCAGCTGCGAGAGCTGGGCCGCTGCGGCTGAGGCCCCGGCGGAAGCTGTCTCGCCCGGCGCCCGCGGGCCTGGCGTCGACTCAGCAGCCGTGGACGTGGAGGCGGGAACCAGGAGGACCACGACGTCCCCGTGCTCGGCGCTGATTCCGCCCTTGCCGAAGAGCAACTGGGTTGCGGCGCTTGCCAGTTTGCCGCGGAGCTGGGCGACGGTCCCGGGGGCGGAGGCCTGCGCGGTCAGCAGCAGGTGCGGTTGTCGGAGGTCCACGCCCAGCCGCAGACCGCGCTGGATCAGCCCGGCCGGGTCGCGCTGCGGACTGTCGAGCAGATCCGTCAGCAACTCGCCCCGGACCCGGTTCTCCGCCTCGGCGACCGATCGGCGCAGCAGCAGGAGCAGCGCGGTGACCACACCGGCCCGCTCGAACAACCGCCGGTCGGCGTCCTCCAGGGTTCGACGGTCCGTCAGGACCAGGCTGCCCAGCAACTCCTGGCCGGCCAGTACCGCGCAGATCCAGCGATCCTCCGCCTTGACGGCGCGACCGCTGGCGCGGGACTCGCCGACGTGCTCGGCCACCTGTCGGGCGTTCCCGCGCGGCACCGGGGTGCCGACCAGGGGCTGCCCCTGTGGGTCCAGGACGGTGATGCCGCCACCGAGCAGGGTGGAGACCGCCTCGGCCACAGCGGTGATCTCGCCGCCGCGCAGGACGAGGTCGGTGAGTCGGTCGTGGGCCTCCTCGGCGCGTTGCATGGCTGCGGAGTGGTCGCGGATCACCGCGTTGGCCTGGGCCAGGTCGGCAAGTGCCGCACGGGTGTCGGTCAGGGCACGTGCGGTGTCGATGGCGATCGCCGCGTGGGTGGCCAGGGTGCAGAGCAGCGCGACCTCGTCCGGGGCGAACGGACGGGCACTGCGGTCGGCGGCGAAGAGTACGCCGATCACCTGCTTCCCCAACAGGAGGGGCACACCCAGGATGCCGACCAGCCCCTCGTCCAGCACCCCGGCGTCGATATTGCGGGTGTGGTGGAAGCGGCTGTCCGTCGGGTAGTCGGGAGTGGCGTAGGGGCGCGCGGTCTGGGCCACCAGACCGCCGAGGCCCTCGCCCAGCTCCAGGCGCAGAGTCTGGAAGAGCGGCGAGACGGAGCCGTCGGTCACCCGCATGTAGGTGTCGCCGGCCTCCTCGTCCGGGAGGGTGAGATAGGCGAGGTCGGTGCCGAGCAGCAGCCGCGCCCGCCGGACGATGGCCTGGAGCACCTCGTCCAGGTCCCGGGAGGCGGCCAGGTCGGTCGCAGTGTCGAAGAGCGCGCTGAGCTGGGCCTCGCGCCGGCGGTGCTGGGCCAGGGTGCGGTGTACCCGAAGCGCCTGGGCGGCGGCCCCGGACAAGCCCGCGCCGACCGCCCCCAGCTCTTCCGCTGACGCTCCGTCGGCGAGTAGCCGGAGCAGTCGCTCGGCCGTCGCGGGCGCGTCGGCGTCGGCGTCGTTGTCGGCGATGGTGCCGGCTTGGCCGTCAACATCGCTGTCGGCCTGGTCGGTGCGGGCTTCGTCGTCCATGGTGCGGGCCATCGTGGCAGCAGCGACGGTTCGTGTCACGAGGGCCGCCGACCTCACGAGGAGGTGGGGACCGCTGCCGTGCCGGCCTGCTGGTCGGCGGACCCGTCCTCGGCGTCCAGCGCGGAGCCGCGGGTCTCGCGGGCGCAGAGCACGGCGATGACCGTGACGACGGCCGAGAGGGTGACGTAGAGCGAGATCGGTGAGCCGCTGTGGTAGCTCTGCAGCAGCGCCACGGCGATCAGCGGAGCCGGCGCGCCCGCCGCGACTGAGGCGAACTGGGCGCCGATGGAGGCGCCGGAGAACCGCATCCGGGTGGCGAACAGCTCGGCGAAGAAGGCCGCCTGGGGTGCGTACATCGCGCTGTGGAAGATCAGACCGACCGTCACCGCGAGCACCAGAGCCGGGAAGGACCGGGTGTCCAGCAGGGCGAAGAAGGCCCAGGCCCACAGCCCGGTACCGATCGCCCCGACCAGGTAGACCGGCTTGCGGCCGACCCGGTCCGAGAGCGCTCCGAAGACCGGTATCAGGCAGAACTGGATCGCGGAGCCGATCAGGACGGCATTGAGCGCCGTCTGCTTGGCGAGGCCCAGGTGGTCGACGCAGTAGGTGAGAACGAAGGTGACGATCACGTAGTACGTGATGTTCTCCGCCATCCGGGCGCCCATCGCGACGAGGATGTCCCGCCAGTGGTGGCGCACCACCGCGATCAGCGGCGGCTGTTCGGCCTGACCACCGGAGGCGCGGGCAGCCGCGTCCCGGGCGTCGGCCCGGCGGCGCGCCTCCTGGAAGAGCGGCGACTCCTCGACACCGAGTCGGACCCACAGACCGATCCCGACCAGCAGCGCGGACAGCAGGAACGGGATCCGCCAACCCCAGGCGACGAAGGACGCGTCGCTCTGCAACGCGGTCATCAGGGAGAGCACGCCGACCGCCAGCAGATTGCCGAGGGGAGCTCCGCCCTGGGGCCACGAGGCCCAGAAGCCCCGGCGTCGTGCGTCGCCGTGCTCGGAGACCAGCAGCACGGCCCCGCCCCACTCGCCGCCGAGGGCGAATCCCTGGATCAGCCGCAGCAGGGTCAGCAGGATCGGCGCGGTGACGCCGAGGGTGGCGTATCCGGGGACACAGCCGATCAGGGTGCTGGCCACGCCCATCATCAGAAGGCTGATGACCAGCAGCTTCTTCCGGCCGATCCGGTCGCCGTAGTGACCGAAGACCAGGGCCCCGACGGGCCGGGCGGCGAAGCCGATCGCGTAGGTCAGGAAGGAGAGCAGGGTACCAGTGAGCGGGTCGGTGGTCGGAAAGAAGACCTTGTCGAAGACCAGCGCGGCAGCGGAGCCGTAGAGGAAGTAGTCGTACCACTCGATCGTGGTTCCGACGAGGCTGGCGGCGACGATTCTGGCGAGGGCTCTCGGAGCGGGGGATGCGGATGCCACGGCGGTGGGGCCTTCCGTTCGGAGGGAACCTGTGGGGGTCAAGAACCTGTGGGGGAGCAAGAACACACGGGGGGCAAGAACCTGCGGGGCGGGAGAGGGGTGGGGCACGGGACTGTCAGCGGGCGGTCCAGCCGCCGTCCATCGGGAGGGAGGTACCGGTGACGGAGTCGGCACCCGGGGAGCAGAGCCAGAGCACCGAGGCGGCCACCTCTTCGGGTTCGATAAGGCGCTTGATCGCCGTGCGATCGAGCAGGATCCGGTCGACGACCTCGGCTTCGGGGATGTCGTGGGCGCGTGCCTGGTCGGCGATCTGACCCTCCACCAGCGCCGTGCGCACATAGCCGGGGTTGACGCAGTTGCTGGTGACGCCGTGCGCTGCGCCCTCCAGGGCGACGACCTTGCTGAGGCCTTCGAGACCGTGCTTCGCGGTCACGTAGGCGGCCTTGAAGGCACTGGCCCGCAGCCCGTGGACGGAGGAGACGTTGACGACCCGTCCCCAACCCGTCGCGTACATGTGCGGCAGGGTCCGACGGAGGATGCGGAAGGGCGCCTCGACCATGATCTTCTGGATCAGGGCGAACTGTTCCGGCGGGAACTCGTGCAGCGGGGCGACGTGTTGCAGGCCCGCGTTGTTGACGACGATGTCCGCGTCGTCCGGGAGCGCGTCCACGGCCCCGGCGTCGGCGAGGTCGACCACCAGGGCGGTCCCGCCGATCTCTGCGGCGACTGCCTCCGCGGCCTCCGCGGCCCGGTCCACGACGTACACCCCGGCCCCGGCTTGGGCCAGGGCGTGTGCGCAGGCGCGGCCGATACCGCCGGCCGCGCCGGTGACCAGGGCCTTCCGCCCGGTCAGAAAGGTGCTGTGGGTGCTCTCCATGGGCGGAGACGGTAGGCGGCGGACGCGGGCGCTCCCATGTGGGACGGCGCTACAGAGTCGGGCCGGACTGTGGGGTGGCACACCACACAGCACGTCAGGAAGCGCCTCTGGGGGCGACTTGGGCAACGGCTCACACAGCGCCTCACGCAACGCCTCAGGCGACGCCTTCGCCCACAGGGGTGATTCAGTGGTAAACCGATACGTCGCCTCACGCGCCGCATCGTCCCCGCCAGGAGGGATGCCCTTCACCCGTTCGGACGATTGTCCGGCCGTAACCGGCCACGGGCCCCAAATGCTCGCTACATTCACGCCGTTCCCCTAGGGAGCCCGCGGCGCTCCGCAGCGCGGGCACCCGGAAGGTGTGTGCCCCATGCCCCAACGGCCTGTGACCGATCGACCGACCTTCGACGCCCGCGCGGATCGTGCCCTGCGCGTCGGCGCTCCACGGGTGCCGGAGTCCACCGCGGCCGGCCCGACCTCAGCCGGCGCAACCTCCCAGGCCGGGCCGTCCGGAGCCGCGGGAGAGTCCGGGACGCCAGGCCAGACCGGGAGTGCGAGCCAGGCCGGAGCCACCGGCCAGGGCGGAGCGAACAGCGATCGGCTGCAGTACAACGAGCGGCTGGCTGCCTTGATCGAGGAGGCGGGGTTCTCCCACGCGGGGTTGGCCAGGAGGGTGGACCAACTCGGCAGCGAGCACGGGCTGGACCTGCGCTACGACAAGACCTCGGTGACCCGTTGGCTTCGCGGACAGCAACCGCGCGGGGCTACCCCGGCGCTGATCGCCGAGGTGTTCACCCGGCGGCTGGGGCGTCGCCTGACCGCGCAGGACCTGGGGCTGGACGCCTGCGCCCCGGTCTACGCGGGCCTGGAGTTCGCCGAGAGCCCGGCCGAGGCGGTCGACATCGTCGCCAGCATGTGGCGCAAGGACACCGGGGTCCACAGCGAGCTGCGCCGGATCGCCTTCACGCCAGCGGGGTTGGTGGTGCCCAGCAGGGACTGGCTGATCGGACGGACGGACGAGCGCGTCGCGCGCGAGACGCCGCAGGACCTCGGCCGCACCGGCATCCCCACGCAGGCCCGCCGCGCTTCGACGGCCGCATCAGCAGCAGCGTCAGGAACAGCGGCGGCCGGAGCAGCCGGATCAGCCGGGGCGGAGGCTGCGAGCGCGTCACGCGCCGCACCGGCGGGGGCGACCCGTGGGCTGCAGCGGGTCAGTCGCGGGGACGTGGCGGCGGTGCGGGCCGTGGGGGACCTGTTCCGGGCCCTGGACAACGCCTACGGCGGGGGGCACGCCCGGCAGGCGCTGATCCGGTACCTGGAGAGCGAGGCCGAGCCGATGCTGCGCGGCCGGTACAACGAGGCCATCGGCCGGGCGCTCTTCGGCGCCGTCGCCGACCTGACCCGGCTGGCCGGGTGGACCTCGTACGACATCGGCGCGCACGGTCTCGCCCAGCGCTACTTCGTCCAGTCGCTCCGCCTGGCCCAGGCCGCCAACGACCGTCTCTACGGCGGCTACGTCCTGGTGACGATGAGTCGGCAGGCGGTCTACCTGGGTCATGGCCGCGAGGCGGTACAGCTGGCCAGGGTGGCCCAGCAGGGTGTGGGTAGCACGGCGCCGGTCGCCGTGCAGGCCTTGATGCACGCGGCGGAGGCGCGCGGCCACGGGCTGCTGGGCGACGCCCGTTCCTGCACGGCGGCGCTGGTGCGAGCCGAGCGCGCGCTGCAGGCCTCGCACGGCAGCGACGAACTGCCCAGCTGGGCCCGGTTCTTCGACGAGGCACAGTTGGCGGACGAGTTCGCGCACTGCTACCGCGACCTGCAGCAGTGGCGGCCTGCCGCGCAGCATGCGGAACGCTCGCTGCGGCTGCGCCCGCAGACCTACGCCCGCAGCCGGGTCTTCTGCCGGGTGGTGCTGGCCACGTCCCGACTGGGGCTGGGCGAGTTGGACGAGGCGTGCGCGGCGGCGACCGAGGCGCTGCGCGGGGTGACCGAGATGCGGTCGCTCCGGGCGGTGGAGTACCTGCGGGACTTCGCCCGGAGGCTGGCGCCCTACCGGGGCAACCCGTCGGTGCGGGCCTTCGAGGAGGCGGCCCGCACCGCAGGCCTCGCCTGACGGTCTGGACATGCCCGTCGGACAGGGCACGTCTGCCGGTCAGGGCACGTCTGACGGTCGGGACGTGTCTGGCCGCCAGGCGACGGGTCAGGCCGCCAGCTCGTCCGACGTGGCGGCCGGGGAGTGCAGCAGGCCCAGGTCGCGGAGGAGTGCGTCGGCGGCGCGGCGGCCGGAGACCAGCGCGCCCTGGACGGTGCTGGTGCCGCGATGGTCGCCGCAGACGTAGAGCCCGCGGAGGACCCGGACCGGGCGGCCGAACACGTGCGGCGGCGGCATGGCCGGGAGGGCGTCGGCGAAGTGCCGGACGGTCAGGAACCGCCAGCCGCTGGTGTCGGTGTCGTAGAGGCGGCCGAGGGAGCGTCGGACGGCGGGTTCGGCAGCTTCGGCCGTCTCGGTGGCTTCAGTTTCGGCGGCTTCGGCCGGCGCCGAGGCGCGGCCGTTGAGGGCGGCCCTGCCGAGGACGGTGGAGGCGACCAGCGCCCCGCTCGGAGCGTAGGAGCGGTCGACGTCGCTCAGCACCAGGGTGTGTGAGACGAGCGCGTCCGGCGTGGCGTCGAGGAGCAGGACGGGTTCGGCCACCGGTGACGACTCGGCGACGTGGTAGTACGTCGTGACCGGGCGGTGCGACGGCTGATGCAGGCCCGGGAGCAGCTCACTGGCGGACCGGGCGTCGGTGGCCACCACCACGGCGCGGCAGGCGAATCGGCCGTGGCGCTCGGTCTCGACGCCGTTGGCGGCGATCGCGGTGACCCGCACGCCCAGTTGGACGGTGCCGGCCGGGAGCCGCTGGGCCACGGCGAGCGGGACCGCGCCGACGCCCTGGGCGGGTAGGCAGAGCCCTCCGCGTGCGTAGCCGCGCAGGACCAGGTCGGCGACCCGGGAGCTGGTGCCCAGGGTCGGGTCGCTGAGCAGGGCGGTCAGCAGCGGGCGCAGGAAGCCGTCGACGGTGGCGGCGGGGATGCCCCGTTCGCGGAGCGCGTCGGCGGTGGTGCGTTCGGGGCGGGCCAGCAGCCGGTCGACCGGCGTGGCGGCGAGGCGGGCCAGGTTGGCGCTTAGGCGGGCACGGTCCCAGGGGCGGCCGATCGGTGCGCGGGCCGCTCCGAAGGCGGCTCGGGCGGAGGTGGGCGCGCCCACGCGGTAGCGCCGTCCGTCACTGTGGACCATGACATCGGGGCTGAGTGGGCGCAGTTCGAGGTCGGCCGGTTCGAGGTCGGCGAGGCCGAGGTTGGCCAGGCCTGGATCGGAGAGGCCCGGGTCCGAGAGGCCGGTGTGGGAGAGGCCGGGGTTGGAGAGGCCGAGGGCGCGGCGCAGCTCCGGGTAGGCGCTGTTGAGCAGGTGCGTGCCGTGGTCCAGCCGGTAGCCGTCGTACTCCTGCCCGGCCATGCGGCCGCCGACCTTGTCGGCGGCCTCCAGGACGGTCACGGACAGTCCGTGCGCGCTGAGTCTGGCGGCTGCGACGAGACCTGCGAGACCGGCTCCGACGATCACGACGTCGGCGCTGCGATGGCGCGGATACAGGGGGGTAGGGGTTGCTGCTGCGGGCACGGACGGCTCCCTCCGGGTGCCAGGCTTCCGGGGCTTCCCCCTGTGATGCCCCGTCAAGCACCCACTCAGACAAGGGAGTTTGCGGCACCGATGGCGGTCGGTCAGGCTTCGGTCACGGTCCGTGAGTGAACCGGGGCAGTTGTGCGCCCCTCGGTACCCCGGTGTGAGCGTGCGCCCCGGATGTGCTCCCGTACGCCCCCGGCCCGACCAGTCCGACCGCGAGCAGTTGCGTGGCTGTGCGCCTCTTCGTAGCGGAGCGTGACCAGTTGGGCGACCGCGTCGTGTGGGCCCGACGGGGCGGACGTGGTCCATGCGCCGGATCGCGCGGCCTTCCGGGCGAAGAAGCGCCTCGGGCCGTGACGGGGCGACCAGGTCGAGGTAGCAGCACGCCACGGGAGATCGGGCCGCAGCTCCCTGACCCGGGCGACCAGGGCCTCGGTTGAGGCGAGGCCCTCCGGATCGCGGGTGCCGTGGGTGACGACGAGGGGCGTCGCCGCCCCACGAGCAGCCACGCCGCGAGTCGCCGCGCCGCGAGCTGGTGCGTCACCAGCCGGAGCGTCACCAGCCGGTGCATCGTCGGCCTTCATCCGACCGCCAGGCGGTAGCCGCGCTTGGGGACGGTGCGGACCAGGTCGCTGTGCGGACCGAGGGCGGCGCGCAGCCGGGCCACGGCGGCCTCGACCGCGTGCTCGTCGGCGTCGGAGTCGGCCCAGGCGCGGCGCAGCAGTTCGGCGCGGCTGAGCACCCAGCCGGGATGTTCGGCGAGCGTACGCAGCAGGGCGGCGCCCTTGGGGGAGAGCCAGTAGCTCTCGCCGTCGACCAGCAACACGCTGCCCTGCAGCACCAGTTCGCGTCCGCCGAGCTTGAGGTGCCGGCGACTGCGGGCGGGCAGCACCTCGGTGAGGGTGCGGACCATCGCGCCGAGCCGGCCCCGCTCGGGCCAGACCACCGGCAGGTCGGCCTCCAGCAGCGGTCTGGCGCAGACCGGGCCGACGCAGAGTGAGAGCACGTCCGCCCGCATCGCTTCCAGGGTCAGCTCGCGCAGGCCCTCGGCCGCGGCGGTTTCCAGGAAGGCGGTGATCGCCGGGGCGCTGGTGAAGGTCAGGGCGTGGATCTCGCGGCGGACGGTCTGCTCGACGAGCCGTCGGACCGAGGCCGGGTCCTCCGGTGGGGCCCATCGGTAGACGGGGACGGAGACCACCTCCGCGCCACGCTCGCGCAGTGCGGCGGCGAACGTGTCGAGGGGCAGGCCGTGTTCCTGCACCGCGATCCGGCGACCGGCCAGGGGACGGGCCAACAGCCAGGTCAGCAGCTCGTCGGTGGCCTCGGTGGTCGGGGACCAGGCCTCGTCCAAGCCGCTGGCCCGGACCGCTTCGGTCGCCTTCGGGCCGCGGGTCAGCACCACCGCGTCGCGGCAGGCGGCGGCCAGGTCTGCACCGTGTCCCCAGCCGTCGGCGGCGCTCATCCAGCCGCGCCAGCCGACGCCGGTCGTGGCGACGACGTAGTCCAACGGCGCGGTCAGGCACTGCTCCGTGGCGCGCCGCAGTGCCACGTCGTCCTCCAGCGGGAGGACGGGGGCCTCCACCACCCGCGCACCGCGTCGCGTCAGCAGCGCGACCAGCTTGTCGCCTCGGCGCGCGGCGGTGACGCCGACGGTGAACCCGGTCAGCGGACCCATCCCGGCGAAGCCGTCAGCAGACGGTGCCGCCGGAGACGCACACGGTGCCGCCGAAGGAGCAGGCGATGGTTCCGAACGAGTCGATGGTTCTGAAGCAGGTGGTGCAGTGCCCATGAACGCAGACTCAGGCCGGCTCGTTACCGGGAGGTTGCCCGGCCATCACGTCGGCGTTAGCGAACCCGTGTGCCGGGGAGACCTGGTGCCGCTACGGCGTCCAGGCTCGGTCGGGCTGGCGATCGAACTGGAGCTGCGCTACCGGGGTTGCGCTCCCCGCACAAGCTCAAGGCGGCGGTAGCCGGCTGCGCCCGCGAGTGCACGAGCCGGCGTGGCGCGCTGCGCGAGGTCGTCCGCGAGCCGCACAGCCGGGGTCATGGCGCTGCTCTGCATCGGCAGCTTCTGCTCGTTCATCGGATTCGGCTTCACCTCCGCGCAGGTGCTCCAGGTGCAGTTCCCGCAGCAGTTCGGCACCGCGGTGGACGCGGCCACGCCGGCTGCTTCGCGGTCACCTGGGCGGTCTACCTGCGCCCGGGCGCGGGACGGCTGCGCGGGATCTGACAGGAGGCGACCTACAGCGCGGCCTGGATCGCCTGGTCGACGGTGGTGTGCGCGAACCGGAAGCCCGAGTCCAACAGCCGGGTGGGGACGCAGCGGTGACTGCCCACCACCTCGACCGCCATGTCGCCCAGCACCGCCTTGAGGGCGAACTCCGGCACCGCGAAGACGGTGGGGCGGCGCAGCACCCGACCCAGCGCCGCGGTCACCTCGGCGTTGGTGACCGGAACCGGAGCGGTCAGGTTGAACGGACCGGACAGGCCCTGGGTGTCGATCAGATGGCGCAACGCCGCCACCTCGTCGCGCAGCGAGATGAAGCTCCAGTACTGCCGACCGTCGCCGAGCCGTCCGCCGAGGCCCAGCTTGAACAGCGGGAACAGCCGGGCGAACGCCCCGCCGCCGCTGCCGACGACCAGCCCGGTGCGGGCGTGGGCGACCCGGATCCCGGCGTCGGCGGCGGGCGCGGTGGCCGCCTCCCACCCGACGCAGACCCGGGCCAGGAAGTCCCCGCCGGCCGGCGCGGACTCGTCGATGACGGCGTCCCCGGTCTGGCCGTAGTAGCCGACCGCGGAGCCGGACACCAGGACACGCGGCGGCTGCGGCAGCCCGGCCAGGGCGTCGGCGAGCGTCGCGGTGCCGAGGAGCCGGCTGTCGTGGATCTTCCGCTTGTAGGAGGCCGTCCAGCGGTGGTCGCCGACTCCGGCGCCGGCCAGATGGACGGCCGCGTCGACGCCGATCAGGCCCGTGCGGTCGATGGCGCGCAGGGGAGGGTTCCAGCGGACCTCGACGCTGCCGTCGGCACGCTCCTGCGGCTCCCGCCGGACGATGCGGACCACCTCGTGTCCGTCGTCCAGCAGCGAGCGGACCAGTGCGGAGCCGATGAGCCCGGTCGAGCCGGTGACCGCGATGCGCATGCCGACATTCAATCAGGCGGGCCGGTAAGGACCGCGTAGGCTCCCGCCATGGGAACCGGAGAATTCGCAGGCGGCGCGGCTGAAAGCGACGTGGCTGAAGGCGACGCGGCTGAAGGTGGCGCGGCCGGCGGCGGAGTTCGCCACGCGGCTGACCACGGGGCGGAGGGCCGTGACGCTCACACCGGCCGCGTCACCGCCCGCCTCGTCCTCCGTCCGGCGGTGGCGGCCGACGGGTACGAGGTCTACGCGCTGGAGTACCGCTGCTGGTCGCCGGAGTCCGAGGTCTCGGAGCGTCCCGACCCGCCGCTGCCGGACAGCACGGCGTTCCGCGACGAGCGGCATCAGCCGGAGCACATGCTGGTCGCCGAACTGGACGGCCGGATCGTCGGCTGGGTGCGGGTGCTGCCGCCGACGCCGCTGACCAGCAACGCGCATATCCGGGCGATCCAGGGGCTGTTGGTCGCGCCCGAGGCGCGCGGGCACGGGCTCGGCCACCGCCTGCTCGACGCCGCCCTGCTGAAAGCCCGCGAGGAGGGCGCCCGGCGAGTGACGCTCCGGGTCCTGGGCGGCAACTCGGTGGCCCGGTCGCTCTACGAGAAGGCCGGATTCACCGTGACCGGGGTCCAGCCGGGTGAGTTCCTGTTGGCGGGTGCCTACGTCGACGACGTGCTGATGGGGATCGAGCTGTGAGCGCTCTTCCGGGGTCGAGATTTCTGGTGATCGGCGAGAGCGTCGCCGACATCGTCCGGAGCCCGGGGCGGCGGGACGTGGCGCATCCCGGTGGCAGTCCCGCCAACGTCGCCTACGGGCTGGGCCGGCTCGGGCACCGCCCCGCGCTGCTGACCCAGCTCGGCGCGGACTCGCTCGGCGACCTGATCCGCGCCCACCTCACCTCGGCGGGTGTCACCTTGCTCGACGACGGACAGCAGGGTATTGACACTCCGTCAGCCATCGTCTCGCTGGACGAGGCGGGCCGGGCCTCGTACGCCTTCGACATCGCCTGGACGTTGCGGCACGTCGACCCGGAGACGCTCCTGGCCGCCCTGCCCGAGCCGCCGCACCACGTGCACCTGGGCTCGATCGCCTCCGTCGCGGAACCGGGCGCGGACGCCGCGCTGGCGCTGGTCCGGGCCCTGCGCGAGCGCGGGGCCGTGGTCAGCTACGACCCGAACGTACGGCCCACGCTGATCGGCGACCGGGACGCGGCGCTGACCCGCGTCGAGCGCTGCGTGGCGGCGGCGCACGTGGTGAAGGCGAGTGACGAGGACCTGGCGTGGCTCTACCCGGGCGCCACCGAGGCGGAGGTGGCGGCGCGTTGGTCGGCGGCGGGCGCGAAGTTCGTGCTCGTCACCCGCGGCGCAGCCGGCGCGGCGGCGTACGCGGGGGAGCGCGCGGTTTCCGTGGAAGCCCGACCGACGCCGGTGGTGGACACGGTCGGTGCGGGGGACCCGTTCATGGCGGCCGTCCTGCACGGGCTGGCCGCCTGCGACGTCACGGAACCCGACACGGCGACGCTGACCGCCCTGCTGGAGCTGGCGACCACGGCCGCCGCGATCACCGTCGCCCGGGCGGGCGCCAACCCGCCGGACGCGGCTGAACTGCGGCGTGGGCTCAACGCCGCCCTCGGCCCTGCCCTCAGCCCCCGTACCGCTCCCACAGGCGCGGATAGCGCTGCTCCATGACCCGGGCGTCGTCGAAGTCGAAGTCGGTGCCGACCGGGTCTTTGGCGCGACGGCCGAGATCGGGGATGTGCAGGCCGGTGAGCTGCTCGTAGGCGCGGTCACCGGCGTAGCCGAGCTCCTCGGCGTCGCCGTCCTCGTCCTCGTCGAAGTCGGGGAGGAGGTCGGCCAGCTCGTCGGGGTCGGCCAGCGCGCCCTCGAAGACCTCGCGGCCCTGGCCGATCAGCCAGGCGCAGAAGAACTCGAAGGCGTCCTCGCCCGCGCCGCCCAGCAGCAGGTCGGCGGCGCCCCACAGGTCGGTGCGCCACGCGCGGGCCATCCGTGCCTCGAAGAGCCGGGCGAAGTCGATCACCTCGTCGGGCGTCAGCCCGACCAGACGTTCGACCAGTAGGTCGGCGTGGTCGACGGGATCGCCCTGGGACGCGTCCCGGGTCTCGTCGATCAGGAGCCAGAAGTCCGTCTCGTCCATCACGACCACCAGCATCGCGGTCGGCAGCCCGGACCGCACGCGAAACGCCGTGGGCCCCGCCTCCCGGAACGGGGAGCGGGGCCCACGGCGCGAAGCCCGTGACGAGTGTCAACCCGTGACACGTCTCAGGGCGAGGGGATCACAGCCCGAGGTCGCCCTCGAACGCGCCCTCCTCGAGGCGGGCCTTGAGCGTGCCCAGGAAGCGGGCGGCGTCGGCGCCGTCCACGATCCGGTGGTCGTAGGAGAGGGCCAGGTACACCATGTCGCGGACGGCGATGGTGGTGCCCAGCTCCTCGGTCTCCATGACGACCGGGCGCTTGACCGTCGCGCCGATGCCGAGGATCGCGACCTGCGGCGGCGTGAAGATCGGGGTGTCGAACAGCGCGCCGCGCGAGCCCGTGTTGGTGACGGTGAAGGTGCCGCCGGACAGCTCGTCCGGGGTGACCTTGCTGTCGCGGGTACGGGCGGCCAGGTCGGCGGTCTTCTTGGCGATGCCGGCGATGTTGAGGTCGCCCGCGTCGTGGATGACCGGGACCATCAGGCCACGCTCGGTGTCGACGGCGATACCGATGTTCTCGACCGCGTGGTACGTGATCGTGTCGTCGTCGTTGATGGAGGCGTTGACGACCGGGTGCGCCTTGAGCGCCTCGGCGGCGGCCTTCACGAAGAACGGCATCGGCGAGAGCTTGACACCCTCACGGGCGGCGAAGCCGCCCTTGGCCTGCTCGCGCAGACGCATGATGTTGGTGACGTCGACCTCGACGACCGTGGTCAGCTGCGCGGCGGTCTGCAGCGCCTTGACCATGTTGTCGGCGATGACCTTGCGCATGCGGGTCATCTTGACGGTCTGACCACGCAGCGGGGACGCGGCGGCGATGGTCGTCGGGGCCTTGCGGGCACCGGTCGCGGCGGCGGGGGCAGCCACGGTGGCGCGGGCGGCCTCGGCGGCGGCCAGCACGTCCTGCTTACGGATGCGGCCACCGACGCCGGTGCCCTTGACGGCGTTCAGGTCGATGCCGTTCTCGGCGGCGAGCTTCCGGACCAGCGGGGTCACGTAGGCGTCGGATGCCTCCGCGGCGGCCGGGGCGGCAGCGACGGGGGCGGCGACCGGCGCGGCCGGGGCGACGGGGGCCGGGGCAGCAGCCGGAACCGGAGCGGCGACGGGAGCCGGGGCGACCGGAGCAGCAGGCGCGACCGGAGCCGGGGCCACCGGGGCAGCAGGCGCGACCGGGGCCGGGGCGGCGGCCGGAGCAGCCGGAGCGGCCGGGGCCGCCGGAGCCGGGGCGGCACCCGGAGCGCCGATGACGGCCAGACGGGCGCCGACCTCGGCGGTCTCGTCCTCGCCGACCAGGATCTCCAGCAGCACACCGCCGACCGGGGCCGGGATCTCGGTGTCGACCTTGTCGGTGGAGACCTCGAGCAGCGGCTCGTCGACGGCAATGGTGTCGCCGACCGACTTGAGCCAGCGGGTGACGGTGCCCTCGGTCACCGACTCGCCCAGGGCGGGCAGGGTGACGTCGGTGCCGGTGGCGCCACCGGCCGGTGCGGCAGCCGGAGCGGGCGCGGCGGCGACCGGCGCGGGGGCCGGGGTCTCGACGGGGGCGGCAGCGGCCGGGGCCGCCGCCGGGACCGGGGCGCCGGTGCCGTCGTCGATGATGGCCAGCTCGGAACCGACCTCGACCGTCTCGTCCTCGCCGACCTTGATCGAGGCCAGGATGCCGGACGCGGGGGCCGGGATCTCGGTGTCGACCTTGTCGGTGGAGACCTCGAGCAGGGGCTCGTCGACCTCGACGCGCTCGCCCTCGGCCTTGAGCCAACGGGTGACGGTGCCCTCGGTCACGCTCTCGCCGAGTGCGGGCAGTGTTACTGAGACCGCCATGGTTTCAGTTGCTCCTTGTGGTGCGTACGGATGATTGGCGTGTGCGAGGGGAGGTCAGTCGTGATTGTGCAGCGGCTTGCCCGCCAGCGCGAGGTGGGCCTCGCCGAGGGCCTCGTTCTGGGTCGGGTGCGCGTGGATCAGCTGCGCGACCTCGGCGGGCAGGGCCTCCCAGTTGTAGATCAGCTGGGCCTCGCCGACCTGCTCACCCATGCGCTCGCCGACCATGTGGACGCCGACCACGGCACCGTCCTTGACCTGGACCAGCTTGATCTCGCCGGCGGTCTTGAGGATCTTGCTCTTGCCGTTGCCGGCCAGGTTGAACTTGGCGGTGACGACCTTGTCGTCGCCGTACAGCTCCTTGGCCTTGGCCTCGGTGATGCCGACGGAGGCGACCTCGGGGTTGCAGTAGGTCACGCGCGGCACGCCGTCGTAGTCGATCGGGACGACCTTCTGGCCGGCGATGCGCTCGGCGACCAGGATGCCCTCGGCGAAGCCGACGTGGGCCAGCTGCAGGGTCGGGATCAGGTCGCCGACCGCGGAGATGGTGGGCACGTTGGTCTGGCAGTACTCGTCGACCAGGACGTAGCCGCGGTCCATGGCGACCCCGGCCTCCTCGTAGCCGAGACCGGACGAGACCGGGCCGCGGCCGACGGCGACGAGCATGATCTCGGCCTCGACCTGCTTGCCGTTCTCCAGCGAGGCGCGGACACCGGTCTCGGTGTACTCGACCCCCGCGAAGCGGGCGCCCAGCTCGAACTTGATGCCGCGCTTGCGGAAGGCGCGCTCCAGCAGCTTCGAGGAGTTCTCGTCCTCGAGCGGGGCCAGGTGCGGCAGCGCCTCGATGATGGTGACCTCGGCGCCGAAGGACTTCCAGACCGAGGCGAACTCGACGCCGATCACGCCGCCGCCGAGGACGATGGCGGACTTCGGCACGCGGTCCAGCGTCAGCGCGTGGTCGGAGGAGATGACCCGGTTGCCGTCGATGGCCAGGCCCGGCAGGGACTTCGGCACGGAGCCGGTGGCCAGCACGATGTGGCGGCCGGTCACGCGCTGGCCGTTGACGTCGACCGAGGTCGGGGAGGAGAGGCGGCCCTCGCCCTCGATGTAGGTGATCTTCCGGCTGGCGACCAGGCCCTGCAGGCCCTTGTAGAGGCCGGAGATGACGCCGTCCTTGTAGGCGTGCACGGCGTTGATGTCGATGCCCTCGAAGACGGCCTTGACGCCGAAGCCCGCGGCCTCGCGGGTCTGGTCGGCAACCTCGCCGGCGTGGAGCAGCGCCTTGGTCGGGATGCAGCCCTGGTGCAGGCAGGTGCCGCCCAGCTTGTTCTTCTCGATCAGGGCGACCTGCAGACCCAGCTGGGCCGCTCGCAGCGCCGCGGCGTAACCGCCGCTTCCGCCTCCGAGAATGACAACGTCGAAAACGGTGCTGGCGTCGTTCGCCACGTCACGTCCTCCATGCAAAGGGTGCGGATGCTCCCGGTCGATCGCCGGCCGGGTGTGGTGCTCCCTTGTGGGGAGACCCGTCGTGCCGGAGATACATCCTCGCACTTGTTGCCTGGTGGTGATGGACCGGGCCACGGTGTGGACAGGGCGAATCAGGTGCGGCGGACCGGGCGGCTCGCTCGGAAATGTCTGTTTCCGCAGGTCGGTAGGGGAATTCCGGCCTGAGAAAGGGGCCCAGGTCACCCGGGGCCCCGGCCGGACCGGCGGAGGACCTCCGCCCGTGTTCGCTGATGGCGAACGTGTGGGCGAGGTCCACCGCCGGTTACCGGCTGGTATAGCGCGTGATCAGCCGACTGCGTGATGGCCGACTGCGTGCTGGTCGGCCGCGTGATCAGCCTGCCGCGTGCTCGGCCAGGGCGACCAGGGTGCGGACGGCCGTGGCGGTCCCGCCCTTGGGCGTGTAGCCGAAGGGGGCGGCCTCGTTGAAGGCCGGGCCGGCGATGTCCAGGTGGGCCCAGGTGATGCCGTCGGCGACGAACTCCTTGAGGAAGAGGCCGGCGACCAGGCCGCCGCCCATCCGCTCGCCCATGTTGGCGAGGTCGGCCACGCCGGTGTCCATGCCCTTGCGCAGGTGCGCCGGGAGCGGCATCTGCCAGGCCGGCTCGCCCGCGGCCTCGGCCAGGGTGTGCACGGTCGCGCGCAGCTCGTCGTCGTTGGCCATGATGCCGAAGGTGCGGCTGCCCAGGGCCATCATCATCGCGCCGGTCAGGGTGGCCACGTCGACGATGGTGTCCGGCTTCTCCTCGCCCGCGCGGACGATGGCGTCGGCGAGTACCAGGCGGCCCTCGGCGTCGGTGTTGAGCACCTCGACGGTCTTGCCGCCGTACATCCGCAGCACGTCGCCGGGGCGGGTGGCCGTGCCCGACGGCATGTTCTCGGCCAGCGCCAGCCAGCCGGTGACGTTGACCTGGAGGCCCAGACGGGCCGCGGCCACCACGGCGCCGAAGACGGCGCCGGCACCGGCCATGTCGCACTTCATGGTCTCGTTGTGGCCGGCCGGCTTGAGCGAGATGCCGCCCGAGTCGTAGGTGATGCCCTTGCCGACGAAGGCGAGCGAGGTCTTGGCCTTCGGGTGGGTGTAGGCGATCTTGACCAGGCGCGGACCGTGCTCGGAGCCGATGCCGACGCCGAGGATGCCGCCGAAGCCGCCCTTGGTCAGCGCCTTCTCGTCGAGCACCTCGACCTTGAGGCCGTACTCCTTGCCCGCCGTGACGACCCGCTCGGCGAAGGTCTTCGGGAAGAGGTCGTTCGGGGGCAGGTTCACCAGGTCGCGGGTGCGGTTCATCTCCTCGCCCAGCACCGTGGCGCGCTCGACGGCGGCCTTGACCGCCTTGTCGCCACGCTTGGTGCCGACGATGGCGATCTCGCCCAGCGAGCCCTTGGCGTCGGCGGCGACGTTACGGGTGGCGGTGTACTCGTAGGTGCCGAGCACCGCGCCGAGTGCGACCGCGCCCGCCGCGTCCGCGTCGGCGACCGGAAGCGCGAAGGCGGCCTTCTTGGAGCCGGCCAGCGTGCGGGCGGCGACACCGGCGGCGGCGCGCAGCGCCTCGGCGTCGTAGGAGCCGTCGGTGGCTTCGCCCAGGCCCACGGCCAGCACCAGCGGAGCCTTGATCCCGGCCGCCGCGGGGACCTTGACGGCCTCGCCCTCGGCACCGGTCGCGCCCACGGTGGTGAGGACCTCGGCGAGCCTGCCCTCGAACGCCTCGTCGACCGCCTCGGCGCCGGGGGCCAGCACGAGGCCCTTGGGGCCCTTCGCCACGGCCACGACGACGGCGTCCGCGCGCAGCGCGGCGGCCGTGGAGGTGCTCAATGACACTGCAGTCACGGAAATGCGTCCTGTTCTGTCGGAGATAAGTGTCCGGTGCGCTACGGGTGGGAAACGGACCGGCCACTGGCATGGTAGTCCGCATGGTGGGCCCTGAGACCGCCCAGGAGGCCCCAATTTCGAGACAGCACCCCGCTACGGGGTGGCAGCTGCGAAAAGCACCCACACAATGAGCGTGCCGGTGGCAGCGGACTCAACCATCGCACCCAGGACATCTCCTGTGATTCCACCGAAACGGCGCACGCAGTGCGTCAGCAGCAGGGAGGCGACGGCGAGTCCGGCCACCACCGCGAGGCCCGTGCCCAGCGCCAGCGGCAGTCCGTTGTCACCCGTACGGGCGATGCCGTAGGCCACCAGTCCGAGCACGACGAGGGTCAGCGCCGCCACCGAGGCGCCCTGTCGGCGCGGCACGGTCCCGGCCACCATCGCGCCGAGTCCGTCGGGCCGCGCGGACGGGACGCCGACCTGACAGCCGCGCAGCAGCGCGGTCCGGGCGGTGACCGCGGCCAGCAGCACGCCGAACGCGCCGTCGGCCAGGCCGAGTTCGAAGCACCGGGCCAGTGCCGCGACCTGGGCCAGCAGGGTCAGCAGCAGCACCAGCACGCCGAAGGGCCCGATGTCCGAGGCCTTCATGATCTTCAGCGCCGCCTCGGGCGGGCGGTTGCTGCCCAGGCCGTCCGCGACGTCGGCCAGGCCGTCCAGATGCAGCCCGCGCGTCGACGCGGCGAGCACGGACACGCCCGCGACGGCGGCGAGCAACGGTCCGGCATGCGCCCACGCCAGTGCGGTGGCCAGGGCGGCGGCGACGCCGCCCAGCACCAGCCCCACCAGCGGGGCGAGGAGTATCGCGCGCCCCGCCGTGGGCCGGTCCCAGCGGGTGACCCGGACGGGCAGCACGGAGAGCGTGCCGAAGGAGAAGCGCAGTGCGTCGAACAAGGCGGTGAACAAGGCCGTGAACAAGATGGTCAGGCCTCGTCGGCGGGGGTGACCGGCTCGGCAACCTCGGCGGGCTTGGCAACCGGCTCCGGCTCCGGCAGCGGCAGTTCGGCCAGCAGCGCGGCGGCGCCGCGCAGCAGCGGCAGCGCCATCAGCGCGCCCGCGCCGCCACCGGCGGCCACCCGCTGCTGCTGGAGCGGCGTGATGCTCATCCGCTCGTACGCCTTCGCCTGGGCGGGTTCGCCGGTGAGCTGCCCGGCACGCCACCACTCCGGGGCGCGGAACGCGACCCGCTGCGCGACCAGCGCGCACGCGGTGGACACCACCCCGTCCAGCAGCACCGGGACCCGCCGCATCGCGCACTGCAGCAGGAAGCCCGCCATCGCCGCGAAGTCCGCGCCGCCGACGGCGGCCAGCAGGTCGATCTGGTCGGCCAGCACCGGACGCGCCCGGCGCAGCGAGTCGCGGATGGCGGCGCACTTGACCATCCACACCCTGTCGTCGATGCCCGAGCCGCGACCGGTGACGGCGGCGGCGTCGGTGCCGCACAGCACGCCGATCAGGACCGAGGCGACGGTGGTCGAGCCGACGCCGAGGTCGCCGAGGACCACCAGGTCGGTGCCGGAGTCGGCCTCCTCGTCGGCGAGCGCGACGCCGACGGCGAAGGCGCGCTCGGCCTCCTCGCGGGTCAGCGCGTTCTCGACGTCGATCCGGCCCGAGCCGCGCCGGATCCGGTGGCGGCTCACCTCCGCGGGGAACACGCCCTCCTCCGCGTCGACGGCCATGTCCACCACGCGCACCTGGGCGCCGAACTGACGGGCCAACACACTGACCGGCGCGGTGCCGTCCAGCACCTCGCGGACCCTGCGGGCGGTGGTGCCCGGCGGGAGGGCGGAGACGCCGAGCGAGGCGATGCCGTGGTCGGCGGCGAAGACCAGCACCTTGGCCTGGCTGATCGGCCGCGTCGGGACGCGGGCCTGGACCGCGGCCAGCCAGCCGGCCAGGTCCTGCAGCTCGCCGAGCGCGCCGTGCGGCAGGTCCAGCGCGTCGAAACGCTGCTCCGCGGCCAGGCGGTACTCGTCGTCGGGGCGCGCCACCTGCGCGGAGAACTCGTCGAGGTCGAAGGTGCTCACGCGCGGAACGTTACCGTCACTGGCGGCGGAGCCGTCAGTGCGAAGGTCCAGTCAGTCACCAGCGGCGGCCCCGTCAGCGAGAAGGCCCGGTCAGTCCCCGCCTTCAGCCCCGTGCCAGCGGCAGCGAGCGGCCCGCCACCACGAGCCGCACGTCCGCGCACTCGGCGGCGAACGCGGCGTTGAGGCGGCCCAGCTCGTCGCGGAACCGGCGGCCGGAGGGGGTGGCCGGGACGACGCCGCTGCCCACCTCGTTGCTGACCGCGACGACCCGGCGGCGGCTCTCACGCAGCGCGGCGACCAGCTCGGCGGTGCGCTCGCGCAGCTGCTTCTCGCCGGTCGCGTACCAGGTGGCGTCGTCCCAGGCGCCGACCCGGTCCATGGCGTCGGTCAGCCAGAGTGCCAGGCAGTCGACCAGCAGCGACCCGGCGTGGGCGGGTTCGGCGAGCAGCGGGGCCAGCTCGCAGGTCTCGACGGTGCGCCAGTGGTCGGGGCGGCGGGCCCGGTGCAGGTCGATCCGCTCGGCCCACTCGGCGTCGCCCTCGCGGCGTCCGGCGGTGGCGACGTAGGTGACGCCGCCTGGCGTGTCACGGCCGTCGGCGAGCAGCAGTCGCTCGGCGAGCGAGGACTTGCCGGAGCGGGCGCCGCCCAGCAGCAGCGTCCGCTGCGGCGGGAGCGTGTGCGCGCGTTGCCCCCAGGCAATGCCGATCCGTGTGGCCCCGTCGGCTGTTCGCTCCTTGAAGATCCTCACGGCGTCATTCTGCGGCACGACGGCTCGGCAGCGACTTTCTGGGTACTGTCCTGTCCGAGATGTGATCAGGTGCGGAAGGGAGCCCAGCATGGTGTGGACGTGGCGGTTCGAGAAGACCGACGGGTCCGCGGTCACCGCGCCGAACGGGACCGAGGAGTTCCCCACCCAGGGCGACGCGGAGACCTGGATCGGCGAGTCCTGGAAGGACCTGCTGTCCGACGGTGTCGACCAGGTCGTGCTGTTCGAGGACAGCCGGAAGATCTACGGCCCGATGAGCCTGCACTCCGGCGAGCAGTGAGGCGAGCAGTGAACTGACGTGTGGGAGCCCGCCCTCGCCACGTGCCGGGGGCGGGCTCCTCGCGCTTGTTACGGGCGCGCCTGCGGGGAGTTCTCGAGGGTCTTCGCCGGGTCGAACTCCGCGACCGGGGCGAGGATCTCGTCCATCCGCTTGACCAGCTCGGCGTCCAGCTTCACGCCCGCGGCCTTGACGTTCTCGGCGACCTGCTCGGGACGCGAGGCGCCGACGATCGCCGCCGAGACGTTCGCGTTCCGCAGCACCCAGGCCACCGCGAGCTGAGCCAGCGTCAGACCGGCCTCGGCGGCGAGCGGCTGGAGCAGCTGGACCCGCTCCAGCACGTCGTCCCGCAGCCAGCGGGAGATCATGTTCGCGCCGCCCTTGTCGTCGGTGGCGCGGGAGCCCGCCGGGGGCTCGGCGCCGGGCAGGTACTTGCCCGTCAGCGCGCCCTGGGCGATGGGGGACCAGACGATCTGACCGATGCCCAGCTCCTCGCAGGTCGGGACGACCTCGGCCTCGATGACCCGCCACAGCGCGGAGTACTGCGGCTGCGAGGAGACCAGCGGGATCCGCAGCTCGCGGGCGAGCCCGTGGGCGGCGCGGATCTGGTCGGCGGTCCACTCGGAGACGCCGATGTAGTGGGCCTTGCCGGAGTGGACGACGTCGGCGAAGGCGACCATGGTCTCCTCCAGCGGCGTCGCCACGTCGAAGCGGTGGGCCTGGTAGAGGTCGACGTAGTCGGTCTGCAGACGGCGCAGCGAGCCGTCGATCGACTCCATGATGTGCTTGCGGCTCAGGCCGCGGTCGTTCTTGCCGGGACCGGTCGGCCAGTAGACCTTGGTGAAGACCTCCAGGCCCTCGCGGCGCTGCCCCTTGAGCGCGCGGCCGAGGACGGCCTCGGCGCGGGTGGCGGCGTAGACGTCGGCGGTGTCGAAGGTGGTGATGCCCGCGTCCAGGGCGGCGTGGACGCAGGCGGTCGCCGCGTCCTCCTCGACCTGGGAGCCGTGGGTGAGCCAGTTGCCGTAGGCGATCTCGCTGATGACCAGGCCGCTACGGCCCAAGTGACGAAACTCCATGGCCTGACCTTAACTCCATGGCCTGACCCGAACTCAGGGGCCCCGACTCCAACTCAGGGGCCCCGACTCCATGACCCGACCCCGGATCGAAGCGCTACGGCCGCACGCCCACCAGGTGCAGCAGGGCGGCGACGCGGCGGTAGGGGTCGGTGCGGCCGGCCCGGTCCTCGGCGTCGAGGAGTAAGGAGAGTTCCGGCCCGGACGGCAGCGGCGCGTCGTCGTCGGCCTGGTCGGTGAAGACCCGGACGCCGAACCAGGCCTGCACCGGGACGTCCAGCTCGGCCAGGGTGCGGGCGAGCACGGCACGGCGGTCGGCGCGGGTCGGCAGGCCGAGGCGGTTGGTGTAGGCGTCGTCGTCGAAGGCGGCCAGAGCGGCTCCCCAGTCCCCGGCCAGGCCGGGACGGAGCGCCAGGGCGTCGCCGTTGCGGGCCAGCACGGACAGCAGCCCGCCGGGCGCCAGCACCCGGGCCAGCGCGGCCAGCAGCGGTTCCGGGTCGGGCAGGTACATCAGCACGCCGTGGCAGAGCACGACGTCGAAGCTGGCCGGGCCGAACCATCGGCCGCAGTCGCCGCCCTCGCCCTGCAGCAGCCGTACCCGGGCCTGGACCGCGAGCGGTTCCCGGGTGAGCGCCTGCTGGGCGGCGGCGAGGGTGCCGGGATCCGGGTCCAGGCCGGTGACCTGGTGGCCGTCCCGGGCCAGGCGGAGCAGCTGGGTGCCCTGGCCGCAGCCCGCGTCCAGTACCCGCAGCCGGGCGTCCGGGCCGAACCGGTCGTGCAGCTGCTCGGTCAGCTGGCGGGTGACCAGCTCCTGACGGACCACGTTGCGCAGCCCGCCGAGCTTGGCCAGCCAGGAGGCCGATCCCGGCGTGAAACCAGCCTGCCCGCCCGACGGGAGGGTCCGTTGGGCGGGCAGCACCATCGTCGAGTCGTCCGTTCCCGGACGCGGCTCGAGCGGCGAGTAGGAGTACCCGGGGTAGCCCGGGTGTCCGGTCAGGGCCTCTGTCCGCGCTTGACGGCCGGCTTGGGCAGACGCATCCGGCGCAGGTTCATCGAGCGCATGAGGCCGTAGGCGAGGGCGCCCCTGGTGTTCTGGCCCGGGAAGCGGGTGGCGAGCTCCTTGCGCAGCCGGGTCGCCAGCCACAGCATCTGGATCACGACGGCGACCAGGAACGCCAGCCACAGGACGTAGATCAGCTCGACGGCCGCGGGGGAGCGGAAGAACGCCAGCACCATGAAGACGACCGCGAACGGCAGGAAGAACTCCAGCACCGTGAAGCGCGAGTCGAAGTAGTCGCGGACGAACGCGCGCACCGGGCCGCGGTCACGGGCCGGGAGGTACTTGGCGTCGGCCTCGCCGCGCAGCGCCAGCATGGTCTTGTCCCGGTCGCTGCGGTTGGCCTCGCGAGACTTGCGCGCGCTGGCCTTGCGGTCCGGCGGCACGTAGGCGCGGCCGCGGCGGTTCGCCTCGGCCTCGCTGCGCTTGGGCGTGGGGCGGCCCTTCTTGGCCTCGGCGCTGGGAACGTCCGCCTCTGCCGCCTCGGCGTCGTCGCTCTTGTCGAGCGTCACGGCGTCGGCGGGGGCATCCTGGGAGCTTCGTCGGAACACAACAGCAAGAGTACGTGGTGAACGGGTGTATTCCCCAGCCCCCCGGGTAGTGGATCCCACCGGAACAATCAGCCCCACGGATGAGGCCTGGACTGTTTTCGCTGTAGCAGTCTTGTTGCAGCGCGGACCGCTGCGGTGAAGGCCGCGCGACCCGTAGGCTTGGTACGAGAAACCGGCAGGTCCGAGAAGGGGGCGCGCGAAGCCCATGAGCGACGGAATCATGAAGCGGATGGGGATGATCTTCCGCGCCAAGGCGAACAAGGCCTTGGATCGTGCGGAGGATCCGCGCGAGACGCTGGACTACTCGTACCAGAAGCAGCTCGAACTGCTGCAGAAGGTGCGTCGTGGGGTGGCGGATGTCGCGACCAGCCGCAAGCGGCTGGAACTGCAGCTCACCCAGCTGCAGCAGCAGTCCGCAAAGCTGGAGGAGCAGGGCCGCAAGGCGCTGTCGCTGGGTCGTGAGGACCTGGCCCGGGAGGCGCTGACCCGCCGCTCCGGCATCCAGCAGCAGGTGCAGGACCTGGAGGTCCAGTACCAGCAGCTGCAGGGCGAGGAGGAGAAGCTGACGCTCGCCTCCCAGCGGCTGCAGGCCAAGGTGGACGCCTTCCGTACGAAGAAGGAGACCATCAAGGCCCAGTACAGCGCCGCGCAGGCGCAGACCCAGATCGCCGAGTCGTTCTCGGGCATCTCGGAGGAGATGGGCGACGTCGGCCTGGCGATCCAGCGGGCCGAGGACAAGACGGCCCAGCTGCAGGCCCGTGCGGGTGCGATCGACGAGCTGCTTGCCAGCGGCGCGCTCGACGACCCCAGCGGTCTGCGCAAGGACGACATCTCCGCCGAGCTGGACGCCATGTCCGCGGGCAGTGACGTCGAGCTTGAGCTGGCCCGGATGAAGGCCGAGCTCACCGGTGGTTCGACGCCGACCCCGGCGATCGAGCAGGGGCAGCAGGACGCCACCCCGCAGGACCAGCCCCGCTTCGACAAGTAGGGAGAGCCGCCATGATCGTAAGGATCCTGACGGAGGGCCAGTACGAGGTGCCCGACTCCCTGGTCGACCACCTCAACGCGCTGGACAACGCGGTTCTCGCGTCGCTGGACAGCGGCCACGAGGAGGAGTTCCGGCTCCGCCTGAACGAGCTCCTGGCCGCGGTCCGGTCCGGCGGTGAGCCGGTGGCCCAGGACTATCTGGGCGCCTCGGACGCCACGCTTCCGTACGCGGACGCGACGGTGGAGGAGGTCCGCGCGCTGCTCAAGCCCGACGGGCTGATCCCCGGTTAGTTGCACACGACGAAGGGGCGTGAGGCCGTAGCCTCACGCCCCTTCGTGCTGCCCGCGCCTGCTGCTGCCTACGGCAGGGCCAGCATCTGGTCCAGCGCGGCCTTGGCGAACTTCTCCGTCTCCGGGTCGACCGTGATCACGTTCGGGACCCGGCCGTCGACCAGCGACTCCAGCGCCCAGACCAGGTGCGGCAGGTCGATCCGGTTCATCGTGCTGCAGAAGCAGACGCTCCGGTCGAGGAAGACGATCTCCTTGTCCGGGTGCGCCTTGGCCAGGCGGCGGACCAGGTTGAGCTCCGTGCCGATGGCCCACTTGGTGCCGGGCTCGGCGGCGTCCAGCGCCTTGATGATGTACTCGGTCGAGCCGACCATGTCGGCCGCCTCGACGACCTCGTGCTTGCACTCGGGGTGCACCAGCACGGTCACGCCAGGGACCCGCTCGCGGACCTCGTTGACCGAGTCCAGGCTGAACCGGCCGTGGACCGAGCAGTGGCCCCGCCAGAGGATCATCTTGGCCGCGCGCAGCTGCTCGGTGGTCAGGCCGCCGTTCGGCTTGTGCGGGTTGTAGACGACGCAGTCGGTGAGCGAGAGGCCCATGTCGCGCACGGCGGTGTTGCGGCCCAGGTGCTGGTCCGGCAGGAAGAGCACCTTCTCACCCTGCTCGAAGGCCCACTCCAGGGCGCGCTTGGCGTTGGACGAGGTGCAGATCGTCCCGCCGTGGCGACCGGTGAAGGCCTTGATGTCGGCCGAGGAGTTCATGTACGCGACCGGCACCACGCTGTCGGCCACGCCCGCGTCGACCAGCTGGTCCCAGCACTCGGCGACCTGCTCGGCGGTGGCCATGTCGGCCATCGAGCAGCCGGCGGCCAGGTCCGGCAGGACGACCTGCTGGCGCTCGGCGGTGAGGATGTCCGCGGACTCGGCCATGAAGTGCACGCCGCAGAAGACGATGTACTCGGCCTCGGGGCGGGCCGCCGCGTCGCGGGCCAGCTTGAAGGAGTCGCCGGTCACGTCGGCGAACTGGATGACCTCGTCGCGCTGGTAGTGGTGGCCCAGGATGAAGACCTTGTCGCCGAGCGCGGCCTTGGCGGCGGCGGCACGCGCGACCAGGTCGGGGTCGGAGGCGGCGGGCAGCTCGCCGGGGCAGTCGACGCCGCGCTCGCTGCCGGTGTCGGCCTCGCGGCCGAGAAGCAGCAGCGCCAGCGGAGTCGCCCCGGGCTCGGCGAAGGTGGCGCCCGTCCCGGGCGCGGTGGTGGTGGTCACGGGCTGCTGCCCTTCTGTTCGGCGGTGGTGAGGGACCGACCGCCTTATCGTCTACCTGACGCAATCTATGATAGCCCTCCCCGATCACAGTGGCGATGGTCACCGAGGCAATGTGACGTACCCCGCTGTGGCCGTTGCGGCGCTACCGTCGCGCGGCCCGGACCTGCCTTATCGTCTGGCGGGAACAGAGCGGCAGAAAAGCACCAGCTCGAACACACCGGACGCACAGGGTGGCGAAGGAGAGGGTACGCGGCGATGAGCGAGGAGCCGAGCGCGGGGGTCGGCGACACATCGGGGACGGTGCCGGGAACGGGGACTGCGCCGGGAGCGGGGACGGCGCCGGGAGCGCTGCGGCGGATGCGTCCGCGCGGGCGGGAGGAGAAGCACCGGGCCGCCACGCCGCTGGAGCTCTTCTTCGACCTCTGCTTCGTCGTCGCGGTCGCCCAGGCGGGCGCGCAGTTGGGCGGCGCGCTGGGGGAGGGACACGTCCGGCACGGGATCGCGGGATACCTCTTCGTCTTCTTCGCCATCTGGTGGGCCTGGATGAACTTCACCTGGTTCGCCTCCGCCTACGACACCGACGACGTGCCGTACCGGATCGCCACCTTCGTGATCATCGTGGGCGCGCTGATCCTGGCCGCCGGCGTGCCGCGTGCCTTCGCGGACTCGGACTTCTCGGTGACCGTCACCGGCTACGTGGTGATGCGTGTGGCGCTGGTCGCGCAGTGGCTGCGGGCGGCTGCCTCCAACGCCGGGCCGCAGCGGAGAACCGCCGCGCGGTACGCGGTCGGTGTCGCGTTGGTGCAGGTGTACTGGGTGCTCTGGCTGGTGTACGTTCCGGCCGGGGACAAGAGCTGGGCTCTCCTGCCCGGGCTGGTCGCCGACCTGGCGGTGCCGGTGGTGGCCGAGCGGGTCGCCGAGACGGCCTGGCACCCTGGGCACATCGCCGAGCGCTACGGCTGCTTCACGCTGATCGTGCTGGGGGAGTCGGTCTCGGCGGCGACCGTCGCGGTGCAGTCGGCGGTGGACGAGCACCAGGCGTTCCACGAACTGCTGCCGATCGCCGTCGGCGGACTGCTGATCTGCTTCTCCGCCTGGTGGATCTACTTCGCCCGCTCGGTCGAGGAGCACCTGAGGTCCAACCGGGTGGCCTTCACCTGGGGCTACGGGCACTACTTCGTCTTCCTCTCGGCCGCGGCGATCGGGGCGGGCATCGAGGTGGCGGTCGAGCACGCCGTCGGCAAGGTCCACATCTCCGCGCAGGCGGCCACGTTCGGGGTGACCGTCCCGGCCGCGGTCTACCTGATCACGGTCTGGGCGCTGCACTCGCGGCACACCAAGCGCGGGATCGCGCTGTGGGTGCTGCCGGTGGCCGGGGTGGCGGTGCTGTTCTCCCCGTCGGTGCTGGTGGCCGGGCTGGTCTGCGCGGTGGCGGTCGCCGTCGGACTGCTGCTCCACCGGCTGCAGGACGGCGATGCGGTTGTCGGCACGGGGGCGGGGGACCCGGCGAACGCCTGATCGGTCCGCCCTGTGAAAAGCTGGGTGCGTGCCAGCCCCGCAGCCGCCGATCAGCCCCTCCGCCGCGCTCGACGACACCGACCGTCGGCTGCTGGAGCTGCTCGGGCGTGACGGGCGCGCCTCGTACGCCGAGATCGGTCTGCTGGTGAACCTGTCCGCGACGGCCGTCAAGCGCCGGATCGACCGGCTGCGCGAGCGCGGCGTGGTGCGCGGCTTCACCGTGGTGCTCGATCCCGCGGCGCTGGACTGGCACACGGAGGCCTTCGTCGAGGTCTTCTGCCGCGAGCGCACGCCGCCGGAGGAGATCCTCTCCTCCCTGCGGCAGTTCCCCGAGGTCGTCGCGGCCTGGACGGTCACCGGCGACCCGGACGCGCTGGTCCACCTGCGGGCCGCCGACATGCGGCATCTGGAGGCCGTGATCGAGCGGATCCGCCGCGAGCCGGGCGTGCAGCGCAGCCGCAGCACGGTGGTGCTGAGCCGGCTCATCGGCTGATCCTCGCGCGCTTGCGGACGGCAGAAACTCGCGCGGCTGTACGGGGGTGCGCAGGAATCCCGCGCCGGGGGTGGTGATCACGCCGGTTGCCTGCGTGGGCTGCCGGATTCCGACATGCCCGGCGGGGGGTGCGCTGCCTAGGGTTGCAATGCCCCCCACACCCGTCACCAAAGGACCGTCCCGTGGCCCACCCTGAGCGAATGCACCAGTACGACGCCCGCATGGTCGACCTGGTCTTCGACTACATGCGGGAGCGTCTGCAGTACGACCCGGTCCCGCTGGACCACCCCGGCGACGGCGAGAAGCTGTCCGGGGCGCTCGAAGGCCTGCTGGGCGAGCGCGGAAACGATCCTGCGGACGTCCTCAAGCTCTACGACCACGAGCTGTCCCGTGCGGTCATCTCCGCCGACAGCCCGCGCTACCTGAGCTTCATCCCGTGCGCGCCGACCAAGGCCGCGCTCCTCTTCGACATGGTCGTCTCCTGCGCCTCGCTCCAGGGCATCTCGTGGCTGGAGGCGGCGGGCGCGATCGCGGCCGAGAACCAGGTGCTGCGCCTGATCGCCGACCGGGCCGGGCTGCCGGCCTCGGCAGGCGGCTGCTTCGTCTCCGGCGGCTCCGCGGGCAACCTGTCCGCGCTGGTCGTGGCCAGGGACTCGGCCCGCCGCCGGCTCGGCGTGGGCATCGGCGCACGGCTGCGGGTCGCGGTCAGCGACCAGACCCACTCCTCGGTCACCAACACGCTCAACATCATCGGCGTCGAGAAGCTGGTCGTCCCGACCGAGAACCACCGCCTGACCGGCGTGGCCCTGCGCAAGGCCATCGAGGCCGACGGGGACCCGGGCTCGATCATCGCCGTCGTCGGCACGGCCGGCACCACCAACGCGGGCATCGTCGACGACCTGGCGGGCATCGCCGAGGTCGCCCGCGAGCACGGCCTCTGGTTCCACGTCGACGGCGCCTACGGCGGCGCCGGGCTCTTCGCCCCGTCGGTGCGGGAGAAGTACAACGGCATCGAGCACGCGGACTCGTTCGTGGTGGACCCGCACAAGTGGCTCTTCGCGCCGTTCGACTGCGCCGCGCTGATCTACCGCGACCCGCGCCTGGCCAAGTCCGTGCACACCCAGGACGCGTCCTACCTGGACGTGCTCCACACCGGCGAGCACGACCAGGAGTGGAACCCGACCGACTACGCGTACCACCTGACCCGGCGCGCCCGCGGCCTGCCGCTGTGGTTCTCGCTGGCGGTCCACGGCACCGAGGCCTACAGCGAGGCGATCGAGGCCGGCATCGCGCTGGCCCGCGACACCGCCGCGCTGATCCGCGCCGAGTACCCGGACCTGGAGGTCATCCGCGAGCCGGAGCTCTCCAGCATCGTCTACCGGCGCAAGGGCTGGACGGCGGAGCAGTACTACGCCTGGTCCGAGCGGCTGCTGGCGGAGCAGACCGGCTTCGTCACCCCGACCGGCTGGGAGGGCGAGGTCGTGGCCCGGTTCGCGTTCCTGCACCCGGGGACGACCATGGACATGGTCCGCGAGATCCTCGACACGATGGTGTGAGGACACGGCGGCCTGGGAGCACGGGGGTCTAAGGGCACGGCGGTCTGAGCGCACGGCGGTCTGAGAGCGCGGCGGTCCGAGAGCACGGCGCTCCGATCCGGCCTTCCGGACCGCTACAGGTAGGCCCCCGACGGCAGGTACGGCGTCGGGGGCCTCATGCCGCGCAGGGCGAGGTAGCCACGGGTGCTGACGGAGAGTCCGACGGCCAGCGAGACGTCCACCGCCCAGTCCTGCTCCGCGGTGACGGTGCGGATCTCGGCGCTCGTGGACTCCGGTATCCGGGCCAGGGCCCCGACCAGCAGCGCCGTGGCGACCCGGCGCGAGGTCGCGGCCAGCATCATCACCCGGCCGCCCAGCCGGTAGGCGTACCCGGAACCGGCCAGGGTGTCCGCGACCAGCAACTCGTCGCTCGTGCGCAGCAGCGCGAGGTGGTCCTCGCCGTGCGCGGCGCCACGCGTGCGGCGGTCGATCGAGTCCAGCAGGTCGAAGTGGTTCGCGTCACCCAGATGGACGGGTACGCCGCCGGTCTCGGGGAGCGCGGTGCGGTCGACCGTCCCGGTCATCGCCATGGTGGGGTGCAGCCGGAAGCCCGCCGCGTGGTAGCGCCGCGCCGCGCGCGGGTCGTCGGAGGCGACGATCATGCCGCGCAGACAGCCTCCGGAGTGCGCGAGCGCGTGGTCCAGCAGCAGCCGCCCGACGCCCTTCCCCTGGGCCTCCGGACGCACCGCGAAGAGGGCCAGCCCCCACAGGCCCTCGCGCCGCAGCGACAGCGACACGCCCAGCGGATCGCCGTCACCCTCGCGGTCGTCCACGGCGAACCAGCAGCCGCCCTCGTCCGCGGCGGCCAGCCGCCTGGTGCGGACGTCGGCGCGCGCCCGTTCCCGGTCGGAGAGGGGTGGGACCGCGAACGCGGCCCGGTAGATCGAGCGGACGGCGCTCGCGTCGGCGGCGGAGTCGTGCACGGGTCGCAGGATCATCTCTGCATTCTCGTGCGCGCCCGGGTGTGCGAGCATGGAGGTTCAGGACTTCACCCGGAATACATCCGGGGCGCCGCCGGTTCTCGCCGGTGGAAGTACGTCGTCAAACCCGGGAGTATGCAGATGACCGTCCAGGACGAGACCAGCGTCGAGAGCGGGATCATCCTCACCGACACCGCCGCCGCCAAGGTCAAGAGCCTGCTGGAGCAGGAGGGCCGCGATGACCTGGCGCTCCGCGTCGCGGTGCAGCCCGGCGGCTGCTCGGGCCTGCGCTACCAGCTGTTCTTCGACGAGCGTTCGCTCGACGGCGACGTCGTGGCCGACTTCGGCGGCGTCAGCGTCGTCACCGACCGCATGAGCGCCCCCTACCTGACCGGCGCCACGGTCGACTTCGTCGACACGATCGAGAAGCAGGGCTTCACGATCGACAACCCGAACGCGACCGGCTCCTGCGCCTGCGGCGACTCCTTCAGCTGAGCGGAGCCGAATCCGGTGAAGTGAATGCAGTCCCGTGGGGCCCCGGCCGATGACGGCCGGGGCCCCACGTATGCGGTCCTCACCCCGTCATCGGACCGTGTGTCACCTTGCTGGTCGGCATGGTGCTGACCTGCGCCAGCGCCTTGCTGTCGGAGGCGTCGACGACGCGGCGGCCGTCGAGCGGGCGGCCCAGGTCCACGGTGACGTGCTGCGGGGTGATCACCAGCGGGCACATCTGGGTCGCGGGCGCGCGCTGCGTGATCACGATGCGGACCAGCACCTTGCCCGGCTGCGACTGGTCGGCGTTCGCGCCGTACTTGTCGCAGGTGCCCGCGTCGAAGTAGACGGTCAGGTCGTTGCCCGCCGCGCTGAATCCGGTGGCGGGGACGACCTGTGCGCGCGGGGCGGACGGGCTGGGGGAGAGCGTGCGCACCGGGCCGCCGGGGTTGACCGACGGTGAGGCGGACACGCTGGAACCCGCCGTGACCGAGCTGGTGCCCGCTCCGGAGGCGCAGGCCGTCAGGCCGACGGCGCCCGCCGCGGCGACGACGGCCAGAGCGACGCGGACCCGCGGGCGCGGGCGGGCGCCGGGCGGGCGGGGACTGCTGCGAAACTCCACGGTTCGGCCTCCTGGTCTGTTCCTTGCTGAACGACCATGGGACGTGGGAGTGACAGAAGCGGTTCCCCTGCCCGGCTGCTTGCGCAGGTACCTGTATCAGTCGCCTGTATCAGTCGCCTGTTCTGGCGTCTGTTCAGTCGCCGAAGGGCGACATGCTGCCGAACCTGCGCGCCTCGCGGGCGCTGACCTTGAAGCCGGGGTGGCGCACCGACGTCGCCGACTCCTTCGGGGCGGGCTGGAGCGGCCAGAACAGGCCCAGTCGACGTCCGCCCTCGACCAGCGCCGCCAGCGTGTCCTGGTCCGCGTCGCCGCGCAGGTGCGCCGGAATCCTCACAGGGCTGCGGTCGGGCATCATCAAGGCCTCCTCGGCGGCTGAGCTGCCGCCTCTCGCTCTCTCAGTTCGACACTAGAACCGCGCACGGAGCGGTTCCACCCCTACGCTGCGGTAACGCCCGGACGCGGCAAGAACAGCCCGGAGGCGGGACCCGCCCCACCGGTGGAGGCAGGCCGGTACGGTAGAACGCCTGCACTCACCGCAGCCCCGCCTTGCAGTCATAGGAGTCCGCCGCCGTGCGTATTGCTGTCACCGGCTCGATCGCCACCGACCACCTGATGACCTTTCCCGGCCGCTTCGCCGAGCAGTTCGTCGCGGAGCAGCTGCACACGGTGTCGCTCTCCTTCCTGGTGGACACCCTGGACGTGCGACGTGGCGGCGTGGCGCCGAACATCTGCTTCGGCATGGGCCTGCTCGGGCTGAAGCCGGTGCTGGTCGGCGCGGCCGGAGCCGACTTCGCCGAGTACCGCTCCTGGCTGGACCGGCACGGCGTCGAGACCGGTGCGGTGCACATCTCGGAGACCCGGCACACCGCCCGCTTCGTCTGCACCACCGACCAGGACCACAACCAGATCGCGTCCTTCTACACCGGCGCGATGAGCGAGGCCCGCAACATCGAGCTGCAGCCGATCGCCGAGCGTGCGGGCGGCCTGGACCTGGTGCTGATCGGCGCGGACGACCCGGAGGCGATGGTCCGTCACACCGAGGAGTGCCGCGCCCGTGGCTACGCCTTCGCCGCCGACCCCTCGCAGCAGCTGGCCCGGCTGGAGGGCGACGACATCCGCAACCTGGTCGACGGCGCCGCCTACCTCTTCTCCAACGAGTACGAGAAGGCCCTGATCGAGTCCAAGACCGGCTGGTCCGAGGAGGACGTGCTGGACCGGGTCGGCGTCCGGATCACGACGCTCGGGGCCAAGGGCGCGCGGATCGACCGCAAGGGCGAGGCGCCGATCTTCGTCTCCTGCCCGCAGGAGAACGCCAAGGTCGACCCGACCGGTGTCGGCGACGCCTTCCGGGCCGGCTTCGTGGCCGGTCTCACCTGGGGCATCTCGCTGGAGCGGGCCGCACAGGTCGGCGCGATGATGGCGACACTGGTCATCGAGACGCTGGGCACCCAGGAGTACGAGCTGCGCCGCGGCCACTTCGCTGAGCGGTTCGCCGTGGCCTACGGGGAAGAGGCGGCGGCAGAGCTGCGCTCCCACCTCGGCTGAGCCCCCAACTCGTCGGCTGAGCCCCTGACTCGGCTGAGCGCCCCCTGTGCAGGTGGAGCGTCAGGAGACCCGGCGGACCAGGTAGGCCGTGCCCTCGGCGCCCGGCTGGTACCGGTCCGCCGGGGCCTGGCCCTCGTACTCCTGGTCCCGCAGGTGGCACCAGGCCGGGACGTCGATCGCGGCGACCTCGTCGTCGGCGAGCAGCGCCACCCGGCCGCCCAGCGGCACCTGTTCGAAGGCCTTGGCCAATTCGGAGACGGGGACCGGGCAGAGCATGCCCAGTGCGTCCACCACGGTCACGTCCGTCACCTGCCCGGTTCCGCCCGGCGTCGGCACGGTTCCGCCCGCGGCCGGGCCCAGCAGCTGGGCCCGGACCTCGGCGACCGCGCCGGGCAGCACCGCGAGGAACTCCTCCACCTGCGCGGCGGTCGCGTCGCGGCCCAGCGAGACCCGGACGTTGCCCTCGGTCAACGCCCCCATCGCGGCCAGGACATGACTGGGCGTCAGGGTGCTGGACGTGCACGAGGAGCCGGACGAGACCGCGAAGCCGGCCCGGTCGAGTGCGCCCAGCAGGGACTCTCCGTCCACGTACAGGCAGGAGAAGGTGAGCAGGTGCGGCAGCCGTCGCGCCGGATCGCCGAGCGCCGGGTCGCCGAGCACCGACACGTCCGGGACCAGGGCGGGTACCCGCTCGTGGAGCAGGGTGATCAGCGGGCGCAGCCGGGCGTCGGCCTCCGCCGCCTCCTGGCGGGCGGCACGCAGCGCGACGGCCGAGGCCACAACGGCGGGAACGTTGACATAGCCGGGTACCCGGCCGCCCTCGCGTTCGTCCGCAGGAAGCGGTGAGCGGTAGCGGACGCCCTTGCGCACCGCGAGGACGCCGACCCCGGCCGGACCGCCCCACTTGTGCGCGGACGCGGCCAGCGCCGACCAGTCGCCGGCCACCCGTACCCAGGCCGCCGACTGTGCGGCGTCGACGAAGAGCGGGACGCCCGCCTCGGCGCACAGCTGTGCCGCCTCGGCGACCGGTTGGACGGTGCCGACCTCGTGGTTGGCCGACTGGAGGCAGAGGAGCGCGGTCCCCTCGGCGCGGGCGGCGACGGCCAGCGCGTCCAGGTTCACCCGTCCCGTCATATCCACCGGCACGGTGCTGACGGTGCCTCCGGCCGCCTCGTGTTGTTCCGCCGCGTGGAGTACGGAGGAATGTTCGACGGCGGAATGTGCGAGGTGACGTCCTTTCCGGTGGTTTCCGGAGAGGAGGCCGAGAACGGCGAGATGGTTCGCCTGCGTACCCGAAGCGGTGAAACTCACCTCGTCCGCACGGACGCCGAGATCGGCGGCGACGCTCTCGCGGGCCGCGTCCAGCAGCATCCGGGCGTGCCGGGCGTCGCGGTAGAGCCGGGCCGGGTCGGCCCATCCCTCGTCCAGGGCGGAGAGCAGCGCCTGCCTGGCCAGTGGGTGCAACGGCGCGGTGGACGCGACATCAAAGTTCGGCACGGTCCCACCGTAACGAGCGCGCGGGTGGCAGAGTGTCAGCCGGTGCTGCGCACACCGTCAGGCAGGCGCAACAGCAGGTACAGAGCAGCCAGGGCAGGAGGCGCAGGAGCAGGCGCAGTGCAGGCAACCGCCGTACCAGCGGCAGAAGGGACACCGCTCCCGTTCGCCCCTGATCGTATTACGTGCTCATAAGGCGTCAGAAGGCGGCCCCCCGGCGTGTCGCCGGGCTGTCCGCCCGGTCCGGGCAAACCGCTCTGACCTGCGATTCCGCCTGTCCGGGGGCCATCCGGAGGCATGATCGGCGCGTTAGTGGGACCTGCCCGCGAACCTTCGATTCGCCTGGAGTAGGGTTTGGGCCGCATAAACATCCAAACCCTGCCCGTGACCACGCCATCGGGAATCCCGGAGAGCTCTCCGGTGTCTCTTCGGTCGGCTGGTGAGCGGGCGAGACTTCGGGAAGGCGCTACGTGAGTCCCAACGGCTCCGACCGCTCGCCGCGGCGCTCGATGCGGCGGAAGCTGCTTTCAGCGCTGACGCTGGGCCTCGTCCTTGCCACCGCCACAGGCTGCCAGTCCAGTGACCTGCCCCGGCTCGGCCTCCCCACTCCCAGGGACCAGCAGGGCCACACGGTCCTCTTCCTCTGGCAGAGCTCCTGGATCGCCGCGCTGGCGGTCGGTGCGCTCGTCTGGGGCCTGATCCTGTGGGCGGTCTTCTTCTACCGGCGCAGCCGCACCAAGGTCGAGGTGCCGCCGCAGTTCCGCTACAACATGCCGCTCGAGGCACTGTTCACCGTGGTCCCGCTGATCATGGTGTCGGTCTTCTTCTACTACACGGCGCGGGACGAGACGGACCTGCTCAAGATCGACAACCCGACGAACCACGTCAACGTGGTCGGGTTCCAGTGGAGCTGGGCGTTCAACTACGACTACACGGTCGACCCGCACAACCAGACCGCTGCGAACCCGAACGGTCCCGGCGCCTACGACGTCGGCACGCCGGGTCAGGAGCCGACGCTGTGGCTGCCGCTCGGTGAGACCACCGAGTTCGAGCTGACGTCGCGTGACGTCATCCACGGCTTCTGGCCGATCGACTTCCTCATGAAGATGGACGTCATCCCGGGCATCGTGAACAAGTTCGAGGTCACCCCGACCGTGCTGGGCACCTTCCGCGGCAAGTGCACCGAGCTCTGCGGTGTCGACCACTCGGAGATGCTCTTCAACGTCAAGGTGGTCACGCCGGCCCAGTACCAGGCCCACCTGGCTCAGCTGCGGGCCAAGGGCCAGGGCGGCAACGTTCCGTCCGGCATCGTCACCACGGGAGCAGGGAACCTCCAGAAATGACCATCCTCAATGAACCCCATGGGCTCAGCGGGGGGACCGCCACCGCCGCGCGCCCGGCAAAGGGGCAGAAGCACGGGACGTCGATCATCAAGTGGATGACGACGACGGACCACAAGACGATCGGCACCCTGTACCTGGTGACGTCGTTCGCGTTCTTCCTGATCGGCGGCATCCTCGCGCTGACGATGCGTGCGCAGCTGGCACAGCCGGACGGCGGCGTCCTGACGAACGAACAGTTCAACCAGGCGTTCACCATGCACGGCACGATCATGCTGCTGATGTTCGCGACGCCGCTCTTCGCCGGCTTCACGAACTGGATCATGCCGCTCCAGATCGGCGCCCCTGACGTCGCGTTCCCGCGACTGAACATGTTCGCCTACTGGCTCTACCTGTTCGGCTCGCTGATCGCCGTCGGCGGCTTCCTCACCCCGCAGGGTGCGGCCGACTTCGGCTGGTTCGCCTACGCGCCGCTCTCCGACGCGATCCACAGCCCCGGTGTCGGCGGCGACATGTGGATCATGGGTCTGGCGCTCTCGGGCTTCGGCACCATCCTCGGTTCGGTGAACTTCATCACCACCATCCTCTGCATGCGTGCCCCGGGCATGACCATGTTCCGGATGCCGATCTTCGTGTGGAACGTCCTGCTGACCGCTGTCCTGGTCCTGCTGGCCTTCCCGGTCCTGGCCGCTGCGCTGCTGGCGCTGGAGGCCGACCGCAAGTTCGGTGCGCACGTCTTCGACCCGGCCAACGGTGGTGCCATCCTCTGGCAACACTTGTTCTGGTTCTTCGGGCACCCAGAGGTGTACATCATCGCGCTGCCGTTCTTCGGCATCATCTCCGAGGTCGTGCCGGTCTTCTCGCGCAAGCCGATGTTCGGTTACCAGTCGCTGATCGCGGCCACCATCGCGATCGCCGGTCTGTCCGTGACCGTGTGGGCCCACCACATGTACGTCACCGGCGCGGTGCTGCTGCCGTTCTTCTCCTTCATGACGTTCCTGATCGCCGTTCCGACCGGCGTCAAGTTCTTCAACTGGATCGGCACCATGTGGCGGGGCTCGCTGAGCTTCGAGACCCCGATGCTGTGGACCATCGGCTTCCTGGTCACCTTCGTCTTCGGTGGTCTGACGGGTGTTCTGCTCGCCTCCCCGCCGATCGACTTCCACGTCTCGGACTCGTACTTCGTCGTCGCCCACTTCCACTACGTGGTCTTCGGCACCGTCGTCTTCGCGATGTTCGCGGGCTTCCACTTCTGGTGGCCCAAGATGACCGGCAAGATGCTGGACGAGCGTCTGGGCAAGATCTGCTTCTGGATGCTGTTCGTCGGCTTCCACACCACCTTCCTGGTGCAGCACTGGCTGGGCGCCGAGGGCATGCCGCGTCGTTACGCGACGTACCTGCCCACCGACGGCTTCACCACGCTGAACCTGATCTCGACCATCGGCTCCTTCATCCTGGGCGCGTCGATCCTGCCGTTCCTCTACAACGTCTGGAAGACCGCCAAGTACGGCAAGAAGGTCGAGGTCGACGACCCGTGGGGTTACGGCCGCTCGCTCGAGTGGGCGACCTCCTGCCCGCCGCCGCGGCACAACTTCCTCACGCTGCCCCGCATCCGTTCGGAATCCCCGGCGTTCGACCTGCACCACCCGGAGATCGCGGCGCAGGACTACCTGGAGAACCACGGCGAGGTGCCGGCCCATCTGCAGGCCGCACTGGAGAAGAAGGAGGCGGGTGACCGATGAAGGAACAGGGCAAGATCTTCGCCGGCTTCGCGGTCTTCGTTCTGGGCATGGCGATCTGGTACGGCATCTGGTCCAAGGACCCGACCGGCACCACCTGCCTCTTCCTGGCCTTCGGCCTGGGTTCGTTCATCGCCTTCTATCTGCTGTTCACCGCCAACCGCGTGGACACGGGCGCGAGCGACAACCCGCAGGCCGAGGTCTCGGACGACGCGGGTGTGCAGGGCTTCTTCAGCCCGCACAGCTGGCAGCCGCTGGCCCTGGGCCTCGGCGGCACGCTGGCCTTCCTGGGCGTCATCTTCGGCTGGTGGCTGATGATGTTCGCCATGCCGGTGATCCTCATGGGCATCTGGGGTTGGAGCTTCGAGTACTACCGCGGCGAGAACCAGACGCAGTGACCCACGTGGGGCAACACCGCTGACGGTTCGTCCGGCAGAGCGTGATGCAAGGGCCGAACACCCCGCCTTCGGGCGGAGTGTTCGGCCCTTCGTGTTACCCGGACCACTCCGGTGGGTCAGCGGAGCGGTGGAAAATGTCCTGATTTCCTACGATGTGACGGAGCGTCGAAATCTGGAAGAGGGTGGTACCGCATGAAGTCCGCGAAGTCGGTATGGGTGCGCAGTCTGCTCACCGGCGCGGTGCTGGCGACCCCGCTGGTCCTGACGGCCTGCAGCGGGGGAGGAGTCGAGCCGCCGGCCCAGGTGGACGCGGCCACGCTGGTCCAGGTCTCCCCGACGGCCGACGGCAGGACGGGCGTCGACCCGAACCTGCCCGTCGTCATCACCGCGAGGAACGGCGGCCGGCTGACCGACGTCACCGTCGTCGCCGACAACGGCCGCCATGTGGCGGGCACGCTGGCCGCGGACGGCCGCTCCTGGCGCTCCAGCGGCCCGCTGGCGATCGCTACGCACTACACGGTCCACGTGACCGCCGCGAACGGCGACGGACGCGGCAGCGTCCAGCGGGACTTCACCACCCTCAACTCCTCCGCGCTGCTCACCGCGACGATGACCCCGGGCGACCACGCGGTGTACGGCGTCGGGGAACCCATCGCCGTCGCGCTCAGCGCGCCGGTGCACGACCCGGCTGCGCGGAAGATCGTGGAGCGGGCGCTGACCGTGCGTTCCACGCCACAGGTGGTCGGCGGCTGGTACTGGGTGGACGACAAGACGCTGCATTTCCGTCCGCAGTCCTACTGGCCGGCGCACGCGACGATCGCGGCCGCCTTCGACCTCGGCGGCGCACGCGTCCAGAACGGCCTCTACGGGGGCGCTCCGGCCTCCGTGGCCTTCCGCACCGGGGACCGGATGCTCGCGGTCACCGACGCCGCCAGCGACTACCTGACGGTCTACAAGAACGGCCAGGAGATCCGCAGCATCCCGGTGACCACCGGAAAGCCCGGCTTCTCCACCCGCAACGGCATCAAGGTGGTCCTGGAGCAGTCGCAGGAGGTCTTCATGAACTCCTCGACCGTCGGCATCGCCGCGGACAGCTCCAACGCCTACCACCTGGACGTCTACTGGGACACCCGGGTCACCTGGAGCGGCGAGTTCGTGCACGCCGCGCCCTGGTCGGTCGGCTCCCAGGGCGTCGCCAACGTCAGCCACGGCTGCACGGGCATGAGCACCGGCAACGCCGAGTGGTTCTACAACGCCTTCCGGCGGGGGGACCTGGTCCAGGTGATCAACAGCGCGGGCCACCAGATGGAGCCGTTCGGCAACGGCTTCGGCGACTGGAACCTCAGCTGGTCCGCGTGGCAGCAGGGCACCGCGCTCGGCGGCCCGGTCCGCACCGCGCCGGTGACGGCGGCGGACCTCGCGGCGGCGAGCTCCTCGACGTCCACGACCACGGCGTCCACGACCACGGCCTCCACCACGGCCTCCACCACCACCGCGTCCACGACGGCGTCCACGACGGCGTCGACCACGGCGTCGACGACGGCGTCCGTTTCGGGCTCCGGCGCAGCGGGCGGTGACGCGACGCGGCAGGGCGGCGCAGGCGCGCTGACGGCGGGTTACCTCCGGCCGGGCACCTGAGGCAGAACACCTGAGGCCACGCACCCCTCCTTCGAAAACTCCTGCGAACACGGAGCGCCCCCTCCACAATGGGGTGCTGCGTGATCAGGGGAGTGATCGAGGGAGGGGTGCGTGGCAGGCAGAGAACTCGGCAGACGGTTGACGCTGCCGATCGTGCTGGTCGGAACGTTCATGGCGATCCTGGACGTCGCCATCGTCAATGTGGCGATCCCGTCCATCCGTTCCGGACTCGACGCGGGGTTCGGCGCGGTGGAACTGGTGGTCTCCGGATACACCATCGCCTATGCGTCGCTGCTGGTGACGGGCGGGCGGCTCGGGGACATCCTGGGCCGCAAACGAATGTTCGTGCTGGGGTTGCTGGTCTTCACGGCCGCCTCGGCACTGTGCGGGGCGGCACCGGACATCCCGGTGCTGGTGCTGGCCCGGGTGTTGCAGGGCGTCGGCGGGGCGATGCTCTACCCGCAGGTGCTGGCCATCATCCAGACCACCTACACGGGCGCCGAACGCGGCAGGGCGCTGGGCGTCTTCGGCGCGGTGATCGGGATCGCGTCGATCGCCGGTCAGCTGATCGGGGGCGCGCTGCTGGCGCTGAACCTGTTCGGGTGGACCTGGCGGCCGGTCTTCCTGGTCAATGTACCCGTAGGGATCCTCGCGGCGGTGGCCGCCGTGGTGTGGCTGCCGGACGACCGGAGCGAGTCGCGGACGCGGCTGGACCTCGGCGGCGCCGGCCTGGTGACGGCGCTGCTGCTGCTGGTCAGCGTGCCGCTGTTGCTGGGCAGGGATGAGGGGTGGCCGCTCTGGCTGGTGCTGCTGCTGGTCGCGTCGCTGCCGGTGGGCTGGGTCTTCCTGCGGTTCGAGCGCGGCGTCGCGTCCCGTGGCGGGCAGCCGCTGGTACGGCTGGACCTCTTCCGGAACAGGGGATTCGCCGGCGGCGTGCCGATCGCGATCCTGTTCATGATGTCCTACGCGGGGTTCCTCTTCACCCTCGCCGTCTACCTGCAGACGGGGCTCGGCTTCTCTCCGCTGAAGTCGGCGCTGGTCTACACGCCGAGCGCGGTGGGGTTCTTCGCCGCCTCGCTGGTGGCGCCCCGACTGGTCCCGATGCTGGGGCGCCACGTCCTCGGCGCCGGCTACGTGCTGGCGGCGCTGGGTCTGTTCGGCACGGCCGCGACGGCGGCGGTCGCCGGGAGCTCGCTGACGGTCTGGTCACTGGCACCCACCATGCTGCTGACCGGCATCGGCCAGGGTTTCGGCATGAGCCCGCTGGTCGGCACCATTCTCTCCGGCGTGCCACCGCAGGACGCGGGCGGCGCGTCGGGCATCGTCACGACGTCGATGCAGACGGCGAACGTGCTGGGCGTCGCGCTCTTCGGGCTGCTCTTCTTCAGCCTCGTCGGTACGCAGCCGCCGGGCGCGGCGTACACCACGGCGTTCGGCGAGCTGATGCCGATCAGCGCGGCGCTGCTGCTGGGCGCGGCCCTGCTGGTCCACCGGCTGCCGGTCAGCCCGGGACAGCCTGCGAACGCGCTGATCGAGCGCCTTCCGGGCTGGGCGGGCGGCTTCGCCTGGTCGATGTTCCTCGCCACCGGCGGCCGGGTCGGCCAGTCGTTCTTCGACGAGTTGCTCAGCCGCGTCCGCGGCCAGCGGCTCACCCGCACTGAGCAGGCACCGGAACGGCTGGGCGAGTTCCTCGCCTTCCACTACCGCGAGCACGAGTCGGCCGACACGGCCTGGCTCGCGTACCTCCAACGCGAGGCGCTGGCGTACGGGGACCGCACGATTCCGAAGGAGGACGAGCGCGAGCCGGTCATCCGCGCGCAGATCGCGGAGGTGACACGCCGCCAGGAAGCGGGTCTGATCGACCCGGAGCTGGACCCGGCCCTCTTCCGCCTGCTCTGCTTCGCCCTGGCGAGCTACCCGGCGCTGCTGCCGCAGATCACCCGGATGGCGACCGGACTCTCCCCCCACGACCCGGAGTTCGTCGCCCGCTGGGAGGGGTTCATCCGGAGGATAGGAACGGACCTGGAGTTGCAGGTGCCTCAGGGGCGCGGGGAACTGCGCGAGTAACCACCCGGTGCGGAGGTGGTCTGCCCGCTCGTGGCGGCAACAGCAAGGGCCCCCTCCCGACTTCGGGAGGGGGCCCTACCGCTGTGGCGGCGGCTTACTGCAGGTGCGCTGCGCGCTTAGTGGTGGCCGTGGCCGCTGGTGAGCTCGGCGTGCTCCTCGGCCGTCGGCTTCGCGATCTGGCTCTGCGGGCCGAAGTAGCCGTCGGAGAGCTTCGCGCGGAGCTTGGCGACGCGACCGACCTTGCGCTTGACGCCGTTCTCGTCGACCGCCGGGGGCAGCTCGGCCGGGGCGTTCTGCTCGTGGGCGGTGAGGCGGAACAGCTCGTCCTGCGGCAGCTGCGCGTGGACCTCGATGAACTCACCGTGGGGCAGGCGCTTGATCGTGCCGGTCTCGCGACCGTGCAGGATCTTGTCCCGGTCCGCGCGCTGCAGACCCATGCACCAACGCTTCGTCACGATGAACGCGATGACCGGGCCGACGAAGAACAGGATGCGGCAGGCCCAGGTGATCGAGTCGATCGACAGGTGCAGGTGGGTGGCGAACAGGTCGTTGCCGCCGCCGACCAGCAGGATGATGTACTCCACGATCCACGCGACGCCCAGACCGGTGCGGACCGGGGCGTTGCGCGGGCGGTCGAGGATGTGGTGCTCGCGCTTGTCACCGGTGATCCAACCCTCGATGAAGGGGTAGAGCGCGATGACGACGAACATCAGACCGAAGACCACGAGCGGGATGAAGACGCCCAGCACCAGGGTGTGACCCCAGGCCCGGATCTCCCAGCCCGGCATGATGCGGATCAGGCCCTCGGAGAAGCCCATGTACCAGTCCGGCTGGGCGTCGGTGGACACCTGGTCGGGGCGGTAGGGACCGTACGCCCAGATCGGGTTGACCGAGGCGATCGCCGAGACGAACGCGATGACACCGAAGACCAGGAAGAAGAAGCCACCGGCCTTGGCCATGTAGACCGGCATCAGCGGCATGCCGACGACGTTCTTCTCGGTGCGGCCGGGGCCCGCGAACTGGGTGTGCTTGTGGTAGAAGACCAGGATCAGGTGGGCCACCAGCAGGCCCAGCATGATGCCCGGGATCAGCAGCACGTGGATCGTGAAGAAGCGCGGGATGATGTCGTTGCCCGGGAACTGACCCCCGTACAGGAACATCGCCAGGTAGGAGCCGACGATCGGCACCGACAGGATCGCGCCCTCCATGAAGCGGATACCCGTACCGGACAGCAGGTCGTCCGGGAGCGAGTAGCCCATGAAGCCGTCGAACATGCCCAGGAAGAGCAGCAGGAAGCCGAACAGCCAGTTGATCTCACGCGGCTTGCGGAACGCGCCGGTGAAGAAGACGCGCATCATGTGCACCAGCATGGCCGCGACAAAGACGATCGCCGCCCAGTGGTGGATCTGACGGATCAGCAGACCGCCGCGCACGTCGAAGCTGATGTCCAGCGCCGACTCGTACGCCGCGGACATCTTGATGCCCTGCAGCGGCACGTACGAGCCGTGGTAGACGACCTCGGCCATGCTGGGCTGGAAGAACAGCGTCAGGTAGACGCCGGTCAGGATGATGATGATGAAGCTGTAGAGGCAGATCTCACCGAGCATGAAGGACCAGTGGTCCGGGAAGATCTTCCGCAGGTTGGACTTGGCCAGGTTGTAGATGCCGAGGCGGCCGTCCGCCCAGTCTGCAGCCTTCTCGCCGAGGTGCTTCTGCTCGACGCCGGCCTCGCTGTGGCCGATCTGCTCCACGTGGGAGTCCTCGTGTGCGTGGGTACTCATTCGCTGCGCTCCCAGAAGCCGGGGCCGACGGGGGCGGTGAAGCCGTTGAGGGCCTCGAGGTTGCCAGTCGTGTCGATCCCGATCTGCAGCTGCGGCAGCGGGTGACCGGCCGGGCCGAAGATGACGCGGGCGCCGTCCGACAGGTCGAACGTCGACTGGTGGCACGGGCAGAGGACGTGGTGCGTCTGCTGCTCGTAGAGGCTGATCGGGCAACCGACGTGGGTGCAGATCTTGGAGAAGGCCAGCACGCCCTGGTAACCCATGGACGCCGACTTCTTGTCCTTGATGTCGGACGGCTGCATGCGAACCAGCATCAGCGCGTCCTTGGCGATGCGCTCCTGGAAGTCGTCGTCCGTCTCCGAGAGGTCGGACGGCATCGCGAAGGTCAGCGAACCGACCTGGACGTCGGAGGCCTGGATCGGTTCACCGGTGTTCATGTTCTTCAGGAGCATCCCGGCCTTCCAGCCGGTGGTCTCCAGCTTGTTCTCCGGCAGCGGGCCCAGGTCGCGGAAGAGCACGACCGCGGAGAGCGGGACCATCGCCATGGCGCCGATCATCGTGTTGCGGATCAGCTTGCGACGGCCGAAGCCCGACTCCTTGGAGCCCTGGCGGAAGTCCGAGAAGACCTGCTCGCGGACCGCCGGGGTGGCCTCGATCGGGTGACGCTCGGAGATGTGCTCCTCGTCCGACATCAGCGTGCGGGCCCAGTGGACCGCGCCGGCGCCGATGGCGAACAGCGACACGCCCAGCGAGACGCCGAGGGCGAAGTTCAGCGGGGCCACGTTGCCGATGGGCCAGATGTAGACGTGGTGCGTCGGCCCCGGCTTGAAGATGACATAGCTGGCGATGAAGGCCACGGTGGCCACCATCGACAGCATGAACCACATCGCGACCTGGCGCTCCGCACGGCGGGCGGCCTTCTCGTCGATGTCGGTGCGGCGGTGCTCGTGGGGCGGCAGGCCCGGGTCGGCGAAGTAACCGTCAGGTCCTACGACGGGTTCGCCGCCCTGGCCGTGCGAGGCCTCCGGCAGGTGTTCTTCAGACATGTTGTCCTGGCTCGTCATGACTTCTTGGCCTTGGGGGTGCGGGCAGCGACCCAGATCGCCACGCCGATCAGGGCGCCCAGCGCGAAGATCCAGCCGAAGAGACCCTCGGAAACCGGACCGATGGAGCCCAGCGTCATACCGCCGTAGCTCGGGTTGGAGTTGCTGTTCGTCGCGTGGGTGACGTAGGCGACGATGTCCTTCTTCTGCTGCTCCGGCATCGTGGAGTCAGGGAAGAGGGGCATGTTCTGCGGGCCGGTCAGCATGGCCTCGTAGATGTGCTTGTCGCTGACGCCCGCCAGCGGCGGTGCGTACTTGCCCTCGCTCAGTGCGCCACCGGCGCCCGCGAAGTTGTGGCACTGCGCGCAGTTGGTGCGGAACAGTTCGCCACCTGCCGCGACGTCACCACCGGTGTACTGGTCGGCGGAGGGGATCGCCGGGCCCGCGCCCAGCGTGCCGACGAAAGCGGCGAGCTGGTCGATCTGAGCCTGGTTGTAGATGACCTTCTTCGCGGGCACCTGGGGGCCGGGCTGCTGCGCGGGCATACGGCCGGTGCCGACCTGGAAGTCGACGGCCGCCTGGCCGACGCCCACCAGGGAGGGTCCGTCCTTGGTGCCTTGTCCTTCCAGACCGTGGCAGCTGGCACAGCCGACCTGGTACAGCCGCTTGCCCTCCTCGACCTGGAGGGACTGGCTGGCGTCGGCCGATGCGCTGCTCGTCGGCGCGAGCGCGGCATACAGCCCCCCGGTGAACGCCAGCGCGAAGATGAGGACGACGAGCGCTGCCAGCGGGTGGCGCCGTCGTGCGGAGAGCTTTTTCACGGATTAACCCCGGTGTGAGGATCTGGAGCGTCTTGGAGTCCGGTAGACCGTCAGGACGGTCCGGCCCTGCTACTTGATCAGATAGATGGTCGCGAAGAGGCCGATCCAGACCACGTCGACGAAGTGCCAGTAGTACGACACGACGATGGCCGCGGTCGCCTGCTCATGCGTGAAGCGCTTGGCCGCATAGGTGCGCCCGAGCACCAGCAGGAACGCGATCAGACCACCCGTCACGTGCATCCCGTGGAAGCCGGTGGTGAGGTAGAACACCGAGCCGTAGGGGGAGGACGACAGCGAAAGGCCGTCGTGCTTGACCAGCTCCGTGTACTCGTAGATCTGACCGCCGATGAACATCGAGCCCATGATGAAGGTCACGATGAACCAGGCCCGGAGCTTCTTCACGTCGCCGCGCTCGGCGGCGAAGACACCCATCTGGCAGGTGAACGAGGAGAGCACCAGGATCGTGGTGTTCGTTGCGGAGAAGGGAACGTTCAACGCCTGGTTCTGCGAGTGCCAGAAGGCGGTACCCGTCACCGAACGAAGCGTGAAGTACATCGCGAAGAGGGCCGCGAAGAACATCAGCTCGGAACTCAGCCAGACGATGGTTCCGACGCTGGTGAGGTTCGGCCGGTTGACCGAACCGTGTGCGTGCCCGGTTTCTACTGCAGTTGCTGTCGCCACGACCGACATTATGTCGGTCCCTTATTCCGCACTAACGCCGGGGGGTCATCCTCGGTGTGTCCGGGGTGTGACGTACCCTCCGACCTCGCCGATCTTCCTGTTCTCCCTCGAATGGCCTGCCCATTCGGCGCGTGTCGCGCTTGCGCGACGGGCCGTGGTGTCCCTCGAAGTAGTGAAGGGGATGGGGCTGTCCGGGCCGAGTCCGGCGGAAGACGACGCCTCGGCCGTCACGTTACGGGGGAGACCGTCGTTGTCCCGGTGTTGTGTTCACCCGGTGTTGTGGCGTGCGGGACACGAGTAGCATCCGGAGCGAGCACCCCGCAGTGGCCCCGATCACACTCACGTCGATTCACACTCGCGTCGATGACACCCGAGGGGGAGTACGAGCGATGGCACTGAACATCCTTGTCTACAGCGACGACCGGAACACCCGTGAGCAGGTGCGCCTGGCGCTCGGCAAGCGGCCGGACGCGGAGCTGCCGGAGCTCGCCTACTTCGAGTGCGCCACCGCGCCGGCGGTCGTGGCTGCGATGGACGCGCACAGCAAGGGCGCCAAGCGGGTCGACCTGCTGGTGCTGGACGGCGAGGCGGTGCCGCTGGGCGGCATGGGCCTGTGCCGCCAGCTGAAGGAGGAGATCTACCAGTGCCCGCCGGTGCTGGTGCTGATCGGCCGTCCGCAGGACTCCTGGCTCGCCACCTGGAGCCACGCCGACGCGGCGGTCCCGGCGCCGGTCGACCCGGTCGCGCTGGTGGAGACGGCGTGCGCGCTGCTGCGCCCCGGGCACCGTCCGTCGCTGGCGAGCTGAGGCGCTGGCAAGCTGAGGCGTTGACGGGCTGAGGCGTTGACGGGCTGAGGCGCCGACGCGGTGAGCTGCGGGCCAGGCTGAGAACGTACGTCTCGCCGCGTGAGATCTTGCGTCTTGCAGGGTGTGCCGCTCGATAGGCTGGGCCGGTCTGGCAGATCAGAACCCGGCCTTCGAGAGGCGACAGCCATGGTGCACTCCAATCCTGCGTTCGGCGGCGACGACCCCGCGCGGGTGCGCACCTGGCCGGACGTCCTGATGCCGCTGTTGTCGGGCGAGGACCTCTCCGCGGCGGACACCGCCTGGGCGATGGACCAGATCTTCTCCGGCGAGGCGACCCCGGCCCAGGTGGCCGGCTTCATGGTCGCGATGCGCGCCAAGGGCGAGACGGTGGAGGAGATCACCGGTCTGGTCGAGGCGATGTACGCGCACGCCACGGTGATCGAGGTCCCCGGCCCCGCCGTCGACATCGTCGGTACCGGCGGCGACCGGGCCAAGACCGTCAACATCTCCACCATGTCCGCGATCGTCGCGGCGGGCGCGGGCGCGCGGGTCGCCAAGCACGGCAACCGGGCCGCGTCCAGCGCGAGCGGCGCGACGGACGTGCTGGAGAAGCTGGGCGTCAACCTCGCCCTGACGCCGCGTCGGGTGGCGGAGGTCGCGGTGGAGACGGGCATCACCTACTGTCCGGCGCCGGTCTTTCACCCCTCCATGCGGCATGCCGCGACGGCGCGCGCGGAGCTGCGCGTCCCCACCTTCTTCAACCTGCTCGGCCCGCTGACCAATCCGGCCCGGGTGGGCGCGAACGCGGTCGGCTGCTTCGACCGGCGCATGGCCGGTCTGATCGCCGGCGTGCTGGCGCGCCGGGGCAACTCGTCGCTGGTCTTCCGCGGCGACGACGGCTTGGACGAGCTGACCATCACCACGACCTCGACCGTGTGGCGGGTGAGGGAAGGCGAGGTCGAGCAGTTCGTCTTCGACCCGCGTGAGGTCGGCATCTCCCTGGCCCCGATCGAGGCGCTGCGCGGCGCGGACGCGTCCTTCAACGCGGAGGTCGCCCGACGGGTGCTGGCGGGCGAGCGGAGCCCCGTCCGGGACGCGGTGGTGCTGAACAGCGCGTCGGCGCTGGTGGCGCTGGAGCAGGGCGGTTCCACCGCGCCGTTCGTGGAGCAGATGCGCTCCGCGATGGAGCGGACCGCCGAGTCGATCGACTCGGGCGCGGCGGAGCGCAAGCTGGCCGAGTGGGCCAACGCGACCTCGAAGGGGTAGTTGCGGTACCTCCAGGGGCGCGGGGCTCTGCTGAAGTGCGGCTCCGCCGCGCCCCTGGACAGTGCAGCGTCCCATTATCTGAAACGCGCTTCGCCCACGGAGTGAACATCTGCCATACTCCCTGACAGGTCACGAGTGATAGCACGCGGCGTCAGCCGCTGAAGCCCCGGCTCGCTGTCCGGCAACCCTCCAACCGTGGTGGGGTGCCTCCGGGTGACGACCAGGCCTGTGGCGAGAACGCCGCCAGGCAAGCGCGGATCTCCCGAGGAGTGTTCTCGTGTCGAAGCGAATGCGGTAGAGGCTCTCAGCGCCTCCAACTCTCCGTTCCCTGCCCCGTAGCCCGGGGTTCGTTCGCATACCCATGTGCAACTTCCGGAGGTACCGCCATGTCTGTCGTCGCCCGTAATGTCACTATTTCTGAGCATGTGACTGTTTGCGCTCCGCTCGAGGTCCTCGGCCGGGACGTCGAGGTCCCGCTGGTCTCCGGCGAGAAGGTCACCTACGCCGCGCTCGACTACGCCGCCAGCGCGCCCGCGCTCCAGCGGGTCTGGGACGACGTCGCCGCGTACGCGCCGTACTACGGCAGCGTCCACCGGGGCGCGGGGTACCTCTCGCAGCTGTCCACGGACCTGTTCGAGCAGAGCCGGGCGACGGTCACGGACTTCCTCGACCTGCGTGAGGGCGACCAGGTCGTCTTCACCCGGGCCACCACCGACTCGCTCAACCTGCTGGCCGGCGCGCTGCCCGCCGGGACCCGCGTCTTCGCCTTCGAGACCGAGCACCACGCCTCGCTGCTGCCCTGGCCGGGACGTGGCCTGGAGGTCACCTACCTCCGCGCGCCGCGCTCGCCGGAGCAGGCCGTGGCCGCGCTGGACGAGGCGCTGCGCGCCGCAGGCGGGGGACCGAAGCTGGTGTGCGTCACGGGCGCGTCCAACGTGACGGGGGAGATCTGGCCGGTCCGGGAGCTGGCTGCCACCGCGCACGCCTACGGTGCGCGCATCGTGCTGGACGCCGCGCAGTTGGCGCCGCACCATCGGGTCTCGGTGCGCGAGCTGGACGTGGACTGGGTGGCCTTCTCCGGGCACAAGCTCTACGCGCCGTTCGGCGCAGGGGTGTTGGCGGGACGTGCCGACTGGCTCGACGACGCGCAGCCGTACCTCGCGGGCGGCGGCGCGAGCCGTACCGTGGCGCGGGAGGTGGACGGTTCCGTCGCCGTCGAGTGGCACCAGGGCCCGGCCCGGCACGAGGCGGGCTCGCCGAACGTGATCGGTGCCTACGCCGTCGCCTCGGCCTGCCGGGCGCTGACCGAGATCGGGTTCGACGCGCTTCAGGAGCGCGAGCAGCAGCTGATCGACCGGCTGCGGGCGGGCCTCGCGGAGGTGCCGCAGGTACGGGTGCTGACGCTCTTCGGGGAGGACCACCCGCGCGTGGGCGTGCTCTCCTTCGTGGTGCAGGGCTGGAACAGCTCGCACTTCGCCGCCGCGCTCTCCGCCGAGTACGGGATCGGCGTGCGCGACGGTCTGTTCTGCGCGCACCCGCTGGTGCGGACGCTTCTCGGGGGCGAGGAAGCCGCTCCCTCCCAGTGCGGCGCGCCGGAGGCGTCCCTGCCGGGGGAGCGCAGTCTGAACGCGATCCGGGTCAGCTTCGGCGCCGGCACGCCGGTCGAGCACGTGGACCGGTTCCTGCACGCCGTACGGGAGTTGGTGACCGACGGGGCGCAGTGGTCCTACCGCACCGAGGGCGGTCGCTGCGTGCCGGACACCCGTCGCGGCTGAACGGTACGGGAGACGGGGCGCGGCTCAGTCGTCGAGCCCGATGGCGAAGGCCGCGTCCAGGTCGTGGGAGGAGTAGGTGCGGAACGCCACGTGCGTCTCGGTGTGCGCGACGCCCGGAACCTTGTTGACCTGACCGGGGATCACGTCGGCCAGCTCCTCGTGCGCGCGCACCCGCACGACGGCGATCAGGTCCCAGCCGCCGGTGACCGAGTAGACCTCGGTGACGTTGTCCAGCGCCGCGATGCTCTCCGCGATCTCCGGGATCCGGTCGACGCTGGCCTTGATGAGGACAATGGCGGTGATCACGGAGTCTCCTGTCGCGCGGGATGCGGGCTCTCACATGCTAGTGCTGCGGCCGGACGCGCGACCCCGCGACCGCGTCGGCCTCCCCGCTGCCCGCTGCGCCGCCCGCCGCGACGCCACAGCAGCCAGGCGAAGGCGAAGCCGCCGGCGAAGCCGATCAGGTGGGCGGCGTAGGCTACGCCCGGGACGGACGGGTCGGTGGCGCGGATGGAGAGCCACTGCACCAGGAACCAGAAGCCCAGCACCAGCCAGGCGGGGAACCGGAGCGGCAGGAAGAGCAGCAAGGGGATCAGACTGGTGATCCGTGCCCGGGGATAGAGACAGAGGTATGCCCCGAGTACGCCCGCGATCGCGCCCGACGCACCGACCAGGGTCTGCGTCGCGCCCGGGCTGCCCGCCTCGAAGAGGGCGTAGCCGTAGGTGGCCAGATAACCGAGTGCCACATAGAAGAGGAGAAAGGCCACCGGGCCGATCCGCTCCTCCACCATCGCGCCGAAGACGAAGAGGAAGAGCATGTTGCCCGCCAGGTGCAGCCAGCCGCCGTGGACGAACATGGCGGTGAGCACCGAGAGTGCCGGGACCTTGGGCAGGCCGGTGTCGGTCGGGCACCGGTGTGAGAGGTGCAGTCGGAGCACCGCGTTGTGGAGCAGCTCGGCCGGGACCACGCCCCAGCGGTGGTAGTACGCGGTCTCGGCACAGGCCCGGAGCGTGCCCGAGCCGTAGAGGGGGTCGAGGCCGGAGACCGGGCCGACCACGAAGACCAGGACGCAGAGCGCGATCAGTCCGTAGGTCGCGACCGGGACGAACGGCACCGGTCGGGGAACGCCGTCAGCAGTCGTCGGAGCCGCCGGGGGTGCCGGATCCGCCGGGGTCGCCATGGTCACCATGGACAAAGCATTCCTTCTCCGGACGAATCTGACACCCGTTCGTGGAGGCCTGTGGGGGACCGTGCCCGAGGGCAGCGCCCAGGCCATAGGGTTTACCGGACAGCTCGCTGACGCTGCCCGCCGACGAGAGGATCTCGCCATGGCCGTCCCGCTTCCCACCGAGGGAACCCGCTGGCGCTGCACCCTGTGCGGCAACCTGACCCGCTTCGACGTCACCCGCTCCTCACGGGTCGTCGAGTTCGTCCATCTGGACCTGGCCGGGGACCCCACCGTCGAGGAGCGCGAGGTGCTCAGCGAGACCGTCGAGTCGGTGCGCTGCCGCTGGTGCGACGCCGTCGACCAGATCGAGCTGGTGGACCGCCCCGGCGCCGAGGCCGAGGCCGCCGAGCAGGCCGCACGTCAGAAGTAGTCCGCCGTCGGGGGCGACCCCGAGACGGGCCGGGGACACGGCGGACGTGGCGGAGCGACAGGCGGGGGGCGTCGGCGGGGAGAATAGCGGTCCGGGCGGTACGTCCCCCGGAGCGGATCGGAGCGGATCAGGTGGAGCAGCCAGACCAGGCGTCGACGCCCGCGGAGGGCGGTGACCCCGCGCTGCCCGAGGGCGGCGAGGCGCTTGCGCGCCCGCTGCCGGAGGGCGTGCGGCGCCGGGTGGTCGGCATCGCCGCCGACGCGCTCGGCGGCCTCGCGGCGGGCGACCTGCCGATCCGGCTGCGTCCCTACGGGAAGTTCACCCGCGAAGCCCGCGTCAAGCGCGGGGCCACCGCGATCGCCGCCGCACTGGAGACCGACTCGCTGTTCCGCTCCCGGATCGCCGAGCGGCTCCGGCAGGGCCAGCCGGACCTGGTCGCCGCGCTGGAGGCCGGTACCGTCCCGGCTGCCGCCGACCCGCAGGACGTGGCCGCCGCCGCGTACCTGCTGCGCACCGCGGGCTGGACCCGGATCGTGGAGGGCGTCGGCGAGGAGGTCGAGCGCGCCGAACACGAGGGCGCCGCAGCGGAGTCGGCCCGGCTGGCCGAGAAGCTCCAGGACGAGCTCGTCGCCCTGCGCGCCGCCGCCCGTACCGAAGCCGAGCGGGCCAAGGCCGACCTGGACGTGGCCCGGAAGGACGGCGACAGCCTGCGCCGTCAGTTGCGTTCGCTGGCCGCCGACACCAAGCGCGCCGAGGCCGCCACCCGCAAGGCGGTGGCCGAGCTGGAGGCGCTGCGCGCGACCGGGGCCACCGAGCGGGGGGCGCAGGACAGCGAGGTGCGCCGGCTCAAGCACCGCGTGGCCGAGCTGGAGACGGCGCTGGAGGCCTCCCGGCGCGCGGCGCGCGAGGGGCGCTCGGCGGAGGAGATGCGGCTGCGGCTGCTGCTCGACACCGTGGTCCAGGGCGCCCAGGGCCTCCAACGCGAGCTCGGCCTTGCGCCGCTGAGCGGCCGTCCGGCCGACTCGGTCGAGGCGGTCTCGCCGGTTGCCGCCTCGCCGCACGACGTGGCCCGCCGGGCGCTGGAGGGGGACGACCCCGCCCTGCTGGAGCAGCTGCTCCAGTTGCCGCAGGTCCACCTGCTGGTCGACGGATACAACGTCACCAAGACCGGCTGGCCCGGGATGGCGCTGGACCGGCAGCGTCAGCAGCTGCTGCGCGGGCTCGGCCTGCTGGCGGCGCAGACCGGTGCCGAGATCACCTGCGTCTTCGACGGGCAGGACCTGGACGGTCCGATCCCGATGGCGCCGCCGCCGCGCGGGGTGCGGGTGCTGTTCAGCCGGACCGGGGAGACCGCCGACGAGCTGATCCGCCGTCTGGTCCGCGCGGAACCGGAGGGACGACCGGTCGTGGTGGTCTCGACAGACCGTGAAGTAGCGGACGGAGTGCGCAAATCGGGCGCACGCCCGGTCCCGTCCACGATGCTGCTGCGGCGGCTGATCCGCTCGTGACGGGGTGGCGAGGATGTTGCGAACGCCACTTCCCAGCGCGCGTGCTTGTTTGGGGGCGATGCGTGGCGGAGTGCCAATGAGCGCTTCTGACCTGGGCTTTGTGACGGTCCGCGACGCGCGTGGGCGGCTTCGTGATCTTGAGGCTTTGTTAAGAGCGGACGTCCGATCCGGTCACGGGGAAGACACGAGGCCTCCTCAATCACTATTGTCATCGCGCAAACGTCCGCACTCGTGTTCCAAACATCGTGTTTCAGCCGTGCACTCTGTCGTGCATGCGGACGAGTCCGCGTGTGAAGGGATTGCATCCGTCGTGGCCAATCATCGTCGTCCCAGGCAGACCAGCCGTGCCCGCGTGTCCGTGCTGACCGCGGCAGCGGCGACCGTGGTGGCGTTGTCCGCCCAGACCGCTGCCCAGGCTGCCCCGACCGTCTCGGTCAAGGACGCCCAGACCCAGGTGGACGCAGACCGCCAGGACGCATCCGTCAAGACGGAGCAGTACGACAACGCCCACCAGCAGCAGCAGAACCTGCAGCAGAAGGTGGCGGTCATCCAGCAGGAGATCGCGCGTCAGCAGGCGCAGATCAACAACGAGCTGGGCCAGCTCGGGCAGATCGCCAACGCGCAGTACGCGTCCGGCGAGATCGACCCCACCGTGCAGCTGCTGCTCTCCTCGGACCCGCAGCACTTCCTGGACCAGGCCACCTCGCAGGACGAGCTCACCGCCAACCAGACCTCCGAGCTGTCCCAGCTGGTGGCCCAGGAGGAGACGCTCAACCGGGAGAAGACCCAGGCCGCGTCCGAGCTGGCCCAGGAGCAGGCGCTGCTCTCGCAGATGAGCGCGGCGAAGTCGGAGGCGCTGGCCAAGCTGGCCCACGCGCAGTCGATCCTCAGCACGCTGACTGCCGCCGAGCAGGCCGCGGTCAACAACGCCAATAACGGCGGCGGTTACGGCAGCGGCGGCTCCACCAGCAACTGGAACGGCACCATCGACCTGAGCGGCATCTCCTCCACGGCGCGCACCGCGATGCTGGCGGCCGAGCAGTGGATCGGCAAGACCCCCTACCTGTGGGGTGGTTCGACCCCGTCCGGCTTCGACTGCTCGGGCCTGGTCATGTGGGCGTACGGCCAGGCGGGCGTCTCGCTGCCGCACTCCTCCTACTCCGACGAGTCGGTGGGTTCGCCGGTGGCGAGCCTGGCCGACGCACAGCCCGGCGACATCATCGTCCTGGAGCAGGGCGGCCACGTCGGCCTGTACGCCGGAAACGGCATGCTGCTCAACGCGCCGGAGTACGGCTACGACGTCTCGGTGCAGCCGTTGTCCTACTTCGGCTCGATTGTCGCGATCCGCCGCATGTGATCTCGTCTGTCAGTGTTCCGGTGCGTCAGCTGACGCGCCGGAATGTGGCGCGCCGACGGATCTGTGAATCCACTCACAGGTCATGCGCACGAAATCGCCTCATCCTGCGGGCGAATGACCGAATTGGCCCCCATGTCATGGCTGTTGGTCATGGCGTGGCTACGTTGTGTCCCCTGGGTGACGAGTCGTCGTAAGTGACTCGTGTTTTTTCTGACAAGGATTTGAACTGATCACGGTTCGGTCACTAGGGTCATGGGCCGAACCTCCGCGCAGGCGTTCGCCCATCCCGGGCGACAGCGGCGGTTACCGTCGAGTTCGACGACGCGGCAGGGCCATCCGGCACCCAGGGCGGCCCAACTGGGGAAGCCGTCGAGTCGGAGCCGGGGACCCACCTTCCTCGGGGTGAATCGGCGCCCGGTCGGCCGGTGTGAATCCGGACCGATGAAGCGTCGTAGGGCCTACTTCCTGGTCCGAACCCGTCAGCTCACCCGGTAGGCGGACGTAGGAAGAAGGAGTGTCGCCTTCGTGGCGTCCCATCGTCGTCCCAAGTCCCCCAGTCGTACCCGCATAACCGTTCTCACGGCAGCCGCCGCCACCGCGGTCGCGGTCTCGGCCCAGACGGCGCAGGCAGCGCCGAAGCCGACCATCAGCCAGCTTCAGGCCCAGCTCCAGCAGCTCAACGTCGAGTCCGACACCGCGATCCAGAAGTACGACCAGGCTCAGTCGGAGCTCCAGCAGCAGCAGGGCAAGGTCAACACTCTGCAGCAGCAGATCGCCCGTCAGCAGGCGGACGTCAACACCAAGCTCGAGTCGGTCGGCGAGATCGCGAACCAGCAGTACGCGGACGGCGCCGTCGACCCGACCGTCCAGCTGCTCCTCTCCTCGAGCCCGACGGACTACCTCACCAAGGCCTCCTCGCTGGGCCAGGTCACGGACAGCCAGGCGAGCCAGATCCAGGCGCTCAAGACCGCCGAGCAGGCCCTGGGCGGCCAGAAGGCCCAGGCCGAGCAGGCGCTCCAGCAGATCCAGGCCACCAACAAGCAGTTGTCCGCGCAGAAGTCGCAGGTCCAGCAGAAGATCGCGCAGACCCAGGCGCTGCTGAACTCGATGACCGCGGCCCAGCAGGCCGCCGTTGCCCGTGCGCAGGCCGCCGCCAACCAGGCCGCGGAGGCCGCCGCCGCCAAGGCCAACTCCGGCAGCTCCGGCGGCTCGGTCAACCTCGGCTCGTCCACGGCGGGCAACTCGGTGGAGGCCGCCGCCTTCGCCGCGGCGCAGACCCGTATCGGCTCGCCCTACGTCTGGGGCGCGACCGGCCCGAGCTCCTTCGACTGCTCCGGCCTGATGCAGTGGGCCTACGCGCAGGCGGGCGTCTCCATCGGCCGCACCACCTACGACCAGATCGACGCCGGCACGGCGGTCAGCTCCACGGCCGACCTGCAGGTGGGTGACCTCGTCTTCTTCAACGACGACTCGCACGTCGGCATGTACGCGGGCAACGGGATGATCCTGCACGCCCCGCACACGGGCGCGGACGTCCGCTACGAGTCGATCGACACGGTCGGCAGCATCTACGCGATGCGTCACATCTGATCGCGGCTCATGTCGCGTGCCACGGGCCCCGCTCCGATCCGGAGCGGGGCCCGTTCGCGTTCACCCCGGCTCACCCCGCCTCACTCGGACGGCCGTACGGGAGTGTCCTCCTTCGTGGTGGGTCGGTGTCCTGGGCAGGTGCGGAACCTCGGGGCGACCAGCAGACTCGTTCACCTGAGCGGCATTCGATGTGATTTTTCAGCTCTTGGGAGCTTGGACTGCTTCTGTCCGAATCGCTAACGTCAGCGCTCGGTTCCGTCCCGGAGATCATCCGGGAGAACCCTGGACCTGATGGTCCTCGACAAGCGGAGAGCGGAGAGCGAGCAGGTGGCGTCCCATCGACGAGGCAGACGCGTCGGACCGTCAGTGCTGTCGCGAGCCGCGGTGACCGTCGCTGCGGCGACCGCCGCGATGCTCACGGCCCCCGGCGGCGCGCACGCCGACCCCGTCCCCGGCGGGGCCGGCACAGCCGGCGCGAGCGGCAGTCTCACCCCGGACGAGGTGCAGCAGCAAGTCGACGCCCTCTACGCGCAGTCCGAGTCGGTCGGGCAGCAGGCCGACAGCGCACAGGAGCGGGCGGCCCGACTGCAGCACCGCGCCTCGCTGCTGCAGCAGACGCTGGCCGAGGAGCAGGCGAGCGCCAACGCGCTCGCGGCGCGGCTGGGCGAGGTGGCCACCGAGCAGTACCAGAGCGGCAGCATGGACCCGGTGATGCAGCTGCTGTTCAGCGCCCATCCGGCCGACTACCTCAGCCGCGCCGCCTCGCTCGACGAGGTGGACGCCGGTACCGCCGACGAGCTGGTCCAGCTGAGCGGTGTCGAGCGCGAGATCGAGCAGGGCAAGGCCGAGGTGCTGGCCCAGTACAGCGAGCTGGAGCAGGTGCGGCGGACCATCTCCACCACCAAGGCCGAGGCGCAGCGCCGGCTGGGCGCCGCCCAGGCGCTGCTCGGCTCGCTGACGGCGGCTCAGCGCGACCAGCTGCAGCAGGCCGAGGACGCCTCGGCCCAGCTCGCCGCCCAGGCAGCCGATTCGGTACTGCCTCCGGACCAGGGCCCGGCCGACTCCGCCGCCGCGGCGGCGCTGGCGGCGGCCCGGAGCGCGATCGGCAGCCCGTACGTCTACGGCGCGACGGGTCCTGGCGCGTTCGACTGCTCCGGTCTGATGTACTGGGCCTGGCGGCACGGCGGGGTGTCGCTGCCGCGTACGTCGCAGGAGCAGGCCTTCGCCGGGCGACGCGTGCCGGTGTCGGAGATCCGTCCGGGAGACCTGGTGATCTACTTCGGGGACATGCACCACGTCGGCATGTACGCGGGTAGCGGCATGGTCATCCACGCCCCGTACCCCGGCGCCCGGGTCCGCTACGAGAACATGCGCGACATGCCGATCGCCGCGGTGGTCCGCCCTTGATGGCGGCCGGTCAAGGACTCACCCGCCGACGGGTGCTGGTCAGCGGCGCGGCCCTGGTGGCGGCGGCTGGCGGCGCGACGGCCTGGGCGGCGTGGGCGGACGCCGCCGACGACCGGCGTGAGCAGCGGGCGGTCGAGGTCGAGCAGACGCTGGCCCGCCGGGCCGCCGCCGTCCTGGCCCGCGACGCCGCCGCACTGGCGGCCACCGTCGTCCCCGTCGCGAGCGGCGGTTCGGTGGCGACCGACCTGAGGCGGCGTCAGTACACGCTGGTCGCCAACCTGGCCGAGGTGCCGCTGGGCGACTGGCGCTACCGGGTCACCGCGCTCGACGCGTTCCCGCTGTCGCCGGTCCTCGGGGCGGGGGAGCGGGTGGCCGTGGCGGTCGAGCTCGGCTACCGGCTGGCGGGCTTCGACGCGCAGTTGGAGACCGCGACCCAGTACCTGACCTTCGAGCGGCAGCCCGACGGCCGTTGGCTGCTGGCATCCGACGGCACCGAGGGCGGGGACCACCCCGGCGGCACCGTGCTGATCTGGGACCTCGGCCCGGTCCGGGCGGTCCGCGGCCGGTACAGCCTGGTCCTCGGACTGCGCGACCCGGCCACCCTGGCCGCGATCGGCGCGGAGGCCGACCGCGCGGTCCCGGCCGTCAGCGCCGTCTGGGGGACCAGGTGGGGACAGCGCACCGTCGTGCTGGCCCCGCTGGCGAGCGACCAGTTCGGTGCGCTGCTCGACGCCGATCCGGCGGCCTTCGCCGACATCGCCGCCGTCACCACCGGCGAGCTGGGTGCGTCCGAACTCGGCCGGACCGAGCGGATCACGCTCAACCCGGTCGCCTGGGACGGTCTCAGCGCTCTGGGCCGACGGGTCGTCACCACCCACGAGACCACGCACGTCGCCACCCGCGCGGAGACCGTCACCTGGACGCCGCGCTGGCTCTCCGAGGGCGTTGCGGACTGGACCGGCTACCTCGGCACCGGCCGTACCCCGCAGCAGATCGCCGTCGAACTCGGCAGCGCCCTGACCTCCGGCGGCCCGGGCAGCTCGGGCGCTGCAGCCCGGCTGCTGGCGGCCCTGCCCGCCGACGCCGACTTCGCCGGCACCGCACCCGCCCTGCAGGAGGCGTACCAGAAGGCCTGGTTCGCCTGCCGCAGCGTCGTGCTGCACCACGGACAGGCCAAGCTGGTCGCGCTCTACGCCGCCGTCGCCGCGACCGGCGGCCGGGGTGGGCAGGACGCGGCGGTGGACGACGCGCTCCACTCGACGCTGGGCGTCGGCACCGCCGCGTTCACCGCGCAGTGGCGCGCGGACGTGGAGGCGGCGCTCAGGCGCTGACCTCTTCGGCGTCGCGCTCGCGTTCCACGGCGTCCGGCACCTGCGGCAGTTCGGGCGACGCGCTGGAGACGGTCGCCCGCCAGAGCCGGACGAAGGCCAGCACCGCCGCGGCGAGCAGCAGCAGGTTGCGGGTCCCTATGATCACCAGGCCCAGCTCGGTCCGGCCGGTCAGCTGGCCGAACATGAACGGGAACTCGACCGTGGTCACCGGCACCGCCACCGCCACCAGCCACGCCACCGGTCGCATCACCGAGCCCCGCAGCGTGAGGCAGACGGCGGCCAGCCCGACCAGCCACAGCAGGTACTGCGGGCTGATCACCCGGCTGGTCACCACGAAGAGCAGCACCGCGGTCAGCCCCGCGTCGGCGGCGGTCGCGGGCGTCCAGTTCCGGACGCGCAGCCGCCACAGCGCGAGCAGGGCGAAGGCGATCACCGAGCTCGCCACCATCACCCCGCTCATCGTGGCCACATGCGGGCCGAGCACCTCGAGCGAGCCGTAGTTCATCGCCACGGTGCCCTGCCAGTGCAGGAAGACGCTGGCGAACAGGAACGGCAGGGCGCCCAGCGACTCCACCTCGATGCCCCGGCCCTCCTGGAAGCCGAGGAAGGAGAACGCGCCGTGCGTGGAGACCAGGAAGAGGAAGCCGACCAGCGCCGCGCTCAGCGCGCACGACGTCACGACCTTGCGCCAGCGCCGTCCGCGACCCGCGCCGATCAGCAGCAGCACCGGCCACACCTTCAGCATCGCGCCGACGGCGGTCAGCACCCCGGCCAGCTTCGGCCGCCGGACCAGCGCGACCAGTGCGGCCATCGCCACGACGGTGACCACCAGGTCGAACCGGGCGTACAGCGTCGGCCCGAGCAGCGGCGGCACCACCACCCAGAGCCAGACGCCCGCCCTGTTGCGGGATGTCCCATCGGTCCGCTCGGTCCCGGAGCGGCGGAGACGCAGCAGCAGCCACAGGCCGAGCGCGTCGCAGAGGCCGATCAGCACCACGAAGCCGACGAAGTAGGACGCGGGCACCGCAAGCGGAGCCAGCATCACGAGGGCGGCCAGCGGCGGATACTGCCAGGTGACGTCGTCCATCGGAAACGTCCCGGAGCGCAGCACCTCGGCCCAGCCCTGGTAGATCACCTTGACGTCGCTGGTCACGTCCATCATGTGCGGTATTTTCAGGACGCCGAGCACCAGCAGGACCACCAGCGCACGTCCCAGCACCCACCCGCACCAGGCGGACGGGACGGTCGGGTCGAACTGGGGACGGTGCCGTCCTGGGGTGGCTCCGTCAGCTGGCTTTTTACGCATTGCCCTATCGTACGGATCAGCCCTCCCCGGACCGAGGAACCGCACGCGTGAACAAGACCCTCATCGTCACCAACGACTTTCCCCCGCGCCAGGGCGGCATCCAGACCTTCGTGCACAACATGGCCGTCCGGCTTCCCGCCGACCAGGTCGTGGTCTACGCCTCCACCTGGCGCGACGGGACCGAGGTGCGCGCGTTCGACGCGGAACAGCCGTTCGAGGTGATCCGGGACCGGACCACCATGCTGCTGCCGACGCCGAGGGTCACCCGACGGGCGGCGGAGCTGCTGCGCGCCCACGGTTGCTCGTCCGTCTGGTTCGGTGCGGCGGCGCCGCTCGGCCTGATGGCCCCGGCGCTGCGTCGCGCGGGGGCTTCGAAACTGCTCGGGATGACCCACGGCCACGAGGCGGCCTGGGCGCAGCTCCCCGGCTCCCGCCAGTTGCTGCGCCGGATCGGCGCGGGCACCGATACGCTCACCTACCTCGGCGAGTACACCCGCTCCCGGATCGCGTCGGCAGTCGGCCCGCAGGCGGCGGCCCGGATGGTCCAGCTGCCGCCGGGCGTCGACGAGAAGACCTTCCACCCCGCCTCGGGCGGCGACGCGGTCCGTGCCCGGCTCGGGCTGGCGGACCGTCCGGTGGTCGTCTGCGTCTCGCGCCTGGTCCGGCGCAAGGGCCAGGACACGCTGATCCGCAGCTGGCCCCGGGTGCTGAAGGCTTTCCCCGAGGCGGTCCTGCTGATCGTGGGCGGCGGCCCGTACCGGGAGGACCTGACGAAACTGGCGGCGGAGACGGGCGTCTCGGCCTCGGTCCGCTTCACCGGCGCGGTCCCCTGGGAGGAGCTGCCCGCGCACTACGGCGCGGGCGACGTCTACGCCATGCCGTGCCGGACCCGCCGGGGCGGGCTCGACGTCGAGGGCCTGGGCATCGTCTATCTGGAGGCGTCCGCGACCGGGCTGCCGGTCGTCGCCGGTGACAGCGGCGGTGCGCCGGACGCGGTGCAGGAGGGCGAGACGGGATATGTCGTCGGGGGCCGTGATCTGGACGCTCTCGCGGAGCGGCTGATTCTTCTTCTGGGCGACGAGGGATTGCGCGCGCGAATGGGAGCGGCGGGGCGGAAATGGGTCGAGGAGGCCTGGCGCTGGGATTTGCTCGCGGAGCGGCTCGAGGGACTGCTCTAAGTCAGTCCTTTATCTCCCCGGAATTTTCACGATCGCCGATCCGGATGCTGTCGCTCCTGTGATCAGATGATGTCTCGTGAAATGCTCAGACCTCTGCTTGATGTGCGGACTCCCGCTGGTCTCCCCGTGCCGGCCGAACCAGGGAGCGGGAGCGCTTGTCGCCTGAGGAGTTCGACGAGTTCTACGCCGCGAGCTGGTCGCGGCTGGTCGGCCAGCTGTACGTGATGACCGGGGATCTGGCCGAGGCGCAGGACGTCGTCCAGGAGGCGTACGTGCGCGCCTGGAAGCGGCGCGACGAGCTGTCCGCCTCCGGGGCGCCGGAGGCCTGGGTCAGGACGGTGGCCTGGCGACTCGCCGTCAGCCGGTGGCGGCGGGCGCGCAGTTACGTGTCCGCGCTGGTCCGCCACGGCACCCCGGCGGCGCAGGCCGGACCGGAGCCGGAGCACGCCGCGCTGGTGGAGGCGCTGCGCAAGATTCCCGAGGAGCAGCGCCGAGTGGTTGTCCTGCACTACCTCTGCGACCTCCCCGTCGTCGAGGTCGCCGAACAGACGGGTGCGCCGGTGGGTACCGTCAAGGTCCGCCTCTCCCGCGCCCGCGCGTCACTCGCCCGGCATCTGACCGGCGATCTCACGGACTTGACGGACCTGAAGGCATGATGGGCGACGACCTCCGACACGACGACCACCTCCGACACGACGGTGACCTCCCACACGACGGTGACCTGCGCCGCGCGTTGCACCGGCTTGCCGACAGCGCCGCCGGCCCTCCGCCGCTGAGCGGAACGGGGCTGCGGGCGTTGGCCGGGCGCCGCGGTCGGCGCACCCGACTGGCCGTGGTGCCCGCGGCTGCTGTCGGGGCGCTGCTGGCGGGTGCCACCGCGTATGCCCTGGCCGGCGGCGGCCACGCCACCCCGCAGGAGCACAGCGCGCCCGCGCCGAGCGTGGCCCCCGTCGTCTCCGGCGTTCCGCAGGCATCCGCCTCGCCGACGGCCGCCGGAGGCCGGAACGGTGCGACAGCGCCCGCGACCGCTCCGTCCTCCTCTCCCGTCAGCGCGAGCCCGACGGCCACCGCATCGTCGCGGGCCACCGCGCACCCGACGTCGTCGGCCCCGACCGGAGCGGCTGCGTGCCTTGCCGCCCCGCAGGGCGAAATCCTGGTCCTGCTGCGGACGTTGAGCACCCCCGGTGCACTGCTCTCGGCGACCCCGGTCGCCTGCGTCCAGGGACAGCTGGTGCCCAGCGGCCCCACGCAGAACTGGGGCCTGGCGCCGGGCGTCGTGGCGCCGACGACGGGTGCCGACCAGCTCTTCGCCGTCCGCCGGGACGCCGCCGGGCTGGTGGTCCGGCTGGACAAGGTGGCTGCCGGCCACGTGTGACCGGCGTCACTCGGAAATTCCTTCGAGGGGTGTAACCCAGTGCCCGTCGAGACGCGTAGAGAGTGCGGAACGGGTTCCACATGGCTGTTCCGCACTGCTGAAGAGAAGAGAGAATCATGCGCAACAACACCGGGTCGCAGATCGAGACGGCCGAGCTCTCCGACAGCGAGCTGGACCAGGTCGCCGGTGGTCTCGCCAACATTTCCGTCGGCGTCGCGGGTGTCGGCGTTCACGTGGGTGTCGGCAATGTCCTCGGTGCTGTCGAGTCCGTGGTCACCGCGCTGCCGCTTTCGCCGCTGACCCACCTCACCTCGGTGCAGACCAGCCACTGAGTCTGATTTACCCCAAAAGCTTGAAAGGGCGCAGGGCTCGCATTCCAGCGAGCCCCACGCCCTTTCGGTTTTTCCGGACTACCGCGCGTACAGATCCTCGACGTCCGCGGCGTAGTCCTTCATCACGACGGCGCGCTTCAGCTTCATCGACGGCGTCAGGTGCCCGGAGTCCTCCGACAGCACCGTGTCCAGGATCGCGAACTTCTTCACCGCCTCCGCGTGCGACACCGCGGCGTTGCCGTCGTCGATCGCCGCCTGGACCGCCTCGCGCAGGTCCGCGTCGTCCTTCAGCTCGGAGACCGTCGCCGACGCCGGCTTGCCGTGCAGCTGCTTCCAGGCCGGGAAGAACTCCTCGTCGATGGTGATCAGGGCCGCGATGAACGGCCTGCGGTCGCCGACGACCATGCACTCGGCGATGATCGGGTGGGCCCGGATGCGGTCCTCGATCACCGCGGGGGCGACGTTCTTGCCACCGGCCGTGACGATGATCTCCTTCTTGCGGCCGGTGATGCTGAGGTAGCCGTCGGCGTCCAGCGTGCCGATGTCGCCGGTGGCGAACCAACCGTCGTGCAGGGCCTCGGCGGTGGCCTCCGGGTTGTCCCAGTAGCCCGCGAAGATCTGCGGGCCCTTGAGCAGGATCTCGCCGTCGTCCGCGATGCGCGCGGCCGAACCCGGCAGGGGCTGGCCGACGGTGCCGATGCGCGGCTCGTCGTGGGGGTTGAAGGCGGTGGCCGCGCAGGTCTCGGTCAGGCCGTAGCCCTCCAGGACGGTGAAGCCGATGCCGCGGTAGAAGTGGCCCAGCCGCTCGCCCAGCGGGGCGCCGCCGGAGATGGCGTGGGTGGCCCGGCCGCCCAGCGCGTTGCGGAGCTTGCTGTAGACCAGCGCGTCGAACATCTTGTGACGCAGCTTCAGGCCGAGGCTCGCGCCGGAACGGGTGTCCAGGGCGCGGCTGTAGGCGATCGCCGTCTCCGCGGCGCGGTCGAAGATCTTGCCCTTGCCCTCGCTCTGTGCCTTCGCTCTGGCCGCGTTGTAGACCTTCTCGAAGACCCGCGGGACGCCCAGGATCAGCGTCGGCCGGAACGAGGCCAGCTCCGCGGTGACCTCCTTGATGTCCGGGACGTGGCCGATCCGGATCGGCGCCATCGCCGCAGCGATCTCCGCGATCCGGCCGAGCACGTGCGCCTGCGGCAGGAACAGCAGGACCGAGGACTCGCCGGGCTGGAAGAGCGGCCGCAGCCGGGTCGTGATGTTGCCCAGCTCCGCCATGAAGTTGGCGTGGGTGAGCATGCAGCCCTTGGGACGGCCGGTGGTGCCGGAGGTGTAGACGATGGTGGCCACCGAGTCGGGGCCGAGCGCGGCCCGGCGCTCCTCGATCGCGGCGTCGGGGACGTCCACACCGGCCCGGACCAGGTCGGTCAGACCGCCGGCCTCCAGCTGCCAGACCTGCTTCAGGTCCCGCAGCCGGTCCCGCACCTCGCCGATCACGGCCTCGTGGCGGGGGAGTTCGGCGATACAGGCGACCGCGCCGGAGTTGCCGAGGATCCACTCGACCTGCTCGGCCGAGGAGGTCTCGTAGACGGGCACGGTGACCGCACCCGCGCACCAGATGGCGAAGTCCAGCAGTGTCCACTCGTAGCGGGTGCGCGACATCACCGCGACCCGGTCGCCGAGGCCGACGCCGGAGGCGATCAGGCCCTTGGCCACCGCCCGTACCTCGGACAGGAACTGGGCCGCGGTGCGATCCTCCCAGGCGCCGCTGTCGTCCTTGCGGGCGACCAGCGGCAGGTCCCGATACTGCGCCGCGTTGCGGTGGATCGGATCGGTGAGGTCGCCGCCACTCGGCACCTGGTAGAGGGCCGGAAGGCTGAACTCGCGCAAAGCTGCTCCTCGATCTCGAAGCGCTGACCTGGGCGGAACCCAGCGCGCTGTCACGGCGACGCTGCAGGGACGCCAGGACGTTACTGGCAGGTAGTTACTCCGGCATAGGTGTACCAGCCAATATGTTTCCAGGGTCACACTCGGACCAGCCTAGGGGCTGGTTACTGTGGTGGTCATGCGGGTCCATGTGGTCAGTGACGTGCACGGCAACAGCGAGGCCCTGGCGCGCGCCGGGGAGGGCGCTGACGCTCTGGTGTGCCTCGGGGACCTGATCCTCTTCCTCGACTACGCGGACCACACCCGCGGGATCTTCCCCGACCTCTTCGGCGCGGAGAACGCCACGCGACTGGTCGGGCTGCGCAACGAGCGCCGGTTCGAGGAGGCGCGGGCGCTCTCCGCCGAGCTCTGGTCCGGGCTGCGGATGGACCGGCGCACGGCGATCGAGGGGGCGGTCCGCCGTCAGTACGCCGAGCTCTTCGCCGCCTTCCCGGCCCCGACCTACGCCACCTACGGCAACGTCGACCTGCCCGGCCTCTGGCCGGAGTTCGCCCGCGACGGGGTCACCGTGCTGGACGGGCAGACCGCCGAGATCGGTGGGCTGCGCTTCGGCTTCGTCGGCGGCGGTCTGCCGACTCCGATGCGGACGCCGTTCGAGATCCCGGAGGAGGAGTACGCGGCCAAGGTCGCCGCGCTCGGCCGGGTCGACGTGCTCTGCACCCATGTCCCGCCCGCCGTACCGGAGCTGACCTACGACGTGGTGGCCCGCCGTTTCGAGCGCGGCAGCGAGGCGGTGCTGCAGGCGATCCACGAGACGCAGCCCGCGTACGCGCTCTTCGGTCACGTCCACCAGCCGTTGCGGCGACGGCTGCGGATCGGCAGGACCGAATGCGTCAATGTCGGCCACTTCAACGCGACCGGACGCCCCTGGGTCCTCGACGTGTGACCGTACTCAGCGGTTGACCGTGCGCGACGTCTGGCGGTGCCCGGCAACCGGCAGTGCTCGACAACTGAAGAGGGGCCCGGACGCGATAGCCTCTCATCGGCGGGATGTACACACCGGCCGTGACAGCAGCAGGGCGAGAGGCGGAGGCCATCCGATGGCGGAGCACACCAGGTCGAGCACCACGATCGAGGCGACCCCGGCCCAGGTCATGGCGGTGATCGCGGACTTCGCGGCGTATCCGGCGTGGACGGGCGAGGTCAAGGAGATCGAGGTCATCCGCCAGGGCACCGACGGCCGCGCCGAGGAGGTCCGGCTGCTGCTGGACGCGGGCGCGATCAAGGACGACCACACCCTCGCCTACACCTGGGACGGCGACCGCAAGGTCAGCTGGACCCTCGTCAAGAGCCAGATGCTCAAGTCGCTGGACGGCTCCTACACGCTCACGCCGACGGGGGACAAGACCGAGGTCACCTACCAGCTCGCGGTCGACGTCAAGATCCCGATGCTGGGCATGATCAAGCGCAAGGCCGAGAAGGTCATCATCGACCGCGCGCTGGCCGGGCTGAAGAAGCGCGTCGAGAGCTGATGGCGCCTCGGCTCGTCCTGGTCAGCGGCGCGGGAGGCGCCGGGCGCAGCACGCTGGCGGCGGCCACCGCCGCGCTGGCGGCCGAGTCGGGCGAGCGGGTGCTGCTCGTCGCGGCGGACGACCCGCACCGGTCCGTCGACGGACTGCTGGGTCACCGGCTCGGCCCCGAACCGCTGCGGATCGCCTTCGAGCCGGGCCTGTTCGCGCTGCGGCTCGACGAACAGACGGCGTTCCGCGCGGCCGGAGTGCGGCTGCTGGAGCGCGCCAAGGGACTCTTCGACCTGCTCGGCGTGGAGCCGTTGGAGCCCGAGGAGCTGACCGCCCTGCCGGGTGCGTCCCACCTGGCGCTGCTCGACCTGCTGCGCAGCTACGGGCGTTCGGACTCGTTCGACCTGGTCGTCGTCGACGCGCCGCCGGTCGCGCAACTGGTCGCCGCGCTCGCGCTGCCCGAGCAGCTCGACGCCTACCTGGCCCGGCTGCTGCCCGACGAGCGTCAGGCGGCCCGTGCGCTGCGGCCGGTGCTGGCCGGGCTGGCGGGCGTGCCGATGCCGTCGCAGTGGCTCTTCGAGGCGCGCGCCTGGGCCTCCGCCGAGCTGGCCGACATCCGCGCGGTGCTGCGTGCGCCGGGAACCGGCATCCGGCTGGTCACCGCGCCGCCCGCCGGTCCCCGGGCGCGAGCCGAACTGCTGCGCGCCCGCGCCGGGTTGGCGCTGCATCAGCTGCCGCTGGAGTCGCTGCTGGTGAACCGGGTGCCGGTGGACCGCACCTCGGTGGACCGCCCGTCGGTGGACCGTGACAGCGGCGAGCTCGACCTGCTGCGCGCCGCCTGGGACGTCCCGGTCCACTCCGTGCCGGACCTCGGGCGGGAGCCCGAGCGGGTCGACCTCGGCGAACTGGCCGAGCCGGCCGCCCTGGTGACCTGGACCGACACCCCCGCACGTGCGGCCGCCGACTGGCGCGTCGAGGACCGGCTGGGCACCCCCGAGCGCGTCCTGGTCTGGCACATCCCGCTGCCCGGTGGGGAGCGCGGCGACCTGGAACTGGTCCGCCGCGGCGACGAACTCACCCTCGGCGTCGGCTGTTACCGCCGCGCGGTGCTACTGCCGTCCGCGCTGCGCCGCTGCACGGTCGCGGGCGCGGCGCTGCGGGACGGTGTGCTGACCGTGCGATTCGCACCCGACCCATCCCTCTGGCCCGCCTCGCTCGGGTAGCGTCGGAGGCAGAAGGATCGCCGCGCCCACGAAGGAGCAGCACGATGACCAGTGCCGACGACAGCAGCGCCGCTGAGAACGGTCGCATCGAGGATGTGTGGGCGGAGGCGGTGGCCGAGCAGCACCTGACCGACCAGGAGCGCGACGACAGCTGGGCCGAGCCGGACGTCGAGGCCGTCCCCGGCAGCGCCGCCGACAGCAGCGCCGCCGACAGCACCGCAGAACACGGGCCCGTCCCGGTCGACGGCGAGGTCGACGAGAAGGCGGACGGCGCGCAGAAGGAGTCGGCGGCGGACTTCCCCTTCGCGGGCGACCTCGGGCCGTTGGTCGACGAGGTGCGCAAGTTCGCCTCCGCCGTCGGTGACAAGGTCAGCTCCGTGAGCAGCGGTGGCGCGGATCCGATGGAGGTGCTGCAGAACCTCGCCGCACCGCTGCGCAGCAAGAGCCCCGCCGTCTACGGTCACCTGCTGGCGGCCGGCGGCGAGCTGATCGCGGCCTACCGCGCGGCGGTTTCAGCCTCCGAACGCCGCTGGTCCGCGCCGAAGAAGAGCGACTCGGAGCACATCGACCTGGACTGAGCCCTGGGCTGAGCTTTGGGCCGAACTGGTCTGGACCGCGGTCTGGACCTGACTGACTCAGTGCCTACGACTTCTGAACCCGCCCGGCTCAACCATCGCAACCTGTCTTCGGCTAATGTACGCAAAGGTGTGTACCCGGCCCCCCGTGGCCGGGTACGGTACCGCCCAGCGGGGAACCACCGAAGACTGAGGGACACATGGGACTGACCATCGGCGTGGATGTCGGCGGCACCAAGATCGCAGCCGGTGTCGTGGACGAGAACGGGACGATCCTGGCGCGCACCCGCGTGCCCACGCCCGCCGATCCGCAGTGGGCCGTCGGTGCGATCGCAGACGCCGTAAAGGAACTGCGCCATGAGCACGACGTCACCGCCGTCGGCGTCGGCGCCCCCGGCTACATCGACCGGAACCGCTCCACGGTGCTGATGGCCCCGAACATCGCCTGGGAGAACGAGCCGCTCAAGGCCCGGATCGAGGACCTGGTCCACCTCCCCACCGTGATCGAGAACGACGCCAACGCGGCGGCCTGGGGCGAGTTCCGCTTCGGCGCGGCGGCCAGCCACCCGGACATGGTGATGGTGACCGTGGGCACGGGCATCGGCGGCGGCATCGTCATCGACGGCCGGATGCACCGTGGCAGCTTCGGTGTCGCGGGCGAGATCGGCCACCTCAACATGGTTCCCGACGGCCTGCCCTGCGGCTGCGGCTCCAAGGGCTGCTGGGAGCAGTACGGCTCCGGCCGTGCCCTGCGCCGCTACGGCCGCGAGGCGGCGGCAGCCGACCCGGTGCGCGGCAAGCGGCTTCTCGAACTGAACGAGGGCGTCGCCGAGACCATCACCGGCAGCCAGATCACCCAGGCCGCGCACGAGGGCGACCCGCTGGCCCTCGACGTCTACGACGAGCTGGCTGACTGGCTCGGTCGGGGCCTGTCCGATCTGGCCTCGCTCTTCGACCCGGCGGTCTTCGTCCTCGGCGGCGGCGTCTCCGACTCCGGTCGGCTGCTGCTCGACCCGGTCGCCAAGGCCTTCGAGAAGTACCTGATCGGGGGCGTCCACCGGCCGCGTGCCGAGGTCGTGCTGGCCACCATCGGCTCGGCCGCCGGCATCATCGGCGCGGCGGACCTCGCCCGTCAGGACTGAGCCGTCAGACTCGGTGCATGGCCGAAGCGACCGCACCGACGGTACCGTCCGCACCGACCACCGGGAGCTGGGAGCTTCCGACGTCCGGAGCGCAGCCGGACGGCTCGGAGATCGTCCGGGTGGTGAGCTGGAACATCCGCTCCCTGCGCGACGACCGCACCGCTGTGGTCCGGGTGCTGCGGGCGCTGGAGCCGGACCTGGTCTGCCTCCAGGAGTCCCCGCGCTTCTGGTTCCCCCGCCCGCAGGCGGGTTGGCTGGCCCGGTCGACCGGACTGCTGGTGCTCGGCGGCGGCAAGAGCGCCGCAGGGCCGCTGCTGCTCGGCCGCCTGCGCGCCCTGCCGCTCTCCGTCCACGACGTGCTGCTGCCGCGCACACCCGGGCTGCACCAGCGGGGCTTCGCGACCACCGTGGTCCGCCTCGGCTCGGCCCGGCCCTTCTCGCTGACGAGCTGTCACCTCTCGCTGGACCGCGACGAGCGCCGTCGCCAGTGTGGGCTGCTGCTCGACCACCTCGACCACCTCGACCGACGGGGCGTCGCCCACTCGATCGTCGGCGGTGACGTCAACGAGCGGCCCGGCGAACCCGGTTGGGAGCTGCTCGGCTCCCGGCTGCAGGACGGCTGGGCGACGCGGCCCTGGGGGGACGAGTACAGCTATCCGTCCGCGAACCCGTCCCGGCGCATCGACGCCGTCTTCACCACGCCGGAGGTCGAGGTCCTCGGCTGCGGCGCGGTAGGGGAGGGGTTCCCCGGCCTGCGCGGCAAGGACCTGGCGCTGGCCACCGACCACCTCCCGGTCGTGGCCGCGCTGCGGCTGTCCTGAGCCGGGAGGTTCGCGCACCGGGACATCCCTGACCCGGAACGTCCCTGCCCCGCAACCTCACTGCCCCCCAACCTCACTGCCCCAGAACCTTCCTGACGGCGGCTCAGACCACCGCGCCGTGGTTCGGGTCGTCGCGGTCGTGGTCGTCGTCCTCCGAGTCCTTCATCCGGGCGACCAGCGTCACCACGCCGCCCGCCGCGAAGGCCACGCCCAGGAAGGTGGCCATGCCCGGCAGTTGGCCGAAGCCGCCCAGCAGCGCCAGGATGGTGCCGCCGATCAAAGACAGCAGTGCCATCCGGGTCGGCGCCTCCGCCTTGGGCAGGTCGCGCGGGTCCGGCGGGACGTAGTGGTCCTCGTCCGGGTCCTCCGCCGGGCTCCAGGCGCGCGGGTCGACCGGCGGTACCGCCGGGACCACCGGCAGCGCCCGGATCACCGGCTCGATCACCGGGCGGGGCCGCGGCTGCGGCGTGAAACCGGACAGATCGTTCTCGGTGAGGTCCTCCGACTCCGGCCAGCTGCGCTCCTCCTGGGCCACCGGCTCGTCGAACCCGGCCACAAGCTCCGCGAACAGCTCGTCGTCGGACCGGCCCGCCTCGCTGCCGTCGGTACCGGACGCGTCCCGCTCCTCCGCCATCGCGCCTCAGCCCTTCGTGACGGGGACGGTGAGCCGACGGACGAAGTCGACGCTGCCGTCGAAGATCGTCTCGGCGTCGTAGTCCAGCGTGGCGACGTGGTAGCTGCGCTCCAGCAGCCGTTCCTCCAGGTCCGTGCTGCCGACCCGTTCCAGCAGGAGCTTGCCGCTGGGCGGCGGCACCACGTTGTCCTGCGGGCTGCGGAAGAGCAGAAGCGGCTGGGTGACTGTCGGGAGCTCGGCCTGGACGATCTTCGTCAGCTGCTTCATCGACCACGCGGCGTGCAGCGGGGTGCGGGTGTAACCGCCCTCGTCCACACCGGGCTTGGCGATGTCGCTGGTGATCCCGGGCAGGCTCGGCACCAGGTGGCGCGCCACCGGCAGCGCCACGTGCGTCTGTCCGGGCATCCGGACCAGCGGGTTGACCAGCACGAGTCCGCTGACGCCGGCGCCCTGCTGGGCGGCCAGGTGGAGGGCGAGCAGGCCGCCCATGGAGAGACCGAAGACGAAGACCTGGTCGCACTCCTCGGCGAGCTCCAGGTAGCCGCGTTCGACCGTCGCGTACCAGTCCTGCCAGCGCGTGGTGTTGAGGTCCCGCCAGTGGGTGCCGTGCCCGGGGAGCAGCGGAAGCGAGACGCTGTAACCCTCGGCGGCGGCGCGCTCGGCCCAGGGGCGCATCGACACGGGTGAGCCGGTGAACCCATGGCACACCAGGACTCCCACCGGGCCGCCGTGGTGGCGGTACGGCTCGGCGCCGGGCAGCAGCGGCATCTGTGGTCCTTCCGAAACGGCCTACGCGGCAGTAGCTGTCATCGTCCCATGTCCGCAACGCAGCCGTACAGCGCCTGTGTTCCCGTGGCGCCGCTCCGGGCAGGGGGTGGCCCGCCGAGGGGGGACTTTTCCGCAAACGCGACTAAGGTTCTCCGTGGTCAGGTGAGTATGGAGGTCCAGGGTTGTTCTACCGGTTCATGAAGATGATCGTCACCCCGATGTTGAAGATCTTCTTCCGTCCGTGGGTCGAGGGGATGGAGAACATCCCCGAGGAGGGCCCGGCCATTCTGGCCAGCAACCACCTCTCGTTCTCCGACTCCTTCTTCCTGCCCGCGATGATCCCGCGACGCCGGGTGACCTTCATCGCCAAGTCCGAGTACTTCACCGGGACGGGGCTCAAGGGCAAGTTGACGGCTGCCTTCTTCAAGGGCGTCGGACAGCTGCCGGTCGACCGCTCGGGCGCGCGCGGTGCGGGCGAGGCCGCGATCCGCAGCGGGATCGAGGTCGTCAAGCGCGGTGAGCTCTTCGGCGTCTACCCGGAGGGCACCCGCTCTCCGGACGGTCGCCTCTACCGCGGCAAGGTCGGTGGCGTGGCCCGGATCGCGCTGGCGACGGGTGCGCCGGTGATCCCGGTCGCGATGATCGACACCGAGAAGCTGCAGCCGCCCGGCCAGGTGCTGCCCAAGCTGGGCGTCCGTCCGGGGATCCGGATCGGCCGGCCGATGGACTTCTCCCGCTACCACGGCATGGAGAACGACCGGTTCATCCTGCGCTCGGTCACGGACGAGGTGATGTACGAGATCATGCGGCTCTCCGGCCAGGAGTACGTGGACATCTACGCCACCGCCGCCAAGCGTCAGCTCCAGGACGCGAAGAAGCAGGCCAAGCAGGCGGCCCAGCACGACAAGCAGACCGAGCAGGACAAGCAGACCCAGCAGGACAAGCAGGACAAGACGGAAGAGTCGTAGGGGGAGACAGCGTGCTCGGGGGCATACGTCCCGGCTTCGGCCGCAAGCCGGGAGACACGGCGGGGACGGCAGGCACGACAGGTACGGCAGCGACGGCCGGCACGAGAGGTGCGGCAGGGGCGGCCGGCGGATCCTTCTCCGTGGAGCAGCCGCTCTGGACCGCCATCGGCGCGTTCCGGATCCTCACCCTCCTCTACGCCATAGGCCGTTACGCCGAGCACGAGCAGCACTACACCGACCAGGTCGGCGCGTGGCTCTATCTCCTCGTGCTGACCGTGTGGACCTTCGGCACCGTCAAGGTCTTCTCCACCAAGCAGCGCTGCGGCTGGCCCTGGCTGCTGACGGACGGCGTGCTGGTGGTGGCAGGCATCCTGCTGACCCGGGTCTTCGACGGCTGGGCCTGGGTCGTCGGCGGGGACGTGACACTGCCGACCATCCGCGCCGCCGGGATGGTGCTGGGCTTCGCCGTCTACGGCGGCTGGATCCCCGCGGCCGTGGCCGGCCTGGTGGTCGGCATCGCGAACATCATCGAGGCCAACGGCCCGACCTCGTCCAACGTCCACAACATCGTGCTGCTCATGCTCTCCTGCGTGGCCATCGGCTTCGTCGTCGAGGTGGCCCGCAAGAGCGAGGAGACGCTGGCCCGCGCCCTGGAGATCCAGGCGGCGACGCGCGAGCGGGAGCGGCTGGCCCGGGACATCCACGACGGTGTGCTCCAGGTGCTGGCGCTGGTCAAGCGGCGTGGCGCGGAGATCGGCGGCGAGGCCGGCGAGATCGCCGCGCTGGCCGGGGAGCAGGAGAGCGCGCTGCGGCTGCTGATCGCGCAGGGGCTCAACAACCCGATGCCTGCGATCACCGCTTCGCCGTCCGCCTCGGCCGCCGCGACGGCCGCGTCGTCCGGCCCGCTGAGCGCCTCGGTGCCGCTCCAGGACCGCCGCCGCGCGACCCCGGGTGCGCCGGGCGCGTCGTCCGGCGACCCGGACGTGCCGCAGGACCTGCGCATGCTGCTGGCCCCGCTGACCAGCCCCCGGGTGACCGTGGCTCAGCCCGGCACGCCGGTGCTGCTGCCCGAGCACGCGGCCGGAGAGCTGGGCGCGGCCGTCGGCGCGGCGCTCGACAACGTCACCAAGCACGTGGGCGAGCAGGCGCTCGCCTGGATCCTGGTCGAGGACGAGCCGGACGCCGTCGTCGTCAGCGTCCGGGACGAGGGACCAGGTTTTGAACCGGCGCGACTGGGCGAGGCCGAGCGCGAGGGACGGCTCGGGGTCTCCCAGTCGATCCGCGGCCGATTGCGCGATCTGGGCGGCACGGCGGAGATCTTCTCGGTCCCCGGCCAGGGCACGGAGGTCGAGCTGCGGGTGCCCAAGCGGGCCCCGGGGCAACGGAACGGAAGCAGGCAGGAGTCGAAGCGGTGACCGAGGCGATCCGGGTCATGGTGGTCGACGACCACCCGATGTGGCGTGACGCCGTCGCGCGCGATCTCGCGGACGCGGGCTTCGACGTGGTGGCCACCGCGGGCGACGCCCGCGAGGCGGTGCAGCGCGGCCGGGCGGTCCAGCCCGCCGTGGTGGTGCTCGACCTCAACCTGCCGGACCGCCCCGGCGTCGAGGTCTGCCGCCAGCTGATGGCGTCCGAGGTGGCGCCCCGCGTCCTGGTGCTCTCCGCCAGCGGTGAGCACGGCGACGTGCTGGAGGCGGTCAAGTCCGGTGCGACCGGCTACCTGGTGAAGTCCGCCAGTCGCGAGGAGCTGCTGGAGGCGGTCCGCCGCACCGCCCAGGGCGACGCGGTCTTCACGCCCGGCCTGGCCGGGCTGGTGCTGGGCGAGTTCCGCCGCCTCGCCGCCGAGCCCGCGCCCGCAGGCAAGCCCGCCCCGGCCGTCCCCAAACTGACGGAGCGGGAGACGGAGGTGCTGCGGCTGGTGGCCAAGGGCCTGCCGTACAAGCAGATCGCCGACCGGCTGGTGCTCTCGCCGCGCACGGTCCAGAACCATGTCCAGAACACCCTCGGCAAGCTCCAGTTGCACAACCGGGTCGAGCTGGTCCGCTACGCGATCGAAGCGGGGCTCGACGAGGAGGCGTGAACCCCCGTTCGCGGGAGGCCCTCAGACGCGCTTGACCCTCAGGCGCTCATGACCCTCAGGCGTGCTTGTAGGTGACGGTGACGTCGACCGACGTGAGTCCCTTGAGCATGTTGCCCTTGTTCCAGCCCAGGCCGAATCGGTCGCGGTCGATCTCGGTGTGTGCGGTCAGGGTGACCGAGTCCGGGCTGTGGCCGGTGACGGTGGCGGTGAGCGCCAGCGGTTCGGTGACCCCGTGGACGGTGAGGGTGCCGGTGACCGCCACCGTGCCGTCCGCCTGCGGGCGGGCCTCGGTGGCCCGGAAGACCAGCTCCGGGTGACGCTCGACCTCGAAGAAGTCCGAGTGGCGCAGGTGCTCGTCGCGCTTGGCGTTCTTGGTGTCCAGCGAGGCCGCGTCGATGGTCAGCGTGCCCGAGGCGGCGCCGTCGGCGGGTATCTCGCCCGCGCCGGAGAAGCCGGCGAACTGGCCCTTGACGGTGACCAGGCCCCACATCGTCTTGTGGCGGAACCGGATCTCGGAGGTGCCGGGCTCCAGTCGGTAGGTGCCGGCGGGCAACGCCTTCAGGGCGGCGGCGGCATTCGTTGCGCTGGTGGGGGTGGTGGCGGGCATCGGAGCAGTCCCTTCGCTGGATGGCTAGCCTCACCGGATACCTGGCCGAGTATTGGATAGCTGGATACTCAGTAGCTAGTTAGACAATAACTGGTTGCACGATAGCCAGTGTTGCTAATCTGTGCAAGAGCAGGTCGCTGACGAGGGAGGATGCGGGCGATGGCGGAGCGGAAGGTTCCGGACCACGACTCGGGCTGCCCCGGCGAGGCGGACCTCCGGCTGCTGGACCAGTGGAACACCCTCCAGTCCGGCTTCCGGCGCCTCACGGACGAGCTGCTCGCGGACGTCGACCGCCAGGCGGGCATAGCGCCCTCGGAGTTCCAGGTGCTCTGGTACCTGCTGACCTCGACGACCGAGCAGTCCGCACCGATGAACCAGCTCGCCGCGACGCTGAACTTCACCACCGCCGGCACCACCAAGGTCGCCGATCGGCTCAGCGAGGCAGGCCTGATCAGCCGTCAGCCGTCGCCCACCGACCGACGCGTGGTGCTCGCCGTGCTCACCGGGAAGGGCCAGGAGGTGGCCATGGCCGCCGCCCTGGCCCTGGCGGCGGCGCTGCGGGAGCGCGTGGTCGCGCCCATGGGCCCGGACGCGTTCGCGGCCCTGGCCGACCGGATGCGCGACCTCGACCCGAACCCGCCGCGGCCCTGCCGCTGACGGCTCTGCCGCCGGCGGGTCCGCGCAGTTGACGGGTTCGGGTCCAGGCCCGGGTCCGGGCCCGGTCGCGGCTCAGGCGGACAGCGGGCGCAGTGCGTCGGTCAGCTCCCGGACGATCCCGACGCCGTCCAGTGTCAGCACCGACTCCGGGTGGAACTGGAGGCCCGCGAAGCCGGGGCCGCGCAGTGCGTGGACGTCGCCGGTCAGCGGGTCGCGGCTCACCTCGATGCCGCGTGCGGCCAGTGCCTCCGCCGTGGCGTCGTCGCAGCGCGCGGTGAACGTGTTGTAGAAGCCGACCGTCTGCTCCCGGCCGAACAGCTCGATCCGCTCCTGCGCACCCTGGTACGGCGTCGCCTTCCGGTGCACGGAAAGGCCCAGTGCCGTGCAGAGGAGTTGGTGGCTGAGACAGACCGCGAGGAAGCCCTGCGGCCGTCCGGTGGCGACCAGTCGGGCGACCAGCGCGCGCATCGCGTTCATCTTCGGGTCGTCGTCGGCCGGGTCGCCGGGGCCCGGGCCGAGGACCAGTGGTCCGTCGTGCGCGGCCACCGCCTCCTCCAGCCCCGGTACGTCCCAGCGGCGGACGGTGACCCGGTGGCCGAGGGAGCGCAGCAGGTGGGCCAGCATCGAGGTGAAGGTGTCCTCGCCGTCGATGACCAGGGCGTGGCTCCCGGAACCCGAGTCAGTGGCATGCGTCTGCATGGTCAGCCAGAACGGCGAGAGGTTGGTCCGCCGTGCGTTCAGCGCCGTCTGGACCCGGTGGTTCTCCGCCAGCAGCGGCGCGGTCACGGACGCCGCGGATGCGCCCGCCCGTCGCGGACGGGCCGGCAGCGCGCCGATCGCGGCCAGCACGCCGGCTGCCTTGGCGTGCGTCTCGGCGACCTCCGACTCCGGGTCCGAGCGTCGGACCAGTGTCGCGCCGACCCGGACGGCCAGTCGGCCGGTCGCGGGGTCGATGTCCGCGGTGCGGATCAGGATCGGGGAGTCCAGGGTCTGGCCGCCGAGCGCGGTCCGGCCGATCAGGGCCAACGCCCCCGCGTAGTAGCCGCGTCCGGTGGGCTCGTGACGGCTGATCACCCGCGTCGCGTTCTCCACCGGGCTGCCGGTCACCGTGGCCGCGAACATGGTCTCGCGCAGCACCTCGCGCACGTCGAGCGAGGTGCGTCCGCGCAGCTCGTACTCGGTGTGCGCGAGCCGGGACATCTCCGTAAGGCGCGGCCCGAGCACCTGGCCGCCCAGGTCGCCTACGGTGCACATCATCTTCAGTTCCTCGTCCACGACCATGGTGAGCTCCTCGAGCTCCTTGGGGTCGTGCAGGAATGCCAGCAGCGAGTCGAGCGACGGGCCCTCGGCCGGATAGCGGTAGGTGCCGGAGATCGGGTTCATCACCACCGTCCCCGCGTTCTGCCGCACATGGACCTCGGGGCTGGCGCCCACCAGCACCCTGTCTCCCGTGTGCACGAGGAAGGTCCAGTACGCGCCGCGCTCCTGCTCCAGCAGCCGTCGGAACAGCGTCAGCGCCAGTCCGGGGGAGAAGCCGTCGAGCGTGCCGGTGAAGTCGCGGCGGATCACGAAGTTGGCGCCCTCGCCGCGGCCGATCTCGTCGGCGACCACCCGGCGCACGATCTCCGCGTAGGCGGCGTCGTCCACGTCGAAGCCGCCGTCGCGCAGTTCGACCCGCTGGTCCGGCAGTGCCGCCAGCGCCGCACGCACCTCTGCCAGCGGCAGGGCGTACGACTCGCGTACGCGCAGCGCCCGCAGCGGGGTGCCGTCGTCGTGGGCCTCGAAGCCGCGCTCGCGGATCTGGCGGTAGGGGACCAGCGCCAGCAGGTCGTGGACGGGTCGCCCGGACGCGGGCACCCCCTCCGGCAGCGGCAGCCCGGCCAGCGTGTCGTAGTCGCCGACCTCGCCGAGGAGCAGCTCGACCGTGTGGGGCGCGAGCCGCGGCGTGCGGCGGTGGAGCAGGGCGAACGGCTCGCCGCCCTCGGTCAGCCTGCGGATCAGCGAGGCGGACCGGGAGCTGGCGGGTGAGCTGGCGGGTGCGTTGCCGGGTGCATCGGTGCCGGTCACGAGGGGCCTTCCTGCCGGAGTCGGGTCGGGGGACCGCTCTCGGGGGAGGCTGCTCGCAGTCCGTCGTGAGACGGGAACGGCCGCCCCGAGGGGCGGCCGTGAAGTCTGCGTGGGTACGCGCGCTAGTGGGCCGCCTCGGGGACGGTCCACCACCAGGAGTAGGTGTGCGACTGCGTGTTCACGGGGGAGAGCCTAGCGGACACCGGCCGCGATCGGGGAGCGGGACGCGGTGCGCGCGTCCTGCGCGCGTCCTGTGTCCACCACGTGTCTCAGTAATCGGGCAGCGCGCCCGGATCGTCTGCGTGACCACGTAGCCTTGCTGCGTGACCGTGAACGTTGACACCCACGCCCAGGACTTCTCCTGGCTGTCCCTTCCCGCGGCGCAGCAGCCCGAATGGCCGGATTCCGAGGCTCTGCGCAACGTGCTTGCGGACCTCACCTCGTATCCGCCGCTCGTCTTCGCAGGCGAGTGCGACCAGCTGCGCGCCCGGCTCGGGGCCGTTGCGCGCGGCGAGGCGTTCCTGCTCCAGGGCGGCGACTGCGCCGAGGCCTTCGACGGCGTCTCCGCCGACCACATCCGCAACAAGCTCAAGACGCTGCTGCAGATGGCCGTCGTGCTGACCTACGCCGCCTCCGTGCCGGTGGTCAAGGTCGGCCGGATCGCCGGCCAGTACTCCAAGCCGCGCTCGAAGTCGACCGAGACCCGCGACGGGGTGACCCTGCCGGTCTACCGTGGCGACTCCGTCAACGGCTTCGACTTCACCCCCGAGTCCCGGATCCCGGACCCGGAGCGGCTGAAGCGGATGTACCACGCCTCCGCGTCCACGCTGAACCTGGTCCGCGCGTTCACCACCGGTGGCTACGCCGACCTGCGCCAGGTCCACGCCTGGAACCAGGACTTCGTGCGCAACTCGCCCTCGGGCCAGCGCTACGAGCGCCTCGCCAAGGAGATCGACAACGCGCTCGCCTTCATGAACGCCTGCGGGGTGGACCCGGAGGAGTTCCGTACGGTCGAGTTCTTCTCCTCGCACGAGGCGCTGGTGCTCGACTACGAGTCGGCGCTGACCCGGGTCGACTCGCGTACCGGCAACCTGTACGACGTCTCCGGCCACATGGTCTGGATCGGCGAGCGCACCCGGCAGCTGGACCACGCGCACATCGAGTTCGCGTCCAAGATCCGCAACCCGCTCGGCGTCAAGCTCGGCCCGACCACCTCGGTGGACGACGCGCTGACGCTGATCGACCGGCTCGACCCGGACCGCGAGCCCGGCCGGCTCTCCTTCATCACCCGGATGGGCGCGGGCAAGGTCCGCGACCTGCTGCCCAACCTGGTCGAGAAGGTCACCGCGTCCGGCGCGCAGGTCGCCTGGATCTGCGACCCGATGCACGGCAACACCTTCGAGGCGGAGACCGGCCACAAGACGCGTCGCTTCGACGACGTGCTCGACGAGGTCAAGGGCTTCTTCGAGGTGCACCGCGCGCTCGGCACGCACCCGGGCGGCATCCACGTCGAGCTGACCGGCGACGACGTGACCGAGTGCGTCGGCGGCGGCGACGAGGTCTTCGTCGACGACCTGCACCAGCGCTACGAGACGGCCTGCGACCCGCGCCTCAACCGCAGCCAGTCGCTGGACCTGGCGTTCCTGGTCGCGGAGATGTACCGGGGGCAGTGAGCCGTTCATCTCCCCCTGTGTGACGTACGCCCCCTCGGTTTCGGCCGAGGGGGCCTTTTCGTTGCGGGAGGGCTCTGGGTAAGGTAAGCCTTAGCTCATTACGAGCGAGATCGAGCCCCCGTCCCTGGAGGATCCGCGATGTACGTGTGCGTGTGTCACGGCGTCACCGAGGACCGGGTGCGCGAGGAGATCGCGCAGGGCGCGAAGACGCCCCGCCAGGTCGCCAAGGGGTGCAAGGCGGGAACCGACTGCGGCTCCTGCGTCCGCCGGATCCAGGCGCTGCTCGGCCACGAGGGTGCCCGCCCGTGCCCGACAGCCCGCCTCGCGGCCAGGCTGGGCCTGCCGCTTCCCGGCATCGCAGCGGCTCCGGCCGCTGAAGCGGCCTAGCTCTCCGGCTGCTCGATCAGCTGCGCGAGGTAGAGCGGCTCGCCCAGCTTCTGCAGCAGTTCCAGCTGGGTGTCCAGATAGTCGATGTGGTGCTCCTCGTCGGCAAGGATGTCCTCGAAGATGTTGGCCGAGGTGACGTCGCCCTTGGCGCGCATCACCACGATCCCGCGCCGGAGCCGGTCGATGGCCTCGACCTCGATCTGCCGGTCGGCCTCGAACATCTCTCCGACCGTCTGGCCGATCCGCAGGTGGAAGAGGCGCTGGTAGTTGGGCAGCCCATCCAGGAAGAGGATCCGGTCGGTCAGCACCTCGGCGTGCTTCATCTCGTCGATGGACTCCGAGCGGGTGAACCGGGCGAGCTTCGTCCAGCCGAAGTTCTCCTGCATCTTGTAGTGCAGGAAGTACTGGTTGATGGCGGTCAGTTCGGCGGTGAGCTGCTCGTTGAGGAACTCGATGACCTCGGGGTCGCCCTGCATGGCCGCGCCCTTTCTCTGGCTGTCTCTGGTGGTTCGTCCGGTTTGCTTCCGGTTTCGAGGCATGGTTCCACTCGGCCACCCGTGAATCCAGCAAGGTCACACTCACCACGCCGAGCCCACCCCGAGCCCGCGCCGACCCTCCGGGACGGGCCACTGGCTGGATCTGTCACCATTGAGCCATGGGTCAGTCCGAAAACGAGCAGGCCGCAGCGTTGGAGGCCCAGTACGGACTGCCCCCGGGGCAGCGGCTCCAGCGTGGGTGGCCGGTGCTCCACTACGGCCCGATTCCCCGCTTCAAGCCGGCCACGTGGGAGTTCCAGATCTTCGGGGCCACTGCCGACGGCGCCAAGCACAGTTGGACCTTCGAGCAGTTCACCACGCTGCCGCGCACGGAGGTCGTGGCCGATTTCCACTGCGTGACCCGGTTCTCCATGCTGGACAACCGCTGGGGCGGCATCGCCACCTCCACGCTGCTCGACCTGGTCCCGCCCGCCCCCGGTGTCACCCACGTCATGGTCTGGGCCGAGTACGGCTTCAGCTCCAACCTCCGGCTCGCCGACTTCGCGGCGACCACGTCGGTGTTCGCCACCCACCGCAACGACGAGCCGCTGACCGTCGAACACGGCTTCCCGGTCCGGCTGGTCGTCCCGCAGCTCTACGCGTGGAAGGGGCCCAAGTGGGTTCGCGCGGTGGAGTACATGACCGCGGACCGGCGCGGCTTCTGGGAGGAGCGCGGCTACCACAACCTCGGCGACCCCTGGCGCGAACAGCGCTACACCTACCAGGAGGGACCCGGCGACGGTCCGGAGCTCTGAGCTCGGCAGACGCGGCGCTAACCAGTTGCTCACGCCTGGCCGCGCCGGAAGGATCGGCGCATGGAACACCCTGCTGAGATCCTGCGCCATGACCGCGTCGTGCTCCGCCGGTGGCGGAACGTCGACGCCGACATCGAGCGGCTGACCCTGATCGGCCTGGAGGCGCAGGAGCGCCTGAAGCCGTGGATGCCGTGGGCGGCCACCCACTCGCGCGAGAGCGTGGTCGAGTACCTGACCGCTGCGGACCAGGGCTGGGCGAAGGGCGAGGCGTACAACTACGCCATCATGGGCGACGGCCCGAACAGCCTGCCCGTCGGGTCGACGTCGATGATGCGGCGGATCGGGCCGGGCGGGTTCGAGATCGGGTACTGGATCCACCAGGACTGGAGCGGGCAGGGTCTGGTGACCATGGCCGCCGCCGCGCAGGCCGCCGCGGCGTTCGCGCTGGTGGGGACGGACCGCGTCGAGATCCACCACGACAGTGAGAACCACGCCAGCGGCGCGGTCCCGGCGCGGCTCGGTTTCACCGAGGTGGACCGGCATCCGGACGAGGGCCGGATCGAGGTGGTCTGGCGGATCGTCCGCGCGGATGCCGAGCGGCAGCCCTGGTGGGGCGTCAGCTGACCGGGGTGGCAGCGGCAGTGGTGGTGGCGGCGGTGCCGGAGCCCGGCCACGGGCCCGGCACCGCGCCGACCGGCTGCACCGTGGTCTCGGTGCGGACCAGTTCGAAGCCGCGGGCCCGGTAGTTGCCCAGTGCCGCCGGGCCGTCCAGGGAGCAGGTGTGGACGGTGACGCGCCGGGTGGGCGGCAGCGCGAGGTGACGGTCCGCCAGGTCCCAGGCGCGGCGCAGCCCGACGTCGAGCAGGTGGCCGCCGAGGCCCCGGCCGATGAAGGCGGGCAGCAGACCGAAGTAGGCCACCTCGACCTCGCCCGCACGCTCCTCCCGGTGCGGCTCCAACTGGACGTAACCGGCGGGCGTGCCGGAGACCCAGGCCACCCACGTCTCCAGGCCGTCCTTGGCCAGCCAGTCGGCCCACCGCCGGTAGTCCCAGCCGAGGCGGTCGGTCCAGTGCCAGGCCCCGCCGACGGCGGTGTAGAGGAACCGGGCGAACTCCGGGCCGATCAGCTCGGCCCGGACCACCGTCAGGTCCAGCCCCTCCGGCGCGGGCACCGGCGTGGCGGGGAGCGCGTCGGGGGAGGGCTGGGCCAGGTGCCAGGTGGTCACCTCGGTTGCGGTCACGGCACGTTCCTCGAAGCAGGGATCACGGGGATCACAGAGATCACAGAGATCACGGAAATCAGTAGAGCCAGATGGTGACGGTGCTGCCCAGCGCGGCCTGGCTGTTGCCGCCCGGCGTCTCGCTGCGGACGGTCGGGCTGCCGAAGAGCGTGAAGCCGAGCGAGCGGACCTTGAACCGGGCCTGCTTGAGCGTCTTCGTCGCGTCCTTCTCGGTCATCCCGGTGACGTCCGGGACAGTCACCTGTTGCTGTCCCTTGGACATGGTCAGCGTGATGGTCGCGCCCTGCGCGGCCTGACCGGCGGGCGGGTTCATCGTGGCGACCGTGCCGGCCTGCTGGTCGGAGTAGACCTGGGTCGGGTTCAGCGCGACCTGGAACCCGGCGGACTGGAGGTCCGAGGTGGCCTGGTCCAGCGTCTCGCCGGTCACGTCCGGCAGCGGCACCGGCTGGGCGCCGCTGCTGACGACCAGGGTGACCACGGTCTGCGGCGCGACCTGCTGGCCCGCCGCCGGGCTGGTGCTGATCACCGCGCCCGCCGGGACGGTCGAGTTGGTCTGCTGCTGTTGTTGACCGGAGACGGCCAGCCCCGCCTGCTGCAGCGCGGCCGTCGCGTCGGCTACGGACTTGCCCGCCACCGACGGGACGGTCGGCCGCTGCGGGCCCTTGGAGACGTCCACGGTCACGTCGGAGTCCTTGCGGACGCGTGTGCCGGGGCCCGGATTCGTGCTGATCACCGTGCCCTTGGGGACGCTGCCGCTGAAGTCCTGGGTGAGCGAGACGGTGAAACCGTCGTGCTCCAGGGTCTGCACCGCCTGCGGCTGCGGCACCCGCAGCACGCTCGGCATCTGCGTGTAGAGGCCGCCGTTGAGCGCCCAGGTCAGCCCGGCCACCAGCAGCGCGAGGACCACGACCACGCCGGTGGGCAGCACCCAGCGCGGTCGGCGGACGCCCCGCTGACGGCGGGTCAGCGCCACTGGCGGCGGCTCGGGCCGTTCGCGGCGCGGCATCACCAGGTCGGCCGGGAGCTGCTGCAGCATCGCCGGGTCCATGACCGAGGTCCGCTCGACCGGCGGCGGGAGCAGCGTGCTGGCCGACCCGGGCCCCGATGCCGAGGGCCCCGACGCCGACGGTCGCGTTGCGGCAAGAGGCTCGGCGTCCAGCTGATCGGCCGTCATCTCACGGCGCACCCGCTGGAGTTCGGCCAGCAGCTCGACCGCGTCGGCGGGCCGACCGGACGCGTCGCGCGCGGTCGCCGCCTGCGTTATGGCGTCGAGCTGCGGCGCGAGGCCGGGGACCAGCTCGGACGGCGGCGGCACGTCGACGCTCAGGTGCTGGAAGATCACCTGCATCGGGCTCTCGCCGGTGTGCGGCTTGGAGCCGGTCAGCATCTCGTAGAGCATCACGCCGCAGGCGTAGACGTCGGTGCGCGGGTCGGCAGCGCCGCGCTCGATCTGCTCGGGCGCGAGGTAGGAGACGGTGCCCATCACCTGCTGGGTGGTGGCCGCGGTCTGGCCGTTGACGGCCCGGACCAGGCCGAAGTCGGCGACCTTGACCCGGCCGTCCTCGGTCAGCAGCACGTTCTCCGGCTTGACGTCGCGGTGCACCAGACCGGCCCGGTGCGCGGCGCCGAGCGCGGCCAGCACGGGCTCCAGGATGTCCAGCGTGGTGCGCGGGCTCAGCGCGCCGCGGTCCCGCAGCAGGTCGCGCAGGGTCCAGCCGGGCACGAACTCCATCGCCAGGAAGACCGCGGGCGGCATCGCCGTGTGGTCCTCGCCCTGGTCGTAGACGCCGACGACGTTCGGGTGGGAGAGCCGGGCGACGGCCTTGGCCTCGCGGATGAACCGCTGGACGAAGTCGGGGTCGGCGGCGAAACCCGGGTGCATCACCTTCAGGGCGACGACCCGGTCGAGCCTGGTGTCCACACCCCGGTAGACGGTGGCCATCCCGCCGACGGCGACGCGCTGCTCGACCCGGTACCGGCCGTCGAGCATGCGCCCGAGAAGGGGGTCCTGCAGCGTTGCGTCCATCCCACGGAGTGTACGGGGCAGGGGTGTGCCGCTCCGCACGGCCGAGCTCTCCGTCGCTGAAAAGTGAGAGTCCGAGGACACTACGGTGACGAACCGGTCCGGGGTGCTCGGGTCAGAACGCGGGAGCCTCTGGGTCGAAGGCGGCGCGGCCGTCCATCGGGGAGGACGCCTCGGCGTGGAACCGCTTCGGGATCCGTCCCGCCCGGTACGCCAATCGTCCGGATTCGACCGCTTTACGCATCGCCTCGGCCATCAGCGCGGGCTCCTGGGCCCGGGTCACCGCCGTTGCCAGCATCACAGCCGCGCAGCCCAGCTCCATGGCGAACGCCGCGTCCGACGCGGTGCCCGCGCCCGCGTCCAGGACCACCGGGACGCCCGCCTGCTCGACGATCAGCTGGAAGTTGTGCGGGTTGCGGATGCCCAGCCCCGAGCCGATCGGCGAACCCAGCGGCATGACGGCGGCGCAGCCGACATCCTCCAGCTTGCGGGCCAGCACCGGATCGTCGTTGGTGTAGGGGAGGACCACGAAGCCGTCGTCGACCAGGGTCTCGGCGGCGTCCAGCAGTTCGACCGGGTCGGGCAGCAGGGTGCGCTCGTCGGCGACCACTTCCAGTTTGATCCAGTTCGTCCCCAGCGCCTCGTGGGCCAGACGGGCGGTCAGCACCGCCTCCCCGGCGGTGAAGCAGCCGGCGGTGTTGGGCAGGACGTCGATGCCGCAGCGCTGCAGCACCTCCAGCACCGAGCCGCGCGCGGACGGGTTGATCCGGCGCATCGCCACGGTGGTCAGCTCGGTCCCGGAGACGCGCAGGGCGTTCTCCAGCACCTCCAGGCTGGGCGCGCCGCCGGTGCCCATGATCAGGCGGGACGAGAAGGAACGGTCGGCGATGGTGAGCAGGTCGTCAGCCATGACGGTGTCAGCCTCCCTGGACTGCGGTGAGGATCTCGACCCGGTCGGCGTCGGCCAGCGCCGTCGCGTCCCAGGCGCTGCGCGGCACCACGGCCTCGTTGACGGCGGCGGCCACGCCGCTCGGCGCGGCGCTGAGCTGGGCCACGACCTCCGCGAGCGACGTCCCGGACGCCACCTCGCGGGGCTCGCCGTTGACGGTGAGTCGGATCTGAGCAGGCACGCCAAGCGGGGCGGTCATCGGGAGGTCTCCAGCACGGGGCGGTGAGCGGCGAAGCGCTCGGGGGTGAAGGGCGCGGCCTCGGGCGGCAGGCTGCCGGTGGTCAGCAGCGTGGCGATCGCGTCGCCGGTGACCGGGGTCAGCAGCACGCCGTTGCGGTAGTGGCCGGTCGCCGCGATCAGGTCGGGCAGCGCGGTCGGGCCGAGCAGCGGGGCGTTGTCGGGGGTGCCGGGCCGCAGCCCGGCGTTGGTCTCGGCGAGCGGCAGCTCGGTGATGCCGGGCAGCAGTTCGCGGGCGTCGCGCAGCAGCTCGTGGACGCCGCCCGCGGTGACGGTGGTGTCGAAGCCCTGCTCCTCGCTGGTCGCGCCGAGGACGAGTTCGCCGTTCTCGCGCGGGACGACGTAGATGTGGCAGCCGCGGACCACGGCGCGGACGTTGCGAGAGAGGAACGGCATCGGCAGCGGGCCCTGGACGGTCTCCATCCGCAGCCGCAGCACCTGGCCCTTGACCGGCCGCACCGGCAGCCGTGCCTCCGGCGGCAGACCGGGCAGCTCGCCGGACCAGCTCCCGGCGGCCAGGACGGTCCGCCCGGCGGAGATCCGGGTGCCGTCCTCGGCGACCGCGCCGGCGGCGCGGTTGTCGGCCACGGTGAGCCTCGCCGCGCGGGACCGGTGCAGGGTGACGCCCGCGCGCTCGCAGGCGGCGACCAGCGCCGCGCCGAGGCGGCGGCCGTCGACCTGGTGGTCCTCGGCGACCAGCGTCCCGCCGCGCACGTCGGGGGCGAGCATCGGCTCCAGCCGGCGGCACTCGCGGCCGGTCAGCCACTCGGTGGCGAGGCCCAGCCGCTGCTGGAACGCGTGCACCTCGCGCAGCTCGGCGCGGTCGTCGGCGTCGAGGGCGACGGCCAGGGTGCCGCAGCGGCGGTAGCCGGTGTCGAGACCGCCGCTGGCCTCGGTCAGCTCGGCGACGAAGTCGGCGTAGCGGGTGTTGGACGCGATGCCGAGCCGGAGCAGCGGCTCCTCGCCGTACTGGAGCTCGGTCACCGGGGCCAGCATCCCCGCCGCGACCTGGTTCGCGCCGTGACCGGGATCGGGGTCCAGCACCGTGACGGAGAGGCCACGCTGCGCCGTCCGCCAGGCCACGGCCAGCCCGATGATGCCGCCGCCGACGACCAGGACGTCGGTGCTGCTGTCGGACGTTCGATCGACATGCTCGCGCGTCATTGTTCCTGCGCTCCCTTCGCCGGCATGACCCGGATCAGGTTCGGACGGTCGGAGGCGCCCCAGCCTCCCTCTCAGCCCGGTGCTCCGGGCTCCCGTGTCTACTTCACGCTTCACTCTATACAGTGGCGCAATGGCTGTAGTGATCGTCGGGGCCGGGATGGCCGGCGTGCAGACCGCGGTGGCCTTGCGCGCGCAGGGGTACACCGACCGGCTGACCCTGCTGGGGGCTGAACCGCACCCGCCGTACGACCGTCCACCGCTCTCCAAGGACGTGCTGCTGGGCAAGGTCGCCGACTCCCGCTTCGAGGTGGACTTCGCGGGCCTCGGCATCGACCTGGCGCTGAGCCGCCGCGCGCTCTCCCTGGACGCTGACGCGCACCTGCTGCGCACCGACACGGGCGACCTCTCCTACGACCGCCTGGTGCTGGCCACCGGCGCGGCCCCGATCTCACTCCCGGGACAGCCGGAGTCCGCCTTCCTGCTGCGCACCCAGGACGACGCGGTCGCGCTCAAGGCCGCGCTCCGGCCGGGCGCGCGGGTGGCCGTCGTCGGCGCGGGCTGGATCGGCGCGGAGGCGGCGACCGTCGCCCGGCAGTTGGGCTGCGAGGTCACCGTCGTCGAGGCCGCGCCCTCCCCGCTGGCCGGCGCACTGCCGACCGAGCTGGGGGAGCGGACCCGCGCCTGGTACGCGGAGGCGGGCGTCCGCCTGCTGACCGGCGCCGCCGTGAGCGGCATCCTGCCGGGCGGACTCCACCTGACCGACGGCCAGGAGATCGAGGCCGACGCGGTCGTGGTCGGCATCGGTGCCCGACCGGAGACCGGCTGGCTGGACGGCTCCGGCGTGGCCCTGGACGACCGCGGCGCGGTCGCGGCGGACGAGCGGCTGCGGGCCGGTGGTGTGGCGGACGTCTTCGCTGTCGGCGACTGCGTCTCGTTCCCGTCCCGGCGCTACGGACGGCGGCTGACGGTCCATCACTGGGACAACGCCATGCAGGGCGCACGCGTGGTGGCCGCCAACGTGCTCGGCGGCGAAAGCCTGTACAACCCCGTGCCGTACTTCTGGTCCGAGCAGTTCGGGCGGATGGTGCAGGTCGCCGGCGTGTGGAGCGGCGGCGACGAACAGATCTCGCGCGGCGACGACACGGTGCTGTGGGTGCGCGACGGACGACTGGTCGCGGTCTTCGCGGTGGACCGCCCGCGCGATCTGGCGCAGGGCCGGAAGCTGATCGACGCGGGCGCGGTGCTCGATCTGGCCAGGGTGGCGGACCCGGCGGTACCGCTCAAGTCCGCCGTCGCCTGAGGCGCCGGGCGCCGGGCGCTGCGGGGGCGCGGGGAGCGCGGGCGGGATCAGACGGGAAGGCGGGTCCGACCACCCGGCGGTTGCCCGGCGCGGTGTCCTCGTCACCCAGCGGGCGACCGGCGAGCACGGCCAGCGGAGCCAGCGCCAGCGTCGGCAGCACGACGGCCAGCGCGGCGAGCGTCGTCGGCGAGGTGGTCCACTCCAGGACGCAGACGCCTGCCAGGACCACGGCGATCAGCGCATAACGCATGCTCAGGGCTCCTCGAACTCCTTTGCGTGCACTTCCTTCGTGTGCACAGTCACCAGCAGTATGCCCGACCCGTCCACGCGGGCCGCGGCGGGCCGCGCGGACGGGGTGTTCCCCGTGGCCGCCGGGTGGTCATATCGTGTTCGTGACGACCGTCGCACAGCAGCGATTCACCTCACGGGGAGGCCACCCAGATGAGCCCGTTCCGAGGATCCGTCCCGTTCACCGAGGAGTGGCGCCACTTCCGGCTCAGCCGCGACGAGTCGGGCATGCTCACCGTCACCCTCGACCGCCCGGACAAGCTCAACGCGCTGACCTTCGAGTCCTACGCGGACCTGCGTGACCTGCTGGCCGAGATCCCGCAGCGCGGCGACACCCGGGCGATCCTGCTGCGCGGCGAGGGCCGCGCGTTCTGCTCCGGCGGTGACGTCAACGAGATCATCGGCGCGACCCTGGCGATGCGGCCCGACGAGCTGCTCGACTTCACCCGGATGACCGGCCAGGTGGTCCGCGCCATGCGCGAGTGCCCGGTGCCGATCGTCGCCGCCGTCCACGGGATCGCCGCAGGCGCGGGCTCGGTACTGGCGCTGGCCGCCGACTTCCGGGTGGTGGCCAGGTCCGCCCGGTTCGCCTTCCTCTTCACCAAGGTCGGCCTGGCGGGCGCGGACATGGGCGCGGCCTACCTGCTGCCCCGGCTGGTCGGCCTCGGCCACGCCACCAAGCTGCTGATGCTCGGCGACACCATCGACTCCGCCACCGCCGACCGGTACGGCCTGGTCAGCGAGCTGGTCGACGACGAGGAGCTGGACGCCGCCGCAGGTGCCCTGGCCCGACGCCTGGCCGAGGGCCCCGCCTTCGCGCTGGCGCAGACCAAGGCGCTGCTCACCCAGGAGCTCGACATGAGCCTGGCCGCCTCCGTCGAGCTGGAGGCGATGACCCAGGCGCTGCTGATGAAGAGCGCGGACTACGCCGAGTTCCACGCCGCGTTCACCGGCAAGCGCCCGCCCAAGTGGCAGGGACGTTGACGCGGGGCCGCTGACAGCGCATAGCGTTCTCGTTACGATGGACAAAAGAGCAGTACAAGCAGGAGCAGGGAGGCGGCCGTGCGGATCGCGGTGATCGGGGGCGGGCCCGGTGGGCTCTACTTCGCGTCGTTGGTCAAGCAGCAGGACCCGGCGCACGAGGTGACCGTCTGGGAGCGCAACGCCCCCGGCGACACCTTCGGCTTCGGCGTCGTCCTGTCCGACGAGACCCTCGGCGGCATCGAGGACGCCGACCCGGCGCTCTACGCCGACCTGGCGTCGGGCTTCGCCCGCTGGGATGACATCGACGTCCACCTGCCCAGCGGCCAGGTGGTCACCTCCGGCGGGCACGGCTTCGCCGCGACCAGCCGTCGCCGCCTGCTCGACGTGCTCCAGCAGCGCTGCCGCGACCTCGGCGTCGACCTGCGCTTCCGCACCGAGGCCCCGCCCGCCGCCGACCTCGCCCGCAGCCACGACCTGGTCGTCGCGGCCGACGGCGTCCGCTCCCGCACCAGGACGGCGGCCGAGGAGGTCTTCCGCCCCCGGCTGGACGCCCGGCACTGCCGGTACATCTGGCTCGGCACCGACCTGGTCTTCGACGCCTTCCAGTTCCAGGTGCTGCGCACCGAGCACGGCGTGATGCAGCTGCACGGCTATCCGTACTCGGACGAGGGCAGCACTGTCATCGTCGAGATGCGCGAGGACGTCTGGCGTCGGGCCGGGCTGGACACGCTGGACGAGCAGGAGTCCATCGCGGCCTGCGAGAAGTACTTCGCCGAGCTGCTCCAGGGCCACGCGCTGCGCGGCAACGACGCGCGCTGGATCGCCTTCACCACCGTCCGCAACGCCGTCTGGCACGACGGCAACACCGTGCTGCTCGGCGACGCCGCGCACACCGCGCACTTCTCCATCGGCTCCGGCACCAAGCTCGCCATGGAGGACGCCCTGGCGCTGGCCGCGAGCCTGCGCGACGGCGCGCGGGACGGCCGGTCGGTCCAGGAGGCGCTGGCCGCGTACGAGGCGGAGCGGCGACCGGTCGTCGCGTCCACCCAGCGCGCGGCGCAGGCCAGCCTGGAGTGGTTCGAGAACCTGGAGCAGTACCTGGACCAGCCCGACTGGCAGCTGGGTTTCAACCTGCTCACCCGCAGCCGCCGGATCACCTACGACAACCTCCGGCTCCGCGACCCCGGCTATGTCGCCTCGTTGGAGGCCGAGTTCGCCGAGGCGGGCACCCCGCCGATGTTCACCCCGTTCCGGCTGCGCGGGCTGACGCTGCGCAACCGGGTCGTGGTCTCGCCGATGGACATGTACTCCGCGCAGGACGGCCTCCCCGGCGACTTCCACCTGGTCCACCTGGGCTCGCGCGCGCTGGGCGGGGCCGGGTTGGTGATGACGGAGATGGTCTGCGTCGCCCCGGACGCCCGGATCACGCTGGGCTGCACCGGCCTCTGGAACGACGAGCAGCAGGCGGGTTGGGCGCGGATCGTCGACTTCGTCCACGGCCGCAGCGGCGCGGCGATCGGCCTCCAGCTGGGCCACGCGGGCCGCAAGGGCGCGACCCGGCTGATGTGGGAGGGCATGGACGACCCGCTGGAGCCGGAGAAGGCCTGGCCGGTCGTCGGCCCGTCGGCACTGCCGTACCGGACGGGGGTCAGCCAGGTCCCTGCGGAGTTGACGCACGATCAGTTGGACGAGATCCTCGGTCGCTTTGTCGACTCGGCGCGGCGCGGTGCGCAGGCGGGTTTCGACCTGCTCGAACTCCACTGCGCGCACGGCTATCTGCTGTCGTCGTTCCTCTCGCCGTTGACCAACCGCAGGAGTGACGAGTTCGGCGGCTCGGTCGAGGCCCGGCTGCGCTGGCCGCTGCGCGTCTTCGACGCGATGCGGGCGGTCTGGCCGGAGGACCGCCCGATGACAGTCCGCATCTCCGCCACGGACTGGGCGGCAGGCGGCAACGACGTCACCGAGGCGGTCACCATCGCCCGCGCCTTCGCCGAGCACGGCGCGGATGCCATGGACGTCTCCACCGGCCAGGTCGTCTCGGAGGAGCGGCCCGCCTACGGGCGGTCGTACCAGACCCCGTTCGCGGACGCGATCCGCAACCAGGTCGGCGTACCGGTGCTGGCCGTGGGCGCGGTGTCGTCCTGGGACGACGTCAACTCCCTGCTGCTCGCCGGCCGCGCGGACCTGGTCGCCCTCGGACGCCCGCACCTGTACGACCCGGCGTGGACGTTGCACGCGGCGGCGGAGCAGGAGTGGACGGGCGCGGGTGTGGACTGGCCGATCCAGTACGCCGCGGGCAGCAGGCGCCCGCAGACCGGCCGGAGGCTGTAGTTGCAGCACGCTGGGGGCCCGGGGAACTGCGCGAGAAACCACTCTGTGCGGATGGCCCCGCTCGTTCGGTGCTCTACCCGGGTGGGTGGCTTGTCGCGCAGTTCCCCGCGCCCCTGAGGTAGTGCAGCCTCAGCTGTTGCCGATCGTCTCCCGAACGAAGTCCCGAGACGCGTCCCGCAACCTTGCGTCCAGCTCCTGGAACACCCGAGCCGCCCGCTGCCCCGGCCACCCCGCCGGAAGCAACTCCATCGGCAAACCGGGATCCAGATACGGCAGCCGCCGCCAACTGTCCACCGCACGCAGGTGATCCGCGAATGCCTCCGGCAGGGACACCGGTCCGCGTCGGCGGTTCCACCGGGTCAGCACCGGCTCGTGGACCTCCAGGAACTCCTCGTGGCACCGCGCCAGAGCGGGGAGGTCCCACCAGCGGGCGACGGCCTCCCGCGTCGGCTCGAAAGCCAGGTGCTCGGCACGGAACAGGTCCGTGTACTCCGCGAGCTTCAGTCGCGTGAGCACGTGCCGGGTCTCCTCGAACAGCTGGGCAGGGGCGATCCAGACCCCCGGCGCCGCCGTTCCGTACCCCAGCCGGGCCAGCCGGGAGCGCAGCAGGTGCCGCTTCTGGCGCTCGCTCTCCGGCACGGAGAACAGCGCCAGCACCCACCCGTCCGCGAGCCGTGAGCCCCGCGACGCGTAGATGCGGCGGTCGCCGTCGGCGAGCAGCTCGCTCGCTGACTCCGACAGCGCGTACCCGGCGACGCCGCCCAGCGGTTCCGGCGTCAGGAACCCCCGCCGCTTGAGCCGCGACACGGCGGACCGCACCGCCTGCGCGTCCACGCCCACCGCGGCCAGCAGGCGGATCAGGTCGCCGACGGCGATCCAGCCGCCGAGGTCGCGGCCGTGCGCTCCGAAGAAGGTGACGAGCAGCGAGCCCGGCGTGTGCTCGCGCGCGGACCCGGTGTCGTCGTCAGTCGTCATACGGTCACTTTAGAGATCTAGAGATCCGGTCCGCGCAGGCGGAACCGCTGGAGCTTGCCGGTGGGGGTGCGCGGCAGCGTCTCGCGGAACTCGACGGCGCGCGGGTACTTGTAGGCACTGATGGTGGACTTCACGAAGTCCTGCAACGTCTTCACCGTGCCCTCGTCCGCGGGGACGCCGTCCGCCAGCACCACGAAGGCCGTGACTATCTGGCCGCGCTTCTCGTCCGGGACGCCGATGACCGCCGCCTCCCGCACGTCCGGGTGACGCAGCAGCGCCTCCTCGACCTCGGGACCGGCGATGTTGTAGCCCGCCGAGATGATCATGTCGTCGGCGCGGGCCTGGTAGTGGAACCGGCCCTCGGCGTCGCGGACGTAGGTGTCGCCGGTCAGGTTCCAGCCGTCGTGGACGTAGGCGTGCTGGCGCGGGTCGTCCAGGTAGCGGCAGCCGGTCGGGCCCTGGACGGCCAGCAGGCCGGGGGTGCCGTCGGGCGCCTCCGCGCCGGTCGCCGCGTCGACCACGCGGGCGCGGAAGCCGGGCACGGCCACGCCGGTGACGCCGGGTCGGGCGTCCTCGTCGGCGGCGGAGATGAAGATGTGCAGCATCTCCGTCGCGCCGATGCCGTTGATCAGCGGCAGCCCGGTCCGGTCGTACCAGGCCCGCCAGGTCGCGGCGGGCAGGTTCTCCCCGGCGGAGACGCAGCGGCGCAACGACGAGAGGTCCGTGTGGTCGGCTCCCTCCAGCAGCGCGCGGTAGGCCGTCGGGGCGGTGAAGAGCACGCTGACCCGGTGGCGTTCGATCGCGGCGGGCAGCGTCTTCGGCGACGGCTGCTCCAGCAGCAGCGCGGAGGCCCCGACCCGCATCGGGAAGATCACCAGCCCACCGAGCCCGAAGGTGAAGCCGAGCGGCGGCGTCCCGGCGAACACGTCGTCGGGCTCGGGCCGCAGCACGTGCGCGGAGAAGGTGTCGGCAATGGCCAGGACGTCGCGGTGGAAGTGCATGCAGCCCTTGGGGCGGCCGGTGGTGCCGGAGGTGAAGGCGATCAGCGCGACGTCGTCGGCGGAGGTGTCGACGGCGGGGAAGGGCGCGTCCGGCTGCGCGGCGGCGAGCGTCAGCAGGTCGTCGGGGCCGTCGCCGCCGTAGGGGGTGATCCGCAGTCCGTCCGGGCCTGCGGCCTCCAGCTCCTCCAACACGCGGGCGTCGCAGAGCGCGTGGCTGACCTGGGCGATCTCGATCATCGTCGCCAGCTCGGTACGACGCTGCGCGGCCAGCACGGTGACGGCGACCGCGCCGGCCTTCATGACGGCCAGCCAGCAGGCCACCAGCCAGGGCGTGGTGGCGCCGCGGAGCAGTACCCGGTTGCCGGGAACGATGCCGAGGTCCTCGGTCAGGGCCCGGGCGATCCGGTCGGTCCGGACGCGCAGTTCACCGTAGCTCCAGACCTCGCCGTCCTCGGTGCGCAGGCAGGGCCGCTCGGGGCCGAGCGCGGCGACGGTGGCGTCGAGCAGTTCCGCGCCGCAGTTGAGCCGGTCGGGATAGTGCAGCTCCGGCAGGTCGAAGCGGAGCTCCGGCCACGCGTCGGTGGGCGGGAGATGGTCGCGCGCGAAGGTGTCGACGTGCGCGGAGGGGAGCAGGTGCATGGCGGGTGGTTCCCCCTCACCGGCTGACGGAAGGTCCCGGGACCGGATGGGCCGGGTGGGCCAGGTGGCTCGATCCGGATTCAGGCTAGCGCGTTGGTGACGGCAGTCAACCATCCGCGATATGAATGGGGGGAGGGGTGACCCGGTCAGGAGGGAGCGCGCGATGACGACGACGGCGTTCGCGCTGGACAAGGGCCAGCGTGAGTTCTGCGGCTGGGTGCGGTCGGTCGCCGCCGAGCGGCTGCTGCCGCTCGCGCACGGCACGGCCGCGGGCGAAGCGGGGGGCGTGAACCGCCCGCTGCTGGAGGAGATGGGACGGCTCGGCCTGTTGGCCCGGCTCTTCCCGGGCGTCGGGCAGACGGGAGCGGCCGAGGGCGCCGAGGACGGCGGCGGCCTGCGGCAGGCCGCCGCGTTGGACCTGTGCCTGCTGCGCGAGTCGCTCGCACAGGTCTGCACCGAGGCGGAGACCGCCCTCGCGCTCCAGGGGCTCGGCGCCTACCCGGTGCTGCAGAGCGGCACCGAGGCGCAGATCGCGCGCTGGCTGCCGGAGGTCGCCGCCGGGCGGGCCGTGGCCGCGTTCGCGCTCTCCGAGCCGGGCGCGGGTTCGGACGCGGGCGCGCTGGCTCTGGCAGCCGAGCCGCAGGAGGCCGGCGGCTGGCTGCTGGGTGGCGAGAAGTGCTGGATCTCCAACGCGCCCGAGGCCGACTTCTACACCGTCTTCGCCCGCACCGGCCCGCAGTCCGGCCCCCAGTCGGGCGCGCGTGGCGTCACGGCGTTCCTGGTCCCGGCGGACCGTCCGGGGCTGACCGGTGAGCGGCTGGACATGATCTCGCCGCATCCGATCGGCCGTCTTGTCTTCGACGGTGTCCCGGTCGGTCCGGAGGACGTGCTCGGCGAGGTCGGTCGCGGCTTCCGGGTGGCCATGCGCACGCTCGACCTGTTCCGTCCCAGCGTCGGCGCGTTCGCCGTCGGCATGGCCCAGGCAGCGCTGGACGCGACGGTCGCCCATGCGGGCAGCCGCCAGGCCTTCGGTGGTCCGCTGCGCGACCTGCAGGCCGTCGGCCACCGGCTCGCCGAGATGGCCACCCGCACCGAGGCCGCCCGCCTCCTGGTCCTCTCCGCTGCCGGCGCCTACGACGCGCAGCAGGCCGACGAGGGCGGTGACGGCGCGCGGGTCACCGGCCTTTCCGGGCCGACCGGTCGGGCCGCGATGGCCAAGCTGTTCGCCACTGAGGCGGCGCAGTACGTCGTCGACTCGGCGGTCCAGATCCACGGCGCGCGGGCGCTGCAACGCGGCCACCTGCTGGAGCAGCTCTACCGCGAGGTCCGCGCACCCCGGATCTACGAGGGCGCCTCCGAGGTGCAGCTGTCGATCATCGCCCGGGAGCTCTACGCATGAGCGTCAGTCAGGTCAGTGGGACCAGCCGGATCTGCGTCGTCACCGGCGGCAGCCGGGGCATCGGCGCCGCCGTCGCCGCCGACCTCTCCGCCGCCGGTCACCGCGTCGTCCTGGCCGCACGTGACGCGGAAGCGCTGGAGCACGCGGCCAAGGCGCTGTCGGGCCCGGCGCTGACCGTCCCTCTCGACCTGACCGCGCCCGGAGCGGCCGACGAGCTCTTCGGACGGGTCGAGGCGGAGTGGGGCCCGGCCGAGGTGCTGGTCTGCGCGGCCGGCGCGGGCGCCTCGGCGAAGCTCACGGAGACGACGGACGAGCTGTGGGAGGCCCAGCTCGCGCTGAACCTGACCGCGCCGTTCCGCTGCCTGCGCCGCGCGTTGCCGCCGATGCGCGCGGCGGGCTGGGGACGGGTCGTGGTGGTCGCCTCGACGGCGGCCAAGGTCGGCACCCCCTACGTCGCCGCCTACACCGCCGCCAAGCACGGCGTGCTGGGCCTGGTCCGCTCGGCCGCGGCGGAGCTGGCCGGGAGCGGAGTGACCGTCAACGCCGTCTGCCCCGGCTATGTGGACACGCCCATGACCGACGCGACGGTCGCCGCGATCGTCGCCCGCACCGGCCGCACCGAGGACGAGGCCCGCGCCGCGCTGGCCCGGATGCAGCCGATCGGGCGGCTGATCCGCCCGGGGGAGGTCGCCGCCGTGGTCCGGCTGCTGCTGGAGCAGGAGGCCCTCAACGGCCAGGCAGTCACCGTCGACGGAGGAGGAGTCCAGTCATGACGCTGCATCGGATCAACCCGCCCGAGCTGGCCCCGGCCAGCGGCTTCAGTCACGCGGTCACGGCGACCGGCGGCACGCTGGTCTTCCTGGCCGGCCAGACCGCGCTGGACGAGCACGGCGCGATCGTCGGCAAGGACATCGTCGAGCAGTTCGACCAGGCCCTCGCCAACCTGCTCACCGCGCTGACGGCGGCGGGTGGCAGAGCAGAGCAGTTGGCCCGGCTGACGGTCTACACGACCGACCCGGAGGAGTACCGCACGCACGCCGCCGAGATCGGCCACATCTGGCGGGCACGCGCCGGGCGCGACTACCCGGCGATGGCGCTGATCGGGATCCTCCGCCTCTGGGACGCCCCGGCTCTGGTCGAGCTGGAGGGCATCGCCGTGCTGGACTGAGCGGCAGCGGTGGCCCCGAAGGAGGCGGGCAGGAGGCCGGCAGGCGGCGGGACGCGACGATTCCCGAGGCCCTGGGTGTGCGTTCCGGGCTGCGGAGATGGCAGTCTGTTGACGTGAGTGAGATTGATCCGAAGATCGACGCGTTGATTCCGGCCTGGCTCTACCTCCCCGACATCTCGGAGAAGTGGGGCATCGAGGTCACCAAGGTCCGCAACATGGTCACCGACGGCACGCTCCTGGCGGTCCGCCGCGGCGAGAACAACGCCCTTCAGGTCCCGGCCGCGTTCGTCGGTGAGGACGGGCCTGTCAAGGGCATCGTCGGCACGTTGACGGTGCTGAAGGACTGCGGGTTCACCAAGGAGGAGGCCCTGGAGTGGCTCTTCACCGATGACCCGACCCTCCCCGGCACCCCCGCCCAGGCCCTGAACGAGAATCGCGGCACGGAGGTCAAGCGCCGGGCCCAGGCGATGGCTCTGTGAGCGCGGTTCGTCCCGCACGGGAAGCCCTGGCCGACGCCCGGCTCTACCTCTGCACGGACGCCCGGCGGGAGCAGGGCGACCTGGCGGAGTTCCTCGACGCGGTGCTGGCCGGTGGCGTCGACATCGTCCAGCTCCGCGACAAGGGCCTGGAGGCGAAGCAGGAGCTGGAAGCCCTGGAGGTCTTCGCGGCGGCCTGCGAGCGGCACGGCAGGCTGCTGTCGGTCAACGACCGCGCGGACGTCGCGTTCGGCGCCCGCCCGGACGTGCTGCACCTGGGCCAGGACGACCTCCCGGTGCGGATCGCCCGCGAGATCCTCGGCGACGACATCGTCATCGGCCGCTCCTGCCACGCGGAGTCGGAGGTCGACACCGCGCTGACCGAGCCCGGCATCGACTACTTCTGCACCGGCCCGGTCTGGCCCACCCCGACGAAGCCGGGCCGCTTCGCCCCGGGCCTCGGCCTGGTCGAGTACGCGGCGAAGCAGACCACGGACCGTCCGTGGTTCGCCATCGGCGGCATCGACGAGTCCACCCTCGACCAGGTCCTGGACGCGGGCGCCCGCCGCATCGTCGTTGTGCGAGCGCTCACCGCGTCCGCGGACCCGTTCGCGGCAGCGCAGTCGCTGGCGCGGCGGGTGCGCGAGCGCGACTGAGAGTCAGTTGCAACACCCGGGGCCGCGGGGGGTCTGCAGGCGAGCGACCATGCACCTCAGGGGCGCGGGGAACTGCGCGAGAAACCACTGATGAGCGGATGGCCCTGCTCGTTCGTGAGCCACCACACAGGGTGGCTTGTCGCGCAGTTCCCCGCGCCCCTGGTTAGTGCCTGCGCGCAGTCGCCGCCTCGGCGAGGTGGTGGAGGACAGCCCGAGCCTTCGGCTCGGTGATCGGGGCCGCTTCGAGCGCCGTGAGAGCGTCCTCGCGGAGCGCGGCGATACGCGCCTCCACGCGCGCGGGCGCGCCGGAGCGGGTGACCAGGTCGCGGAGGCGTTCGAGGTCGGCCGCGTCGAGGCCGGGCGCGCCCAGGTGGTCGTCGAGGAAGCGCGCGTCCGCCGCGCCCAGCGCGGCGGTCGCCTCGGCGATGAGCAGGGTGCGCTTGCCCTCGCGGAGGTCGTCCCCGGCGGGCTTTCCGGTGACCGCCGGGTCGCCGTAGACGCCGAGCAGGTCGTCGCGGAGCTGGAACGCCTCGCCCAGCGGGAGGCCGAACGCCGCGTACGCGGCGACCAGCTCGGCCGGGGCGTCCGCCAGCAGGCCGCCGATCTGGAGCGGGCGCTGCACCGTGTACTTCGCGGACTTGTAGTGGATCACCGTGCGGGCCCGCTCCACCGGCGGCGTCGCCTCGGTCCAGGCCGCGGCGGGTTCGAGCATGTCGAGGTACTGACCCGCCATGACCTCGGTCCGCATCAGGTCGAAGAGCGGCTTCGCGCGCCGCACCGCGTCCCGCGGCAGTCCACAGTCGCCGAAGAGCGCGTCGCACCAGACCAGCAGCAGGTCGCCGACCAGGACCGCCGCCGCGCCGCCGTACTGCCCGGCGTCGCCGCGCCAGCCCTCGGCGTCGTGCAGCGCCTCGAAGCGGCGGTGGACGGAGGGGAGGCCGCGGCGGGTGTCGCTGCGGTCCATCAGGTCGTCGTGGACGAGGGCACTGGCCTGGAGCAGCTCCAGGGCCGCCGCCGCGGCCACCGCGCCCGGCTCGTCCGGTGAGCCGCCCGCGCCGCGCCAGCCCCAGTAGCAGAAGGCGGCGCGCAGGCGCTTGCCGCCGCCGGTGACGAAGTCGCGGACGGTGGTGCAGACGGGGGAGAGCTGCGGCGAGATCGCCAGCAGGGTCCGCTCCTGGTCGCCGACGAAGTCACAGAGCGCCCGGTCGACCCGCTCCCGCAGCCACTCCTCGTCCACAGGGTTGCCGACGGACGCCGACGAGGGGACGGACGAAGCGATTGACACCGAGGACTCCGAGCGGTACGGGGACCAAAAGCGTAACGCCCCGGTGGCTCCGGACGTCCGAGCGGGGTCCGTACCGTGTCCGTCCCGCTCACCTGGGTGTCCGCGCAGGTGTCCCAGCAGATGGACAACTGTCCCACTCCTTGTCCAAAGGATGGATAACCTACGGGTATGGCTCTCGGAACCCCCAGTACCCGCCCCGACCGCGCGGTCTCCATCCGCGACCTGTTGGCGTCCGGGGCCAAGTCCTACTCGTTCGAGTTCATGCCGCCGCGGACGCTCGAGGCGGAGGCCGGTCTGTGGAAGGCGATCCGCAGGCTGGAGGCGCTGTCGCCGACCTTCGTCTGCGTCACCTACGGCGCGGGCGGCTCGACCCGGGGCCGCACGATCAACATCACCGGCCGCATCGCCGCCGAGACCACGCTGACCCCGGTGGCCCACCTGACCGCTGTCGAGCACACCGTGGCGGAGCTGCGCAACATCCTCGGCCACTACGCGGACCAGGGCGTCCGCAACGTGCTTGCGCTGCGCGGCGACCCGCCGGGCGACCCGCTGGGCGAGTGGGTGTCGCACCCGCAGGGCGTCGACTACGCGTCCGAACTGGTCGAGTTGATCAAGGAGTCGGGTGACTTCTGCGTCGGCGTCGCCGCGTTCCCCGAGCGGCATCCGCGGTCGGAGAACTGGGACGACGACATCCGCCACTTCGTGGCCAAGGTGCGCGCGGGCGCGGACTACGCGCTCACCCAGATGTTCTTCGACGTCGACTTCTACCTGCGCTTCCGGGACCGGGTCGCCGCGGCCGGATGCGAGGTACCGATCATTCCGGAGATCATGCCGGTCACCAGCGTCCGCTCGCTCCGTCGGATCCCGACGCTGAGCACCGCGTGGTTCCCGCCGCAGCTGGCCGAGCGGATGCTCGCGCACGAGGACGACCCGGCGGCGGTCCGGGCGATCGGGATCGACTACGCGACCCAGATGTGCCGCCGCCTGCTCGACGAGGGCACTCCGGGGCTGCATTTCATGACGATGAACTTCTCCAACGTGACCTCTGAGATCTACCAGAACCTCGGCCTGACCCCGCACGCCTGACTCGTTTGTTGACGCTCGTCTCACCTTTACCCGGTACGGTGGCTCCACCCGTCCGCCGGGCGGGAGAGACGGTGGGAGAAGCCGTGGGCCTGACCGCGTTGTATGCCGCGTTCGCGGTGGTCGCCCTGTGGTTGGTGGGCGAGCTGCTGCTGCAGCGCCGTGCGCCGCTGCCCTGGCGGGCCGTCGCGCTGCTCGGATTCCTGGCACTGGTCGGCGGAGTGGCCGGTGGCTCGCTCCCGCTGATCGGTGTGGGCGTGCTCGGCTTCGGCGCCGGGCAGTTCCTGGCCTCGCGCGCGGTCAAGGCGGGCGGTGGGGCGTACTGGGTGCTGGTGCAGCCGGAGCGGGTCCCGGTCGTCGGACGTCTCTTCGGCGGTGGCGGTGCGGGCGGCGACGCCGGTGCGGAGCCGTCGGAGCGGGTCGTGGTGGGCGAGGTGGGCCCGATCGAGGACGTCGAACCGCTGCCGACCGGCGAGCCGGGCGGCATGGGCGCCGAGCCGGTGATCGCGACCGCCGAGGACAGCGTCTACTTCGGCCCCGGCGACGAGCTGTCGCAGGACCAGCAGGGGTACTACGCGTACTCGCCCGAGCAGTCGGTCCCCTATGCGGAGTACACGCCCGAGTACGCCCCCGAACACGCGCCGGTGTACGCGCAGTACGACGCGTACGCGACCGCCGCGGATCCGACGCAGCAGCAGACGTACGCGGGAGCGGACCACGCCTCCTACGCGCAGTACGGCTCGTACGAGCAGCAGCAGACGTACCCCGACTACAGCCAGCAGCAGGCCGCGCAGCCGCAGTACGAGCAGTCGCAGTACGACCCGTACGGCGGGTACGCCCAGGGCAGCGGCGAGTACGCGCAACCCGCCGACTACGGGAACTACACGGGCTACACGGCGGACCCCTACGCGCAGTACCCACCACAACCGGCTGCTCAGCAGTACCCGGAGTACTCCGCCGAACCGGGTGCCTACCCGCAGCAGCCGGACTACACGTACCCCTACCCCGAAGAGCACCTCCAGGGCTGAGCTCCAGGGCTGAGCTCCCGGGCTGAGTTGACGTCCGGTCAGGGCGTCCCGACGAGACCGGCGACGACCGTCGCCGACATGCCGACGCGGGCCAGTCCGCCGCCCGGGTGGCTGGCTCCGCCGACGTGGAACAGGCCCGCCCGCCTGTCCGCGTTGCCGGGCGCCAGGAACGCGCCGCCCGCGCCGGGGAGTGACGGAGGCGGGACGGAGCCGCCGGGCGTGCCTGTCTCCGCGGCCGTGTCGGCCGGGGTGCGGGCGTGACGCCAGAGCAGGCGGTCGGCGAGGTCGGCCGCCTCCGGGACGGATGCGACCGCGTGCGCGAGGACGGCGTCGGCGTAGGCCGAGACCCGCTGCGGGTCGGACCAGTCCAGCGCGCCGTGCGGCGGCACGGTCACGGTGAGCGTCGCCGTCTCGTGGCCCGCAGGGGAGAGCGTCGCGTCGTCCGGTCGTAGCAGCTGCAGCGTGGGCCGGTCGCAGCGGCGCGGGACGGGGCCGAAGAGGGCGTCGAGTTCGTCGGCGCGGTCGGGCGCGTGGACGACGGTGCGGTGCGGCGCGACCGCCGGTCGCGCGCCCCGGAGCGCGAGGAACAGCGTGAACCGTCCGGGCAGGCGCGGGTTCCTGGCGGTCGAGGCCTGCGGCGGCCGGTTGTCGACGACGACGTCCGCCTCCAGCTCGGTCCCGTCGGCCAGCAGGACGCCGGTCACCTTCTCACCGCCCGCACTGTTCTCGACCAGCACCTTCCGTACGGGGGTGCCGAAGCGGAGGTCGACCCGGCGGGCGCGGCAGCGCTCCAGCACGGCGTCGGCGAGCGCGCGCATGCCGCCGGTGACGTACCAGACGCCGAAGCTCTGGTCCAGGTAGGGGAGCCAGGTCAGCGCGGCCGGGGCGCGCTCCGGGTCGAGGCCGGAGCGGAGCGCGTACTCGTCCAGCAGCGCGGTCAGTCGGGGATCGCGCAGCTCGCGGCGGCCGACGTCGGCGAGGCTGCGCGGCGGACGGGCCAGCAGGCCGCGCCGCTCGGGGACGTACGGGTCGCGGTGGAGCGCGGCGGGGTGGTCCGGCAGCGGCTCCTCCAGCAGCGGGCGGCGCGTCGCCTCCCAGACCGCGCGTCCGCGCTCCAGCATCCCGCCCCACCGGGTGCCCGCGCCGTCGCCGAGGGCGGTGGTGAGGGCGCTCTCCACCTTGGCGAGCGAGGCGTTGGCGAGCGCGAGCCGGGTGCCGTCGGGCAGCACGTGCACGCTGCCCGGGTCGACCGGGCGCAGCTCGACCTCGTCCTCCAGGCGGGTACGCCCGGTCTTGAGCATCAGGTCCCGGTAGACGGCGGGCAGGGTGAGCAGGGTCGGGCCGGTGTCGAAGCGGAAGCCCTCGCGCTCGAAGCTGCCGACCATGCCGCCGTGTGTCTGCGCCGCCTCGCAGAGGACGACGGTGTGGCCGACGGTCGCCAGCCGTGCGGCGGCGGCCATTCCGCCCATTCCTGCGCCGATGACGACAATCCGTGCCATGGGGAGTGATCCTAAGGGCAGCGGACCGGGGCGACGGTCACGGCCTCGATGGTCGCCCTGTGATCATCGCCCTATGATCGGCGGCATGGCGGACTTCGAGCACCACGAGGAACTGGCCGTCCGTGCGCTGACGGAGTCGCGTGCGTCGAGCCTCAGCCACACCCGGGAGTACCACGTCCAGGTGGCCCAGGTGGAGGCGACGCTGGCGCTGGCCGCAGCGGTCGCCGCGCTGGGACGTCGGGACGGGGCGACCGAGGAGGGCTGAGCTACTCCGCGCGCAGCCCGTCCATGATCAGGCCGACCAGGCGGTCCGGAGTGCTGGCGCGCTTCTTCATCGTCTTGGCCGTGCTGCAGGCGTAGCTGATGCCGCTGGCCAGCTGCATGATCTCGTGGCCCTCCACGTCCGTGCGGACCTGGCCGCTCGCCTGGGCCCGTGCCAGCAGGTGTTCGAGCGTCTCGCCCAGCACGTTGACCGTCTCGTGCTTGCGGTCGCCGGTCAGCAGCAGCGCTGCGGCCAGGCCGCGGAACTCGCCGATCTGGGCGATCATCCGGACCAGCCAGGTGTGCAGCGCGGCCCCTGGGTCCTCGGCGCCGAGCAGGGGTTCCGCCTCCGCCGCGACGGACTCGGTCCAGCGCGCGGCGACCGCGTTGAAGAGGTCCTGGCGGGTGGGGAAGTGCCGGTAGAGGGTGCCGGGACCGACGCCGGCGCGCTTGGCGATGTCGTCCAGTGACGCGTTGGCGCCGTTGGCGAGGAACGACTCGGTGGCGACGTCGACCAGTCGCTCGTAGTTGCGCCGGGCGTCCGCGCGCATGGGACGGCGGGCGTGCGCCGTCTCGCCGCGGTCGCGTGCGCCGTGCGCTTCGGGTCCCTTTGCCTCGGTGTCGGCGGCCATGCTCCCAAGCCCTCCCAATCCCACTTGCTAACCGGAGAGAGTCTCCGTATTGTTGTCCCTGAAACCGGAGGATATCTCCGTTTGTGTTTCCCAACAATTCTCCATGCACTCCCAGGGCGGAGCCATGTCCGAGAACACTCTCTCCAGGACTTCCAGGTCTTCCATGTCTTCTTCGTCGTTGTCTTCCGTTTCTTCCTCGTCCTCCCCGTCCTCCACGGGCGTCATCACCTCTCCAAGGAGAGAACGAACCGAGCGCGGTGCGTCCGCGCCACCGGGGCACTCACGGCACCGGCTCGCGCTGGCGGTCATCCTGGCCTGCCAGTTGATGGTGATCCTCGACGCCACCGTGGTCTCCATAGCCCTGCCGGGCATCCAGCACACGCTCGGCTTCTCCTCGTCCGGGCTCAGCTGGGTGATGAACATCTACCTGCTGGCCTTCGGCGGACTGCTGCTGCTCGGCGGCCGGGCCGGTGACATCTTCGGCAGGCGGCGGCTGCTCGCCTACGGCATCGCGCTGTTCACGCTGGCCTCGCTGCTGGGCGGACTCGCCACCAACCCGACCGAACTGCTCGCCTCCCGGCTGGCCCAGGGCGTCGGCGCAGCGGTGGCCGCGCCCAGCACGCTGGCGCTGATCGTCAGCACCTTCCAGGACCCGAACGAGCGGGCCCGTGCCATCGGGCTCTTCTCCGCGATGTCGGCGGGCGGCGCGACCGTCGGACTGATCCTGGGCGGAATGCTGACCTCCTGGTTCTCCTGGCGCTGGGTCATGTTCATCAACGTGCCCTTCGGACTGGTCGTCACCCTCCTTGCGCCCCGGGTGATCCAGGAGCCGGCGCGTCACGGCGGACGGCTCGACCTGGGCGGTGCGCTGGCCGCGACCGGTGGGATGGTCTCGCTGGTCTACGGCTTCATCCGCGCCGCCACGGGCGGCTGGACCACGCCGTTGACCCTCGGCTGCTTCGGCGCGGCCGTGGTGCTGTTGACCGTGTTCGTCCTGGTCGAGCGGAAGGTCGCGCAGCCGCTGCTGCCGCTCTCGCTGCTGACCGACCGCGTCCGGGCAGGTGGCTATGCGGCGTTGGGCCTGATCGCCGCGGCGATGTTCGGGATGTTCTTCTTCATCACGCAGTACCTGCAGAACGGCCTCGGCCTCTCGCCGATCAGGGCGGGCTTCGCGTTCCTGCCGCTGGCCGTGCCGATCTTCGTCGGCGCCCGGCTCGCGCCGAGGCTGGTGCCGCGTCTGGGGGCACGTCCGTTCCTGCTGGCCGCACCGCTGTTGCTGCTCTCGGGGCTGGCGCTGCTCACCCGGATCAACGCGCACACCGCGTACACCTCGGGGATCCTGCCCTCGATGCTGCTGTTCGGCTTCGGCGCCGGGTTCACCATGGTCCCGCTGAGCGTGACCATCCTCGGCAGCGTCCGGCCGGAGGAGTCCGGTGCGGCGTCCGGCACGCTGCAGACCATGCAGCAGGTGGGCGGCGCGGTCGGCACCGCCATCGGCACCACCGCCTTCACCGCCGCGCTGCGGCACCCTGTCGGCGGCCCGGGAGCGGCCGGTGCGCACGCGACGCTCGCCCACGGCGTCTCCATCGCGATGACCTGCTCGGCGGCGCTGGTGCTAGTCGCCTTCGTGGTCCTGGCCGGGGTGGTCGCCCCGAAGCTGGTCCGGCCGTCGGGACAGGCCCAGGTGCCGCAGCAGCCGGTCGTGTTCGACTGAGCGACCGGCTGCTGCGGGCGGGGGCCTGCGGGCGGCGGGTCAGCCGTCACCAGGACAGCAGCCCCGGCGCGGCGGTGTCGACCTCCTCCACGATCTGAGCGGCGACCAGAGCGGTCTGATCCTCCCAGTAGAAGTGCGCGCCGGGGTAGAAGTGCTGCCCGACCAGGTCGTCGGCGCCGTCGCTCCAGGCGAGTAGTTGCTCGCGGGTGACCACGTGGTCGTCCTCGCCTCCGAAAAGGGAGCAGGGCACGGCGATCCTGGCCCGGCCCGCGGGGCGTGGCTGCCAGGTCTCGACCAGGTGGAAGTCCGCGCGCAGCCGGGGCTCGTACAGCTCCCACACGTCGTCGTCGGCCAGGATGGCGGGCGGCAGACCGCCCATCGCGGCCAGCCCACGGCGCAGTTCGGCCGACGGACGGGTGTGCAGCGGGGAGCCCCCGAAGGGCGGCTGCGCGGCGAAGGGGGACTCGCATGCCGAGATCCCGAGCCATACGGGGGCGTCCAGGCCGCGCTCCGCGAGCTGCATCGTCAGTTCGTAGGCTGCCAGGGCGCCCATGCTGTGCCCGAACAGGGCGATCGGCGCGTCGAGCAGGGGCCTGATCTGGTCCAGGAGATAGGCGGCCAGGTCGGCCGCACTCTCCTTGGCCGGGACCGCGCTGACCGGGCCGCGACCGGGGGCCTCGACCAGGCAGACGTCCCAGTCCTCCGGGAAGTGCGGCACCCAGCCGGTGTACGCGAGATGCGAACCGCCCGCGTGGTGCAGCACGAAGAGCCGCACGGCCGGGTCGGCGACGGGGCGGGGACGGATGACCGCGCGGCTGCGCGCGGACGTCGGGTCGGCGACGCTCGTCGGGTTGGGGACAGTCATCAGGCGGTCCTTTCACGGCGGATGGCGCGGAGCAGTCGGGTGAGCGTCCGGCTGTCGCCGATCTCGACGAACTCGGTGTCCGGGTCGGCGTCGAGCAGGGCCTCCACGGTCTCCCGCCACCGGACCGGGTGGTCGATCTGCTCGGACAGCAGTCGGGCCGGGTCCTCGTCGTCGGGGTAGGGCCGGGCGGTGCGGTTGGCGTAGACCGTCAGGGCGGGGCGGGCGAGCGGGGCGTCCGCCAGCAGGCGGCCGAACTCGCGGGCCGCCGCGCTCATGTGGCCGGTGTGGAAGGGCCCGGAGACGTTCAGTGTCCGGAACGCCGTGGCCCCGGCCGCGTCGAGGACCGGTGCCGCGGCCTGGAGTTTCGCGGTGGGCCCGGCCACGATGGTCTGGTCCGCCGTGTTGAGGTTGGCCACCTCGACCGACTCCAACCCGGCACGGCGCAGCAGCAGGCGGATCACCGCCTCGTCCATTCCGATGACGGCGGCCATCCCGCCGTCGACGACGCGGGACATCAGGCGCGCGCGAGCGACGACAAGGCGCAGTCCCTCGGCGAAGCCGAACACACCCGCGGCATGGAGCGCGTTGTACTCACCCAGGCTGTGCCCGATGACCGCGTCCGGCTCGGGCGTCCCGTCGGCGCGGGCCGCGGCGAGCGCGAGCGCCCCCACTGTGAAGACGGCGGGCTGGGTGAACTCCGTACGGTCGAGCTGCCCGAGAGCATCGTGGAGGCAGAGTTCCCTGACGGAGTAGCCGAGGACCGCGTCCGCTTCGGCGACGAGGTCGGGGAACCGGTCGAACAGCGCGGAGCCGCCCATGCCGACGCGCTGCGATCCCTGGCCGGGATACATGTGGACTCTGGTCACGGCAGCTCACTTCCTTCACTCCCGGTGGCGAATCGGCCGTCGACGAAGGTGAGCGCCGGTCGGTCGCTCAGTACGCCGAAGGCCTCGACCCGGCCCACCAGAAGGGTGTGGTCCCCGGCCTCGTGGCCGGCGTCCACGGTGCAGTCGAAGAAGGCGACGGCGTCGAGCAGCACCGGGGCGCCGGAATGCGGGGCCCGCTCGCAGGGGATGTCCGCGAAGCAGCCGGCGCCGACCGGGCGTGCCGGGTCGGCGAAGCGGCGTGCTGTGGCCTCCTGGGCGGCCGAGAGGACGCTGACGGCGAATCCGCCGCCGGTCAGGATCAGGTCGTGCAGCCGGGAGCGGTTCCCCAGCCCGATCAGGACCAGGCAGGGATCCATGGAGACGGTGGTGAAGGAGTTGACGGTGGTTCCGTGCGGCTGGCCGTCGGCCGAGAGGGCCGTGACCACGGTGACGCCGGTGGGGAAGCGCGCCGCGGTTCGGCGGAACGCCCGGCCCGAGGGCTCGGCCGCTGCCCCTGGGGTCGGCTGATGACGGGTCAGTCCCTGCATCGCGCGGACCGCCACGCGTTGTACCGGGGTGGAGGCGTTCATGCCGACAGCCTCCGCAGCTCGTCCAGGCTTCCGAAACCGTCGAGGACGGTCTTCGTCGGCAGGCCGAAGTCGATGAGGCAGGCGACCTCGTCCACGCCGAGGTCCGCGAGCCGCCGCACCGCGCGGACGGCTTTGGGAACGGTGCCCAGCAGGCCGCCGTGGTGGTAGTAGCGGTCGAACGCGCGGGCCGCCAGGAAGTCGAGGTCCTTGTCCCTGAGCTTGGCGGGGTCGATGCGGCCTGCCCCGCGCGCCTGGGAGCCGAGGAGCAGTCCCACGGAACTGCGCAGGTAGGCCGTGAGCGGCTCGCGCACGAGCTCGCGGACGGCGTCCTCGTCGTCGCCGAGGTAGGCGTGGACCATGACCGCCACGTGGCCGTCGGTGCCGTCGGCGTCCGGTCGCCCCGCGAAGGCCTCGCGGTAGGCGGCTATCTTGGCGGCCAGCTCGTCCAGGTCCTGGCCCAGCAGGTGGGTCAGCACACCCGCGCCGAGGTCGCCCGCCTGACGGAAGGTCTCGACCCCGCCCGCGCTGGTGATCCAGGCCGGGAGTTCGGCCTGGACCGGGCGGGGGTGGGAGCGCACCCGCACGGGCGCGCCGGTGCCGTCCCTGACCTCGGCCTCCTCGCCCCGCCACAGGGCGCGGACCTGGCGCACGGTGTCCAGCAGGACGGTGCGTCTGTCGTCGTAGTTCTCCGGGCGGAGGGCGAAGTCGGTCGCATGCCAGCCGGACGCGAACGCCACGCCCGCTCGGCCGCCGGAGAGGTTGTCGACCACCGCCCACTCCTCGGCGATCCGCAGCGGGTGGTGCAGCGGCGCCACCACGCTGCCGGCCCGTACGGCGATGCGTTCGGTGACGGAGGCGATCGCGGCGCCGGTGACGGCCGGGTTGGGGTAGAGGCCGCCGAAGGCGTGGAAGTGGCGTTCCGGGGTCCAGACGGCGCAGAAGCCGTGGGAGTCGGCGAAGCGGGCGCCTTCGAGGACCAGCTCGTAGCGGTCCGCGTGGTCGGACGTGGAAGCGGCAGCGGCGTTGTCGTTGCCGAAGTAGAACAGGCTGAAGTCCATGGGGTGCTCTCTGTGTCGGAGAAAGGTGTGCGGCGCGGGCCCGGTGGGCTTCACCGCACGGCCGAGCGGTCAGGCCGGCGCGCCCACCTGCGCGGGGTCCGTGTGCTGGTCGCCGCGCTCGTCGGCGGGGGCGTCAGCCGGGGCGTCGGCGGGGACGCCGGGACCGGCGGCCCGGGTGCGCTCGGCCCAGCGGGCCACGGCGGGGGTGGCCAGGCCGCCCGCGAGGAGGACGGAGCCGAACAGCGTCCAGCCGGGCCAGCCCCAGGCGACGATCACGGTGGTGGTGAGCGCCGGGGTCACCGCCGCCCCGACCCGCTGGGTCAGGTTGAACATGCCCTGGTACTGGCCGTGCGCGTGCTCGGGGGAGAGGTCGTAGGACAGCGCCCAGGAGCCGGCCGAGTGGAGCATCTCCCCGCACACCTGCAGGACGGCTCCGGCCACCAGGCAGACCACGGCCACCCAGGCCGGCTGTCCGGCGGACAAGGCGAAGCAGGCGCAGCACAGCGCGAGCAGGATCCCGGCCTTCCGCATGGCGCGACCGCCGCCCGGGACGTCCTCGGCACCGCGGCTCAGACGCACCTGGAACAGCACGCACATGGCGGTGTTGACGAAGACGAGCCCGGCGTACACGGAGACGGGCACATGCGTGCGCAGCGCGATCCAGATGGGCAGGGCCACCGTCAGCAACGCGTCCGTCCCGAGGACGAGGACGGCGTTGAGGACCGAGACGACGACGTACGGCAGGTCGCGCAGGACGTTGGCACGCGCGTGCGCGGGGCCCGCCGCCTCGGCACGCTCGGTCGGCAGCGGCAGGCAGAGCAGCCCGCCCGCGGTGAACAGCACGCCGGCCGCGGCGAGCAGCCACCGGTAGAGGCTGCCCGAGTCGGCGGCCAGGGCCAGGCCGCCCGCCAACGTGCCCAGTGCCAGGCCGACGTTGATGACGGACTGGAGGTAGGCGCGGGCGCGCACCCGGTCCGCCGCAGGCAGCGCTTCGGCGATCAGTGCGCCGCGCGCGGCGGCACCGCCCGCGTCGGCGACGGCGGAGAGGGAGGCGACGACCAGGAATCCGGCGAAGCCGCCGACCAGGGCGTAGGCGCAGACGGCCAGGCCCTGGACCACCCCGAAGGCCACCGAGGTGTTGCGTGAGCCCAGCCGGTCCGACAGTTGTCCGGCGGGGATGCTGGCCAGCATGGCCAGCACGGCGGCCACGGTCATGCCGAGCCCGACGCGGTCGGCGTCGATCCCGACCGCGCGGATGAAGTAGAGCACGGTGACGGAGAGCAGGAAGCCGTTGGCGACCGTCCTGGCGAGGTTGCTGACGGCCAGGCTCCTGACCACCGGTGAGGGCGCCTGGACCTTGCGGAGCAGCGCGGTCATCGAGAACGTCATGGTGGTTCAGCCGTTCCCTTCGGCGCGCCCGGGGGTGAACCGGCGTACCAGGGCCGGGCGGTCGATCTTCCCGTTGGCGTTGAGCGGCAGGGCGTCGAGATGCTCGTAGCGGCGCGGCACCATGTGGACCGGGATCCGCTTGCGCAGCCACAGCATCACCTCGGTGGCGGTGACCGGGTCGCCGGTGTGGCAGGCGGTCAACTCGGTCCCGTCGCTACCGGGGACGGCCAGCACGACGGCCTCCGCCATGGCGGGGTGCCGACGCAGCGCGGTCTCGATCTCCCCGAGCTCGACGCGGTAGCCGCGGATCTTCACCTGGCTGTCGAGACGGCCGAGGTGGACCAGGGAACCGTGTTCGTGGCGGACCCGGTCGCCGGTCCGGTACCAGTAGGCCGCGGTCAGCGGTCCGTCGCCCCGGTAGATCCGGGCGGGCCGACCGCGGTCCGACCCGCGATCCGGCCCGCGATGCGGCTCGTCGTCCGGTTCGTAGGAGAGGAATCGGCCGTGGTCGTCGGAGGGATCGAGGTAGCCGTCGAAGCGCTGCGGTCCGCGGACGCACAGCTCGCCCTCCTCGGCCGGAAGCCCGTCCTCGCCGAGGACGACGTGGTCGAGGAAGGGGTAGACGGCACCGATGGGGACGGTGTCGTTGGAGGTGGGCGCCCATTCGGAGACGTTCCGGGGAAGCTGGAACTCGGAGCAGGCGACCGTCAGTTCGGTGGGCCCGTAGACGTTGGTGACCACGGCGTCGGGGGCGGCCGCGGCCCACAGCCTGGCCTGACGCTCCGTCAGTTGCTCGCCGATGAAGACGGCATGGCGCAGCGCCGGAGCCCCGTCGGCAGGGAGGGTCCCGAGGCTGGCGGAGACCGACACCACCGAGGGGACGGAGAACCAGTGCGTGATGCCGCGGTCGGCGACGTACTGGACGGGCTTCATCAGCTCGCTGCGCTGGGGCACGACCAGCGTCGCGCCCCCGCCCCAGGTGACGAAGAGGTCGAAGACGGAAGGGTCGAAGGTGAGGTCGAAGGTGTGCGACACCCGGCACCGGGGTCCGACCTCGAACCGCTCGATGTTGTGCGCGATGTACGGCGCGAGGTTCGCGTGACGGATCGGCACGCCCTTGGGGCGCCCGGTGGAGCCGGAGGTGAACAGGATGTAGGCGACGTCCGCCGGGGTCGTGCCGAACGCGGGCAGGGCGGCGGTGTCGGACCGCAGCTGTGCGGTCTCCGCCCCGGTCAGCCTGAGCAGGGCGGGCCCGCCGCTGAAGTCCTCGCCGGAGAGCTGGGCCGCGCCGGTCTCGTCGGCCAGCAGGACGTCACTGGCGGCGAGTTGCCACACAGAACGGTTCCGGGTGACCGGGTAGCCCGGGTTGAGCGGAGTGACGGTGGCGCCGAGGCGCAGCGCGGCCAGGTAGCCGGCGAACGCGGTGAGGCTGCGCGAGGCCAGCAGCGCGACCCGCTTCGGCGCGGTTCCGCCGTTGGCGCGCAGGAGGGCGCAGGCGACGGCTGCCGCACGGTCCTCCAGCTCACGGTAGCTGTGGCAGCGGCCCAGGACCTCGAGCGCCGGCTCGTCCGGGTGGACGGCCGCCGTCTCGGCGAACCAGTCGAACAGGGTGCGGGAGAGCGGGGCAGGTGACGGGAGGTCAGGCGGTGCGGGCAGGGGGGCGAGCAGGTCGGTCATCGGGTCTCCACGGGAGTGCCGAGCAGTTCGGCGTAGTCGGACCGCTGGGCGGCGGCGAAGGCGAGGCTGCTCAGCAGCGCGGCGGCTGAGGGTTCGGGGTCGAGCCCGGCGGCGTCCAGCCAGCCGCGCCAGGCGTGGGCCTCCACCGAAGGGGCTCCCACGACCAGTCGGGCGAGGCCGTGGACGGCGAGCGGGTCCAGCGCCTCGTTCTCGCGATCGAGGGCGCGCAGGGCGACCGCGCGTTGCCATTCCCGCTCGCTCACCGTCCGGGTCGACCGACCCGCCGCGGCGAGCAGGTCGAAGAGCTGTCCGGCGGAGCGGGTCCGCCCGGCCACCAGGTGGTAGGCACGTCCCTCGGACGCGGGGGAGAGGGCGAGTTCGGCCACGGCACGCGCCGCCAGGTCGACCGGGCTGACCGCCAGCGGACGCTCGTCGCGCGGATGGACGCCCACGGCCAGGGCCCCCGTGACCAGCCGGAGCAGCGGGTGGTCCGGGTCGCACGCGCCCGTGTCGGCGGCGCCCAGGAGCAGCCCGGTGCGGAACACCCGTACGCGCATGCCGTCCTGCTCGGCCCGTTCGGCGAGGCGTTCGCCGACCCAGGCCGCCACCGCCCCGCCGGGCATGCCCGGCCGCAGCGGCTGCTGCCGCGTCTCCTCGATGTGCAGGGTGCCGCCGAGGCCCGAGCCGCACGCGCTGAGCGTGGAGAGCAGGGCGAGGTCGTCCACGCCGGTCTGCCGCATCCAGCGCAGCAGCCGGGCCAGCGGGAGCACGGTCTCCTCGCGCACATCCTCGTACGCACCTTCAAGACCGAACGGTGCGGCGGTGTGGAACACCCTGGCGATCCCGGCCGGGAGTTGACCCAGCCGCGTCGTCCAGTCACGGGAGCCGTCCGCGCCGACGCACAGGGGCCGGACCCGGCGCGGGTCGGGCTCGGGAAGGGCGCACGCGGCGGCGCGCGCCCGCAGCACCTGCCTGGCCTCCGCTTCGTCGTCCGCCGGAACGACGCAGTGGACCAGTCCGCCGGTGCGCTTCAGGAGTTCGTGCAGCACGAAGGTGTCCAGGAACCGGGTGGCGCCGGTCAACAGGGCGCCCCCGGCAGCGGGGCGCGGGGCCGTCGGCAGCAGGGCGCCGAGGTCGAGCAGCAGATCGGCGTCGAGCGGGTCGGCCTCCGCTGCGGACTCCGCCGCCGGGCCGGTGCCGTTCGCGGTGCCGCCCGGCTCCGCGGCGGTGCCCAACGCGCGCACGATCTGCGCCATCCGGCGCGCCGTGGCGTCCGCGCCGCCGACGCGGTAGAGGCTCACCTCGACGCCGAACGCCTTCCGGGTACCCGCCTCGATCCGCAACGCGGCGAGCGAGTCGCCGCCGTGGGCGTCGAAGCCGCCGTCGAGGTCGAGGTCGGGGTGGCCGAGGACGCGGCGCCACAGGGCGAGCACTGTCGCCTCGACCGGGTCGCCGTCTCCGGCACCCGCGTCAGCGACTCGCTCGCCGGGCCGGCCGGGCTCGCCGGGATCGTCTTCGCGTCCGCCCGTCGCGGAGAGGGCAACGCCCGCCGGGGCGACGGCCGGTGCGGCGAGCGGGGGCAGGTCGTCGAGCGCCCAGTGGGTCGTGCGGGTGAACGGGTAGGTGGGCAGGGCGACGCGGCGGCCCGCCTCTCCGCCCAGGAACTGCCAGTCCACCTCCGCGCCGTGCAGCCACGCCGAGGCGGCTGCCGCATCGACGCGCAGCGTCAACTCGGCCTGGTCGCAGGTGCCGTCGGCGTCGACGAGACCGTCGAGGGGGAGCACGTGGCGGCCTTCGCCCGGCTCGCCGGCTCCGACCAGCACGGTGAACCGGTCGAGCCGGAGCGGCTGTCCGGGGCCTGCGGTCTCCGCCCGACCGCGGAAGGCGGCCGTCAGACGCTCCAGCACCAGCGCGTCGAGTTCCGTCGGCTCGTGGTCGGCGGGAAGCGCCAGGACCACCTTGGGCAGTCGCCGGGCCGGCTCCGCCGTCGGCGCACGCAGGGCCGCGGCTGCGACGCTCCCGGTGTCCGCGTCCGCGTCCGCGTCCGCGGCATCGGTGGCGGCGGCGTCGGTGGCGACCTCCACCACGCGACGGTGGCGGTGCGCGGTGCGGCCCACCCGCAGGGTGTGGGCGGCGTCGGACAGGGCCGGCGCGTGAGGGCCGCTGAGTGCATCCGCCAACTCCGTGGCGACCGTGGCGAGTTCGTCCTCCGAGCGGGCGGAAAGCAGCAGGCGGACCGTGGCGCGGGACGGGGCGGGCGGGCGGACCGGCTCGGGCGGTGGTCCGATCACCGCGGTGGCGTTGGTGCCGCCCAGGCCCATCGAGTTCACCAGGACGTAGGCGGGGTCGCCTGCGCCGACCGAGGCGGGCTCGGTGCCGATCCGGAACGGGGAGTCGGCCAGGACACCGGGGTTGCGGGGCCGCTCGAAGAGCGGGTGCGGAGGCAGCTGGCCCGTCCGGGCGATCCCCACGGCCTTGATCAGTCCGGCGATGCCCGCGGCCGGACCGGCGTGGCCGATGTTGGCCTTGACCGAGCCCAGGCCGCAGTAGTTCGCCGGGGCGGTCGCTCCGGAGCTGTGTCCGGCCCGACGCAGGGCCGAGGTGAGCCCGCGCAGCTCGATCTGGTCGCCGAGTGGGGTGCCCGAGCCGTGCGCCTCGACATAGCGCAGCTGCTCGCCGCGGATCTCCGCCGCGTCCAATGCTGCCGCGACCACGTCGGCCAGACCGCTCGGGCTCGGCGCGGTGAAGCCCGAACGGGCCGACCCGTCGTTGCCCACGGCGGTGCCGTGCACCACGGCAAGGACCGGGTCGCCGTCCCGCAGGGCGTCCGACAGGCGGCGCAGGGCCACGACCCCGACACCCGAGCTGAACGAGGTTCCGGTGGAGCGGGCGTCGAACGGGCGGCAGTAGCCGTCCTTGGACTGCAGCCCGCCCGGGTGGTAGCGGTAGCCGAGCATCGGCTCGTTGACGGACGCCCCGCCGGCCAGCGCCAGGTCGCACTCGCCGGAGCGGAGGCTCTGGACGGCGTAGTGCACGGCGGTGAGCGAGGAGGAGCACGCGGTCTGCACGCCGATGGAGGGTCCGCGCAGCCCGAGCTTGTAGGCCACCCGGGAGGGCAGGAAGTCGCCGAGGCCGCCCAGGTGCAGGGCGACGTCGTCGACGGCGCCCAGGACACCGTCGGTGCGGGCCCGGTCGGCCTGGAGGGCCGCCAGGTAGGTGCTCGGGCTGCCGCCCGCGAACACGCCGGTGACCGTGCGACCGTCGTGCGGCGCGTGCCCGGCGGACTCCAGCGCCTGCCAGCAGACTTCGAGGAAGACGCGCTGCTGCGGATCGGTCGCGGCGGCCTCGGCCGGGGAGTAGCCGAAGAACTCGGCGGCGAAGTCCCCGGGGTTCGGGATTCCGGCCCCGCGGGCGACGAACTCCTCGTCGTCCAGGGTCGCGCGGTCCCGCCCTGCGGCCAGCAGCAGGTCCGGGTCGAGATCCCGGATCGAGACCCGGCCCGCGGCGATGTTGGCCCAGTACTGCTCGGGGGTCCAGGCGTCGGGGAAGCGGCAGCCGACGCCGATCAGAGCGATCGCTTCGGTGCCGGTCACGCGGAACCGCCCTCGGCCCCGGAGAGGAAGGCGACCTGGGCCTCGATGGTGCTGTGCTCGAACAGGTCCGCCGCCTCCAGCTCACGGCCCGTCAGTTCGGAGAGCCGCTCCATGAGGACGATGAGCAGCAGGGAGTCACCGCCGGCGTCGAAGAAGTTGACGTCGTCGTCCACCGCGGCTCCGTCCAGGACCTCGGTCCAGGCGGCGGTCACCTGGTCGGCCAGGTCGGCGGCGGGCAGCTGCGGGTCGGTGCTCAGCACAGGGGTCTCCCAGGAGTCGGTGAGGTCGGTGGCGGCCTGGACCAGATCGGCCAGGAGTGAGTCGACGGTGTTGGCGTCGAACAGGGCGGTGAGGTAGGTCAAGGAGAGGTCGAGACGGCCGGGGCCGCCGCTGACGGTCAGCTCCAGTTCGTACTTCGCCCTCAGTCGGGGCGGGGTGACGAAGCGACAGCGGGCCTCCGGAGCGAGGACGGGCGGCGCCGGCGGTTCGGCCACGGCGTTCAGATAGACGGGGGTGACGGCCGGACGGCTGAGGTCACGCCCCGGATGCAGGGCCGCGGCGAGCGCGTCGAACGGTGCGTCGGCGTACCGGTACGCCGTCAGCGCGGCCTCCCGGACCTGCTCCAGCAGCTCCGCCCAGGTCGGGTTGGTCCGCAGGTCGGCCCGGACCAGAAGCGTGTTGACGAACATGCCGACCGCCTCCGCCCGGTCCGCCCCGTCCCGGGAGGCCCAGGGGAAGGCGAACAGGAAGTCCCGCTGCCCGCCGCGCCGGGAGAGGACGACGGCCAGCAGGGCCACGCCCACCATGAACGGGGTGCAGCCGCGGGCCGTCGTCCGCTCCAGCAGTCGTTCCGCCCCGGCGCCCGACAGCACCGCGGTGCGCTGGTCCGCGTCCGTGCTCTGCGTCCTGCCCCGGGGGCGGTCGTGCGGCAGTTCGATGTCGACCGGCGCTCCGCGCAGTCCGGCGAGAGCCGCGGCGAGGCCTGCCTCGTCGCCCTCCTGCTCCGCCCGGACCGAGCCAGGGTGGCTCGGCGCGGGCAGGACGGCGGGCACGCCCGTGGTCAGCGCGCGGTAGAGCGCGGCGGAGTCGCGCAGGACAAGGTCCACCGACCAGCCGTCGGAGACGATGTGGTGCACGCCGAAGACCAGCAGGGTGCACTCCGGTGCCGCCGTGATGACGGCGCCTCGGGCGGGTGCCTCGCGGGCGAGGTCGAAGGGCGTCCAGCACAGGCGGGCCAGCTCCTCCTCGAGTTCGGCCGCACTCCAGCCGCTGCCGTCCGTCAGCACGACCTCGGGTGACGGACCGTCGGTGCGGCACAGCACCCGGCGGGTCCTGGTGTCGAGACGGAAGCGGGACCGCAGCGCCGGGTGCCGGGCCAGGGCCTGTGCGAAGGCCTTGCGCAGCGCGTCCCGGTCGACGGGCCCGTCGACGGCCACGACGGCGGGTGCCAGGTAGGCGGTGCGCAGCGCCCGGATCCGGTCGAGTGCCCACAGGCGCTGCTGCACCGAGCCGACGGGGTACTCGGCGTCCGGGTCGAACTCCTCGGCCGGTGCGGCGGTGTGACGCGCCGAGGACGCCTCGGCTCCGAGCGCGCGGGCCAGCCCGGCCACGGTGGGGTCGGCCAGGAAGACCCGCAACGGCACCGGTACGCCGTGGCGGCGTTCGGCCTCCGCCACCACCCGCACGGCGAGCAGCGAGTGCCCGCCGAGGGCGAAGAAGTCGGCCTCGGGCCCGAGGCTGTCGGCCGTCGGAGCGCCTGCCCTTCCGGCGAGCACGTCGGCGAGCACGCCGGCGATCAGGGCGGCGGCCTGCTGCTGACCGGCGGTGAGCTCGGCCTTGCGGGTCGGCGCACCGGAGGCCAGCGGCCGGTCGCGGAGCAGGGCGAGGGCGGCGAAGTCGACCTTGTCGTTGACCGTGCGCGGCAGGGCCTCGACGGCGTACACCTCGGTCGGCAGCGCGGCCGTCGGCAGCCAGCGGGCCAGCGGTCGGACCAACTCCTCGCGGGTCGGCGGCCGGTCGCCCTCCCGGTCGCCCTCACGGGCGAGTTCGACGTAGCAGACGAGGGCGGGAGGGGTGCCGGTCGCGTGCACGGCGGCGGCCGTGACCGCGGGGTGCTCCTCGACGACGCGGGTGATCTCGGCGGGTTCGATGCGGTTGCCGAGGATCTTGAGCTGGTCGTCGGCCCGGCCCAGGTAGCCCAGTTGGCTGTCGTCCCGCAGGACCACCAGGTCGCCGGTGCGGTACATGCGTGCGTCCGCGCCCGCACCAAAGCGCGCGGCGTGGCGGTCCGGCGGGAACGAGCGCGCGGTCTGCTCCGGCGCCGCCAGATAGCCGAGCGCCACTCCGGTTCCGGCCAGGTACAGCTCGCCGGGCACCCCGGGGGGCAACTCCTCGCCGTGCGGACCGAGCACGTACGCGCGCATGCCGGGGAGCGGGACGCCGATGGCCGGGGCGCGCTCGTCGGTCGGATCGAACGCGGAGTAGGTGCTGTTGCAGGAGGCCTCGGTCGGGCCGTAGACGTTGACGACCCGGGCGCCCCAGCGCGCGGCGCAGGCGAGGGCGAGCCGGCGCGGCAGGGCCTCGCCGCCCGAGTAGAGCGTGTGCAGGGTGGTGCTTGCACCTTCGGCAGTGCTCGCACCTTCGGCGGTGTCCACACCTTCGGCGGTGTCCGCGTCGAGCATCGCGCGGAGCAGGCTGGGCGTGACGGATCCGGCGACGGTGGCGCCCTTGGGCCCGCGGATCAGGTTGAGCAGCGCGCTCGGATCGCGACGCTCGACGTCGTCGGCGAGCACCAGGACGGCGCCGGCCAGCAGCGCCTCCACCACGTTGAAGGCGGCGGGGTCGAACGCGGTCCCCGCGGTGACCAGCAGGCGGTCGTCGGGCCCGAGACCGCAGTCGCGGCCCCACCACAGGGCGGTGGCCAGCAGCCCGCGCTGCGGGACGACGACGCCCTTGGGACGGCCGGTGGTGCCGGAGGTGTAGATCACGGCCGCCGGATCCTCGGGCCCGGGGACACGGCTGTCGGCCGTCGGTTCCTGCGGGGCGGCGGCCCTCTCCTCGATGGACGCGACCTCGATGGACGCAGCCTCGATGGACGCGGCCTCGGCGGACGCAGCCTCGATGGACGCGGCCTCGGCGGACGTCCCGAGGTCGGCCAGGCAGCGGGCGCCCTCCGGACAGACGAGCACCCGGTCGGCTCCGGTCTGCTCGATGATGTAGGCGATCCGCGCGGGAGGGGCGTCCAAGGCGAGCGGGACGAAGGCGGCCCCGACGCGCAGGACACCGACCCACGCGGCGACCAGGGCCGGGCCGCGGGCGGCGAGGACGGGGACCAGGCTCCCGGGGCCGACGCCGACCGCGCGCAGCCGGGCCGCGATGGCGGCCGACCACGACGCGAGCTCACGCCGGGTCAGCACCGCACCCGTGGCCTCGACGGCCACGGCGTCCGGGTCATGCGGTTGACGCTCCGTCAGCACCCGCTCCAGGGCGGCGGTTACCGTCTGCTCCGGGTACGCCTCGGGTTCGCTGCCGACGAGGACCCCGGTGGGGTGCGCTCCGGGGCGGGGCCGGGCGAGCGGAAGGTCCTTGAGCGGCGTGTCCGGGCGGGCCACCGCTGCCTGCAGCAGCACGGTGAAACCCTCGGCCAGACTGCGGGCGACCGCGTCGGTGTACCGGTCGGTGTCGTACTCCACCGTGGCGCGCAGCTCGCCGTCGGGTGCGTACTCCAGGACGAGCGACAGGTCCTGCTTGGCGGTGCCCGTGGGCAGCAGTTCCGGCACGTCCCAGCGGCCGTTGCGGGGCACGGCGGGCGCGTTCTGCAGGACGAAGCCGAGGTCGGCCAGGCCCTCGGAGCCGAACCTGGCCGCCAGTCGCTGGAACGGGATGCCCTGGTGGGCGAGGATGCCGAACACCTCGGCCCGGGAGCCGGTGCACAGGGCGGCGAAGTCCGCGTCGGGGTCCGGGGTGCAGAGCAGCGGAACGGTGTTGACGAAGAAGCCGACCAGTCCGTCCACGGCCGGATGGCTGCGGTTGGCGGCGACCGTTCCCACCAGGAAGCTGTCACGACGGCTCCAACGCTGGACGACCGCCTGGAACGCGCCGAAGAGCACCACGAAGGGCGTCACTCTCAGCTGTCTGGCCAGGTCGGCTGCCGCAGCGGCGAGTTCCGCGTCGAGGGTGAACCGGTGCTGGGCTCCGGTGCGCTCTCCCTCGGCGCTGCGCGCACGGGGGGCGACCGGGCCGAGGGTGACGGCCTCGCCGGCGGCCGGGCCGATCAGTTGCGCGCGGGCTTCGAGGCGCGCCTCCCGCTCGGACGCGTTCCCTGCCTCGGCCTCCCAGGCCGCGAAGTCTGCGTACTGCAGCGGCGGTTGGGGCAGCACCGGCACCGCGTCCCGGTCGGTGAGCGCGGCGTCGTAGGCGGTGGCGAGCGCGTCGTAGAGCGCCGACAGGGACCAGCCGTCGACGGCGATGTGATGGATATTCAGCAGCAGGGTGGCGGGTCCGCCCCGACCGTCCTGCCAGAGCGTCGCGCGCAGGAGCGGGTCGTTCTGGAGGGAGAAGGGCGTACGGGCGTGCCGGGCCAGCTCGTCCGGAGTCGGCGCCTCGGCCCGGACGACGTCCAAGGGGACGGGGCCGGGTGCCCGGACGACCTGGACCGGGCGGCCCTCCCGGACCTCGTAGTTGGTCCGCAGGATCTCGTGACAGGCGACGACGGCGGACAGGGCGCGGGTGAGCGCGGACACGTCGGCGGGTTCGCGCCAGCGGGTGAGCAGGGGAACGTTGTAGTCGGGCGATTCGGGAGCCGCCAGGTGCAGGAACCAGAGGCGCTCCTGGGCCGACGACAGCGGTGCGACGACGGCGGCCCGTCGTTCGGGTACGGCAAGGCGCGGTGGCGCCATGGGTGGTTCTCCTTGTGGTGCGTGAGGCGGCCGCCGGAGGAGGGCGGCGGTGACGTGCGACCGGAGTGGGAGCTGGGAGCGGAGCGGAGTCGGCGGCCGGGAGCCGCCGACTCAGCGGTCCGCGGCGACGGACCCGTCGAGCTGCGCGGCGAGGGCGGTCAGGCTCGGGGTGAGCAGGATGTCGGTGGGGTCCACCGGGGTGCCCAGACGCTCGGCGATGCGGAAGGCCGCCTGGGTGGCGAGGATCGAGTTGCCGCCCAGACCGAGGAAGTCGTCCGTGGGCCTGAGCGCCTCCGGACCCGGAAGCCCGAGCAGCTCGGCCCAGACGACGGCCACGGTGTGGGCCGCGCCCTCCGCAGCGGAGCTCCCGGTGCGCGCGCTCGCGGCCGGGTCGGCGGACAGGTCGGCGGCCGGAGCCGCTGCCCCGGGCGCGGTCTGCGCGGCGGAGTCCGCGAACTCGGCCAGCAGGGCCCTGATGCGGGTGCGGTCCGCCTTCCCGGTGGAGCCGAGCGGGAGGTCCTCGAGCGGAAGCCAGAGGGCGGGAAGCATGTAGGTCGGCAACCGGGAGGCGAGGGCGGCGGCGAGTCGCCCGGCCGGGCCCGCCCCGGCCGCGCCGGTGTCCGGGACCGCCCGGCGGTCCGGCCTGAGGAACGCTCCGACAAGGCGCGCGGTGTGCCCTTCCCCGAGCTTCTCCACGAAGGCGGCCTCGGCGTGGCCGGTGGCCACCGCCGCCTGCTCGATCTCCTCGAGCTCGATGCGGAAGCCGCGGAGCTTGACCTGGCGGTCCGCTCGTCCGACGACCTCCAGCTCGCCGTCCGCCAGTCGGCGCACGAGGTCGCCCGTGCGGTAGACGAGTCCGTGACCGTCCAGCTCCCGGTAGGCGTGGGCGGTGCGCTCGGGCTGGTGGAGGTAGCCCTTGGTGACGGACGGACCACCGATGTACAGCTCCCCGGTCTCTCCGTCCGGCACCGGCTGCATCCGGTCGTCGAGGACGTGCAACTGCGCACGGCGTACCGCGGTGCCGACGGGGACGCGCCTGCGGCCCGTCAGTGAGGCTTGCGTGCACGCGAACGCAGTCGCGAAGACAGTGGTCTCGGTCGGCCCGTAGATGTTGAGGAGCGTCTGCGGAGCTCCGGCGGCGAGCACGCGCTCGGCCGCCGCCAGGTCCAGCTGCTCGCCGCCGACCAGGAGTTGGCGCAGACACCCGAGCGAGCCGGGCGCCTCGCGGGACACCATGTGGAAGAGCGAGGTGGTCAACAGGGCGCTGCTGATCGACTCGTAGGCGAGCAGACCGGACCAGCGGGCCAGGTCGACCTCGACGACGGTGGGCAGCACGATCAGCGGCGCGCCGGCCGTCAGCGCGCCCCAGACCTCCCACGTGAAGGCGTCGAACGCCGGGTTGGCCAGCTGGGCCACCCGGTCGGCGGCCGTGATCGCGCCGACGGCAGCGGGATCGGAGACCAGATCGCGGACGGCCCGGTGGGGTACCACGACGCCCTTCGGGACTCCGGTGGACCCGGAGGTGTATCCGACGCAGAGCGGGCTTTCCTCGTCGACATCCACCGCAGGGGCGAACACGGCGGTGTCGGTGGGTTCGGCGGGTGACGAGGCGCCACCTTCCGTCTCGCGCACGACCGTCAGCACCGGCATCGCGCGGGGCAGGTGGATCGCGCGCGAGCGGCGCGCCGACCCGTCGCCCACGAGGACGGCCTGGGCCCGGGAGTCGGAGAGGATCACCGCGACCCGGTCGGCCGGGGCGCTGCCGTCGACGGGCAGGTAGCCCGCGCCGGTCCGGATCACCGCGAGCGCGGCGACGACGAGGTCGGCACCCCGGTCGAGGTCGAGGGCGACGACGGCACCGGGGCCGATTCCCAGCGCGGCGAGACGCGTCGCGGTCGCGCCCGCGAGTTCCCAGAGGTTCCGGTAGCTGAGCTCACGACCGGTGAGGGCCTCCCGGACCGCGAGGGCGTCAGGGGTCTCCCGTACCCGTTCGCCCACGAGGTGATGGATTCCAGCCGGGCATTGCGGCGAGGAATCGGAATGCGTCCGCGACATGAATTTCCCCCAAAAATGCGATGACGCGCGAAAGCCCTGGCAGAGCAGGGAAGGGGCGTCGGGGCTGGTTCTCGCGCGAAACACCCAGCCGTGGTGCACACGCACCAAATCAGACATAGGCCGCTATCTGCACCATTGCAGTGGGCAATATTCCGTATCATGGAAACTTGATTCCGACTGGTGATACCGTATGATCCACCGGTCGAGCATGTCAACCGGCTTAAATGGAGGCAGAAATGGAGCAGGGTCGAGTCGCCCTCATCACTGGTTCGTCCTCGGGAATCGGTGCGGCGATCGCTCGCCGGCTTGCTGACGAGGGCATACGAATCGTGGTCAATTCGACCCGGAGCGAGGAGGCGGGCCGAGCTCTCGCGTCCGAATTGCCCGAGGCTGTCTATGTCCAGGGAGACGTCGCCGATCCCGACGACGCCCGCCGGATCGTGCAGAGCGCCGTCGACGCCTACGGGCGCTTGGACATCCTGGTCAACAACGCCGGCACCACCCGGTTCATCCCGCTGAACGACCTCGACACCCCCGATGCCGCAGCCTGGCGGGAGATCCTCGACGTCAACCTGATCGGCGCCTGGCAGGTGACGACCGCCGCCGTCCCGCACCTGCGCAAGGCCAAGTCCGCAGCGATCGTCAACATCTCGTCGGTCTCCGCCACCCGGGCCCTGGGCAGCTCCATCCCCTACGCCGTCAGCAAGGCGGCCCTGAACCACATGACGCGCCTGCTGGCCTCCCAGCTCGGCCCCGAGATCCGCGTCAACGCCGTCGCCCCCGGCCTGGTCGACACCCCCTGGTACGAGGGCGCCGACGAGGTCTGGGAGTCCTCCCGCGACTGGATCACGGCGAACACCCCGCTGCACCGCGTCGGCACCCCCGAGGATGTCGCCGGCGCCGTCCACTATCTGGTCGAAGCGCGCTACACCACGGGCGACGTGCTCACCGTGGACGGCGGCCGCCACATCGTCTGACATCGCTCGGCGCCGTGATGCGACACGGTGTCAACGGACGGAGGGCGCCGATCCCGGTGACGGGGGATCGGCGCCCTCGGTGTGGCGCGTGCGGGACCTGCAGCGACCAGTTGCTGCGGAGTTGCGGGGCCGTGGTTGACGGACGGTCAGCCGACGAGGTCGTGCTGCGGACGCAGGCCCGCCCGCGCCGCGCGGCGCTCCTTGCGGCGGCGCAGGAACTTGCGGATCCGCGAGATCGTGAACAGCACCAGCAGCACGCCCCCGGCCAGCAGCACCCCGGCGATGATCGCGGCCGGGACCGGGTGGAACAGCGCCAGGACGACCAGTCCCGCGACGGCCAGGTCCTCGACCATGCTGATCACGATGTTGCTGAACGGCTCGGGGGAGGTGTTCACGCCCATCCGCACGCCGGTTTTGACCAGATGGCTGACCAGCGCGGTGCCGCCGCCGATCGCGGCGGCGCCGAGCGTGGTCAGCGAGTCGTGGGCGTGGCCCGCGATCAGCGCCGCGACGACGCCTCCGGCGATGGGACGGATCACGGTGTGGACGACGTCCCAGGCCGAGTCCACATAGGGGATCTTGTCGGCGACGGCCTCGATCACGAAGAGGACGCCCGCGATCACCAGCACGTCGGTCCGCTCCAGGCCCGGCGGCACGACGGTCACGTGGTCGTAGCGGCCGAACAGCCCCATGATCAGGACCACGGCGTAGGCGTTGACACCGCTGGCCCAGCCGCTGGTGAAGATCAGTGGCAGCAGTCCCATGGATGTTTCCCCCGTTGTGTGGATGGCGCGGCGTCATTCGCGGGGCACAAGGCTAGTGGCCCCCGACTACTCGCGTGACCTGGGGGAAGCACCGATGATCTCTGAGTAGTTCTACTCAGACACTCGTCCGAACGGGTTGAGTACCGACGCGGATGGTTCCGGACCTGCATCGACGGCAAAGTAGTGGGCACCGGGAAGGGCCGGGCGGAAAGCCCGGGCCACCGGGGGCCAGGCACTGCACCGCCGACACGGGGCGGCGGAGCAGGTGCCGGGCCCGGGGGAGCACAGGGGATGGGGGAGTGTCCTGGGGTTCGGGGGAGCCCCGGGAACGGGGGGAGCAGGGGGGAACGGGGGAAAAGCGGCGTTCATGCGCCGGCGAGCGAGAGTCCGCCGGCATGTGAACGCCGCTCTCCAGTTTTCCGACGCTCCGTCAGAACCCTTCAGAGCAGGGCGATCTCGCCGGTCCAGGCGATGCTGCCCGGTTCGGTGCGGCCCGGTTCGGCGCGGTGCGGCGCGGTCAGGGTCGCGGTCGCCGCCGCGAGACGGTGTACCGCCTCGCCGAGGATGTCGGCCGGCTGGGCGTAGGGGAGCCGGACGAAGCGCTCCAGCACTCCGTCCACCCCGAAGCGCGGGCCCGAGCCGACCCAGACCCCGAACCGCTCGGCCGTCGTCGCCAGCACGCTGCCGGAGACGCCGTCCGGGGTGTGGACCCAGAGGGAGAGCCCGCCCTGCGGGGTGCGGAAGGTCCACTCGGGGAGCTCGGCGCGCAGCGCGGCGACCAGCGCGTCCCGTTGGACGCGGATCCGGCCGCGCTGGTGGGCCAGGACCTGCGGCAGCACCTCCGGGGAGAGCAGGTGCGCGACGGCCAGCTGCTCCAGGACCGGGGAGCTGACGTCCAGGCTGGCCCGGTCCGCCCTGATCCGGCGGACGAGGTCGGGCGAGGCGCGGATCCAGCCGATCCGCAGGCCGCCCCAGAAGGTCTTGCCGGTCGAGCCGAGCGTGATCACGGTGCCGCCGCCGGGGTCGAACGCGGCCAGCGGAGGCGGCATCACCAGGTCCGGCTCCAGTGCCAGTTCGGCCATGGTCTCGTCGGCGATCAGCGTCGTCCCGGTGCGGCGGGCGGTCGCCACCAGCGCCCGGCGCTCGTCCTCGGACATCAGCATGCCGGTCGGGTTGTGGAAGTCGGGGATCAGGTAGCCGAGCCGGGGCGCGGCGTCGCACAGGGTGCGGGACCAGCCCTCCACGTCCCAGCCGCCCGCGTCTGTGTGGTCGCTGCCGTCCTGCTGCAGTGCGACCGGCACCACCCGGCTGCCCGCGAAGCGGAGCGCCTGCAGCGCGTTGGCGTAGCTGGGCGACTCGACGGCCACCCGCTCGGCCGGGGCGAGCAGGTGACGCAGCAGCAGGGCGAAGCCACCGGCGGCGCCCGTGGTGATCATGATCTGCTCGGGATCGGTGGGCAGCCCGCGCGCGGTGAAGCGGTCGGCGACGGCATGCCGCAGCACGTGGATTCCGAGCGGGAAGTCGCCGTGGGTGTCGGTGTAGCGGGGAAGCCCGGCCAGGGCCGCCGCCATCGCCTCGGTGAGGAACGGCTCTGGGGCGGAGGGCGCGGCGATGCCGAGGTCGATCACGCTGTCGACGAGATCGGCGGGGAGCGGCGAGAGGCCCGCGCCGTGCACCGTCCGGCCGGGCGGCAGCGCGGTCCAACTGCCCGCGCCCCGGCGGCTGGCGAGGAAGCCCTCGTCCCGCAGCAGCTCGTACGCGGCGGTGACCGTGGTCCGGCTGATGCCGAGCGCCGTGGAGAGCTCCCGCTCCGCCGGCAGCCGCGCCTCGACCGGCACCTGCCCGTCCAGCACCAGCGTGCGCAGGCCGCCGGCCAGTGCCCGGTACGCGGGGCCGTGGCCGGGCCGCTGCCAGTCACCCAGCGCGCGTTCGAGTCGTGTCGAGCCGATGGCGGTGCGCGATGACGGAGGGAGAGCCACGAGAGGCCACCTTTCTGAAATTGGCCATGGAAAGGCAGGCCAATAGGCTCCAGGGTGGTCCTACGGCCGACCAATTTCAAGCGCCGACGCGTTTCAGCCGCTGACCGACGCAAGCGCCGATGAAGCCGTTGAAACCGATGAACACGTGCCCGAGGAGGGACCCACTTGCTGCTGACCCGCCGCCTCGTCCAGCTCTACGTCGGCCTTGCGCTCTACGGCTTCAGCATGGCGTTGCAGATCAGGGCCTCGCTCGGGCTGGACCCGTGGGACGTGTTCCACCAGGGCGTCAGCCGGCATGTCCCGCTCTCGTTCGGCACGATCACGATGATCGTGGGGGCGGTGGTGCTGCTGCTCTGGATACCGCTGCGGCAGAAGCCGGGGCTGGGCACGGTCAGCAACGTCTTCGTCATCGGTCTCTCCGTCGACGAGGGCCTGCGGTTGCTGCCCGTGCTGCACGGGCTTCCGCTGCGGCTTGCGGTGCTGGCGGCGGGCGTCGTACTCAACGGGCTCGCCGGAGGTCTCTACATCGGCGCGCGGTTCGGTCCCGGCCCGCGGGACGGGCTGATGACCGGGTACGTCCGGCGCAGCGGCCGGTCGATCCGGCTGGTGCGGACCGGCATCGAGGTGACCGTGTTGGTGGTGGGCCTGCTGATGGGCGGGCAGGTCGGGATCGGCACGGTCGTCTACGCCGTGGCGATCGGACCTCTGGTGCAGTTCTTCCTGCCGATGTTGACTGTTCCTCATGCGAACGACACGAACGACGCGGGACGGACACCGGGGGACGGGACCGGGGTCGATCACCCCGGACGGGTGCGCGGTGGAGCTGTACGAGCGGCTTCTCGTGGGTGACGAGCCGGACATCATCGCCTCCCGGACGCCGGAGGGCGGCAGCATCCTGGAACTGGGCTGCGGCGTGGGCCGGGTGACGCATCCGCTGGTCGCGCGGGGCTTCGCGGTCACGGCCGTGGACGAGTCGGCGGAGATGCTGGAACGCGTGCGCGGTGCGCGCACGGTGCACGCCTCGATCGAACACCTGGAGCTCGACGAGCGCTTCGACCTGGTGCTGCTCAGCTCCTTCCTGGTCAACACCGGCGACGTCGAGGTCCGCGCCGGACTGCTGGCGACCTGTCGTCGGCACGTCGCCGACGGCGGCGTGATCCTGATCCAGCGCGAAGGGGAGGGCTTCTACGACGACCTGCCGCGCGAGTCGCCGATGAAGGGCGCCGGGACCATCCGGATCGTCTCCGAGGAGATCGCCCCGGGGCTGCGGGCCAACCAGGTCGACTACCTCTACGACGACGCGCAGTGGACCCAGTTCTTCCGCACCCGGCACCTGCCGGACGCCGCGTTCGAACAGGTCCTCGCCGAGGCTGGGCTGGCCCTGGTGGGCTACCTCACCCCGAACCACGTCTGGGCCGGGGCGGTCCCGGTCAAGGACTGATCCTCACGTCGCTGACCAGCGACGACGCTTGTCTCCGCCGTGCGGGCGGTCACCTCGGGTGGCTGCCCGCACGGCTTTGTCAGTGGTGCGGAGGAGCATGGCGAATGGAGGGGCCGTGTGGTCGGTCGCATGGGCGATTCGGCGTTGACGTGGCTCCGGTCCGGCGGGTTACTCTGGAGATGTTCGAACGAAAGTTCGAACATGGATGGCGAAGGAGGCAGCGCTGTGAGCAGAAAGCGTGCGGACCTGGTCGAGGTGCGCGGCGGTACGGGGCTGCCCACGCACTTCCTCTGGCGCGACAAGGTGTACGCGGTGCGCGAGGTGTTGGGGCACTGGAAGGAGAGCGGCGCGTGGTGGGAGGAGGCCCGCAAGGCCTCTGCCTCTGGCCATTCCTCCGCTTCCGCTTCCGCCTCTGCCGGGATGGCGGCCGGTCGGCCGCTGGACCGGACCGAGCGGGAGGTGTGGCGGGTAGAGGCCAGCCCCGGCCGCTGCTTCGCTCTCGGCGTCTACGACCTCAGCTTCGACCGCAGCACCGACCGCTGGACCCTCACCAGTACGACGGACTGAACGGGAGGGCGTACGTCATGAGGGACACCAGAGACTTCAACGGCACCGACTTCAGCGGCACCAGGGGGAAAAGCGCACGAGCGCGGGTGCTGCAGCTGCCACTGCCCGGCCCCGCCACGGGATCGGGCATGCCCTACCACCGGCCGGAGGACGTCCATCCGGTGCTGCGCCGGGCGGGCGCTCCGCCCGCCGCGGTGGATCTGCTGACCCAGGCGCAGCGCGGGCTCGCGGAGGCGCGGGAGCTCCAGGGGCCGTTGGAGCGCTACGCCCTCGCGCATCTCGCCGCGCTGCGCGCCGCCGCGGCCGTGCTCGCCCTGCGCGGGCGGCCGGAGGAGAACGCGCGCAAGCGCAAGCGGATCCGCAGCGCCTGGGAGGTCCTGCCCGAGGTCGCGCCGGAGCTGGCGGAGTGGGCGCTCTACTACGCCGCCGGCGCGCCCAAGCGGGCCGCCGCCGAGGCCGGGATCGCCTCGGCGGCCAGCGCCCGCGACGCGGACGACCTGGTCCGCAACACCGCGCTCTTCCTGCGGATGGTGCAGCGGTTGATCGCCCGCGGCGCGGTCCCCGCCGCACGGGAGCCGTACCTGCGGGGGATCGGAGAAGAGGAGGGAATGCCCCGCACCGGGTGACACCGGTGCACCGGATGCCCGGGTGACCGGGAGCCGCAACCGGCGGGATCGGGAGGGGCCAACAACGCCTTTGCACACCTGACACGCCAGAGGAGTCGCAGCACATGAGCCCCACGGACTCCTTCGTGCATCTGCACACGGCCTCCAGCTACTCGCTGCGCTACGGCACCGCCACGCCCGCTGCCCTGGCCCGGCGCGCGGCGGAGCTGGGCATGGGCGCGCTCGGGCTCACCGACCGGGACGGCCTCTACGGTGCGGTCCGCTTCGCCCAGGCCTGCGTCGAGCACGGCGTACGGCCGATCGTCGGAGCCGACCTGGCCTGCGCCGATCCGCGTACGGACGTGCGCACGGGCATGCGCACGGACGCCCGGATCGTCGGCCGTACCGCCGGCCCCGGCGGGGCCGAGCTGGACCGGGCCGCCGCCGACGCGGCGCGCCCGCCACGGGTCGTGGTGCTGGCCCGTGGGCGTCGGGCGGGGTGGGCCGCGCTCTGTCGGGTCGTCAGCACCGCGCACGGGGACGACATGGAGCGTCGCGGTCGTCCGGTGGTCGGCCCCGAGCTGGTGGCCCGCGCAGGGGACGGTGTGTTCGTGCTGCTCGGCCCGGAGTCCGTGGTCGGACGTGCCGCCGCGGCCGGGCGGACCGCCGAGGCCAAGGCCGAGCTGCAGCGCTGGCGCGCGGCGTGCGGGGACGCTGTCGTGGTCGAGGTGGTGCACCACCTCGCGCCGCCCGGCCACCCCACCTCCCGCGCGGCGGGGCAGCGGATGCTGCGCCTGGCACGGGAGTTGGGCGTGCCCGCTGTGCTGAGCAACGCCGTCCGCTACCCGGTTCCGGAGGACGCCCCGGTCGCGGACGTGCTGGACGCCGCCCGCCGCCTGGTCCCGCTGGAGCTGCGCTCCCGGGACCGGGTCAACGCCGAGGGGTATCTGAAGACCGGCCCGGAGATGGCCGCCCTCGCCCACGACCTGTGCGAGACCGCCTCCGAGGTGCGTGCGCTGCTGGCGCAGACCCGCCGGATCGCCGAGCTGTGCGCGCTCGACCCGCATCTCGACATCGGCCTCGGCTCGATGCACATGCCCGAGGCGGGCGTCCTCGGCACCACCCGCGAGGGCGCGGTCCGCGAGCTGCGGCAACGCTGCGAGGCGGGCATCCCCCGCCGCTACGGCAGCCCGGGCCGGGCGGCGAGCCAGAAGATCACCGACCGGCTGGAGAGCGAGCTCACGCTGATCGACGGCCTCGGCTACGAGCCGTACTTCCTCACCGTCGCCGAGGTCGTCGACCTGACCCGCGCCGCCGGTATCCGCTGCGCGGCCCGTGGCTCGGGCGCGGGCAGCCTGGTCAACCACCTGCTGGGCATCTCCGGCGTCGACCCGATGGCGCACGGCCTGCTGATGGAGCGTTTCCTCTCCGCCAAGCGCACCTCGCTGCCCGACATCGACCTCGATGTCGAGTCCGCCCGCCGCACCGAGGTCTACGACCTGATCCTCGACCGCTTCGGCTCCGACCGGACGCTCTGCGTCGCGATGCTGGAGACCTACCGGGTCCGCCACGCCGTCCGCGATGCGGGCGCGGCCCTCGGCCTGCCGCCGCAGGAGATCGACGCGGTGGCCAAGGCCTTCCCGCACATCCGCGCCCGCGACGCCCGCGCGGCCCTGCGCGACCTGCCCGAACTGCGGCACTCCCGGCTGGAGGAGGGCATCTTCGCGGTCCTCTTCGACATCGTCGAGAAGCTGGACGGCCTGCCCCGCCACATCGCCCTGCACCCCAGCGGCGTGCTGCTCTCCGACCGCACCCTGCGCGACCGCACGCCGGTCGAACTCTCCGCCCAGCGCTACCCGATGAGCCAGTTCGACAAGGACGACGTGGAGGCGATCGGCCTGCTCAAGCTGGACGTCCTCGGCGTGCGGATGCAGTCCGCGATGGCGCACGCCCTGAAGGAAACCGTGCGGGTGGACGGCGAGCGGATCGACCTGGACGCCGTCCCGCTGGACGACCCGGCCACCTTCGAGCTGATCCGCTCCACCCGCACCCTCGGCTGCTTCCAGATCGAGTCGCCCGGCCAGCGCGAGCTGATCGGCAAGTTCGCGCCGGAGACCTTCGGCGACCTGATCATCGACATCTCGCTGTTCCGCCCCGGCCCGGTCAAGAGCGACATGGTCACCCCCTTCCTCAACGCCCGCCACGGCTGGGCCGATCCGGTCTTCGTCCACGACGACCTGCGCGAGATCCTGGCCGAGACCGAGGGCGTGGTGGTCTTCCACGAGCAGGTGATCCGGATCATCGCGAAGATGACCGGCTGCGCACCGGACCGCGCCGACCAGTCCCGGCGGCTGCTCGGCAGCATCAAGGGCCAGCAGGCGGTGGGGGACTGGTTCTGCGTGGCCGCCGACCACCGCGGTTATCCGCGGCCGGTCGTCGAGCGGGTCTGGGAGATCCTCAAGGCCTTCGCCTCCTTCGGCTTCTGCAAGGCGCACGCGGGCGCCTTCGCGCTGCCCACCTACCAGTCCGCCTGGCTGAAGGCCCATCACCCGGCCGCCTTCTACGCCGGGTTGCTCACCCACGACCCCGGCATGTACCCGAAGCGGCTGATCCTTACCGACGCCCGCCAGTTCGGCGTCACCGTGCTGCCGCCCAGCGTCAACGACTCCGTGGTCGACTACACGATCGAACGCGGCCCGGACGGCAGCGGCAGCAGCCGTGACGCGTTGCGGATCGGGCTGGCCGACGTCAAGGGCATCAGCGACGCCGAGCTGGAGCGGATCGTCCGCGAGCGCGAGGGCGCGCCCTACGCCTCCCTGGCCGACTTCCGTCGCCGCGCCGAGCCCTCACAGCCGACCCTGGAGAACCTGGTGCTGGCCGGTGCGCTGGACGCGCTCCACCCCGGGCTGACCCGGCGTGACCTGCTGCTGCACGCGGCCACCGACCCCAAGCCCAAGGGCCCGCGCCGCCCTGGCCCGTCCCAGCTGGAGCTGGCCGACGCGTTGGCGGGAAATTCCGGCGAGGAGCCCACCGCCGTGCCGACCGCGCTGCCCGCGCCGACCGACTCCGAGCTGATCCACGGCGAGATCGAGGCGCTCGGCCTGGACCACAGCGCCCATCTGCTCAGCCCGTACCTGCGCTTCCTCCACGAGCTCGGCACGGTCCGCTCGCGCGACCTGCTGACGCAGCGCAACCGCAGCGAGATCCTGATCGCCGGGGTCAAGGTGGCCACCCAGACCCCGCCGGTGCGGACCGGCGTCCGGGTCGTCTTCGCCACGCTCGACGACGCCACCGGCCCGCTGGACTTCGCCATGTTCGAGGACGCCCAGCAGCACTACGCGTCCACGGTCTTCCACTCCTGGCTGCTGCTGGTCCGCGGCGTGGTCCGCCGCACCGGCCCGCGCGGTGTCTCGCTCACCGCGACCGCCGCCTGGGAGCTGACCGGCCTGCACGAACTGTGGCGCGAGGCGGGCGTGGACGCGGTCCGCGAAGTGCTGGCCGCCCGCCCCGAAGCGGAGGCGGCACCGCCGCGCCGGGTGATGCTGCACCCGAGCGGATTCCGGATGTCCCCCTACGCCGACCTCAAGCCGCCGGGCGTCCCCGCGGCGGAGGCCCCGCGCAAGCTCTGGCACACCAGCCCGGGGAGCCCGGGATGAGCGCCGAGCAGCGGCACAAGGCAATAGGGTGGGGCTGTCCGGCCGTGGCTGCCGCCACCACTGCCGCTACCGCCGAGACGTCGCAGCCGAACCGAGGAGCCCAACCGTGTACACGCGTCCCCGCAGCGCCCTTCGGACCGCCGTGGTGTGGGAGGTCCTGCGCGCGGCGCTGGACCGCAAGGCCGAGTCGCTCGGCCGCCCGGTCCTCGACGTCCTGGACACCGGTGGCGGCACCGGCAACTTCGCCGTGCCCGTCGCCAGCCTCGGCCACCGGGTCACCGTCGTCGACCCCAGCCCCGACGCCCTCTTCGCCCTCGAACGCCGCGCGGCGGAGGCCGGGGTCACCGGCCAGGTCCGGGCGATACAGGGCGACACGAGCACCCTGGCCCAGCAGGTCGAGCCGGGCAGCATGGACGCTGTCCTCTGCCACGGCGTCCTCGAGTTCGTCGACGACCCGGCGGAGTCGCTGCGCGAGCTCACCGCGGTGCTGCGCGACGGCGGTCTGGTCAGCCTTCTTGCTGCCAACCGCAACGGCGCGGTCCTGGCCCGCGCCCTCTCCGGCCACTTCGCCGAGGCCCGGGCGACGCTCGAAGGCGTCGAGAAGCCGGACGCCCGGCGCTTCACCAGCGACGAGCTGGATGCGCTGGCACGCGGGGCGGGACTGCGGGTGCGCTCCGTGCACGGCGTGCGCATCTTCGCGGACCTGGTGCCCGGTGTCCTGGTCGACACGGAACCGGGGGCGCTCGACGCTCTCCTCGCTCTGGAGCAGGCGGCCTCGGCGGATCCGTCGTTCCACGCGGTGGCCACGCAGTTGCACGTTCTGGCGGAACTGGGCTGAACAAAGGGTCAGTTGCACGGTCCAGTGGCGCGGGGCTCTGCCGATGTGCGGCTGCGCCGCGTGGGTGCGACGGGTCACTGACGCTCCCGCGGGTGGTTGCACTGTCCAGGGGCGCGGGGAACTGCGCGACAAGCCACCCACGCAGGTGGCGGACCGAACGAGCAGGGCCATCCGCGCTGGGTGGTTTCTCGCGCAGAGCCTCGCGCCCCTGAGTGTTGTAACTGGCGGTTCGCGGTGATTCTGCACGCGGATCTGGACGCCTTCTACGCCGCGGTCGAGCAGCGTCGTCGTCCTGACCTGGCCGGGAGGCCCGTCGCGGTTGGGGGTACGGGTCCCCGCGGCGTGGTGATGTCGGCGACGTACGAGGCGCGAGCCTCGGGCGTGGAGTCGGGGCAGCCCGTCGTCCGCGCGAGGCGGATGTGTCCGGAGTTGGTCGTGGTCGCGCCGGACATGGACGAGTACGCCGTCGTCTCGGCCAATGTCATGGCCGTCCTCGCCTCCTTCTCCCGTCGCGTGGAGCAGGCCTCCCTCGACGAGGCGTACCTCGACCTCGCGGGGGTGCCGTTCCGACCGCGGGTCCTCGCGGAACTGCTGCGGGAGCGGGTGTGGGACGAGCAGCGCCTCGCGCTGTCGGTCGGGGTCGGGCCGAACAAGCTGATCGCCAAGCTGGCCTCCGTCGCGGCCAAGCCCGACGGACTGCTGCTGGTGACGCCGGCCGAGGTGCCGGGGTTCCTGCTGCCGCTGCCCGCGACGCGGCTGCCCGGGGTGGGGCCGAGCACCGCCGCCGCGCTGAGTCGGTTCGGTCTGACCACCGTCGCCGACCTCGCGGCCACGCCGCCGGACACGCTGCGGCGGATCGTCGGCGCCGCCGCGGGCGAGCAGTTGGCGCGGTTCGCGCGGGGCGAGGACCCGCGCCCGTTGGTACCGCAGCGCGCCGAGCGGAGCCTGGGCGGGGAGCGGACCTTCCCGGCCGACGTCTCGGCGGAGCACGAGCTGATCCGGACCACGCTGCTGCGGCTCGCCGAGTCCGCCGCCGCGCGGCTGCGGGCCGCCGGGGTCGCGGGGCGGACGGTCACCGTCAAGGTGCGCTTCGCCGACCTGCGCACGGTCACCCGTTCGCGGACCCTGCCTGAGCCGGTGGACCTGGCGCACGACCTCTACGCCGCGGCGGTCCAGGTCTTCGACGGGATGGGTCTGGCTCGGGCCCGGATCCGGCTGATCGGGTTGCGCGTCGAGGGGTTGGGCGAGGGGGCCCGGCCGCAGCAGATGGCGCTGGGGGAGCGCGAGCACGGCTGGTCCGAACTGGAGCGGACGGTCGACCGGGTGCGGGCGAAGTTCGGCACGGCCTCGGTCGGTCCGGCGAGTCTGCTGGAGGGTGGGAGGGAGGTAGGAAGGGACACGGGCAAGGACACGGGCAAGGAGCCGGGCAGTGACACGGGAAAGAGGAGCTCCTGAGGCTGGAAACTTCTCACTGGTGTCGCCCGTTCACAGGGCACACCGAGGCGTTCCGGCCTGTCCGGAGAGAGGTACCGCACATGCGGCACGGCACTCCAAAAACCCACGGTGAACCGTATGATTCGGGTAAAGGCAGCAAGCATGACGGCCGCCCACCCGGGGCATACACGCAACACAGCGGGATCAAGAGAAACCGAGCCGTGCGGTGGGGTGGTCTTCCGGTCGGCGCGCTTGCGCCGTCGGCGGCCAGAGGAGGAGGACGACGTGCCGCTCTCGGAGCACGAGCAGCGACTGCTTGAGCAGATGGAGCGAGCGCTGTACGCCGAGGACCCGAAGTTCGCGACGGCGCTCGAGGGTAGTGGCTTGCGCACGCGGACCCGGCGCGCCGTTTACGCGTCCGCCGCAGGCTTCGTGGTCGGCGTGGGCCTGTTGATGGGTGGCCTCTTCGTGCACCAGCAGTGGGTGAGCGTCGTCGGTTTTGTGCTGATGCTGGCGGGTGCCGTCTTCGCGGTCACCGCATGGCGCCGCATTCCGCGGCTCGCGGCCGTGGACCCGCGTACCGGGCGGCCGGTGCGCCGTAAGCGTGGCGGCGGTGGCAGCCTGGTCGACCGGATGGAGCAGCGCTGGCAGCGACGTCAGGAGCAGCAGCGCGGCGGGTTCTGACCCGCGCAGAACACTCTTTCGTCAGGGCCCCGACCTTCGGGTCGGGGCCCTTCGTCGTGTCCGAGCGGCGCATCGTCGTGTTTGGCGCGCAGAGATCACCAGGTCAGCAGGGTTTTGTTGTGTTCGCCGCAGAAAACATGAGCACCACTCTTGTTATGTTACCTGGGGGTACCTACCCTGAGGGACGATCGGGCACTCCCCGTCCACCCTCAGGAGCACTGTGTGACCAGATCAGTCAGAGCAGGCCTGCGCAAACCCCGGGCCGCCCTCGCGGCACTCGCCGTCACCGCCCTCGTCGGCGCACTCGGAACCGCGACCACACAGACCGCCGCCGCGGCCGCCGGACCGGCCGCCAAGCCCGCCGCCATCGTCTCCCTGGGCGACAGCGCGATATCCGGCGAAGGGGCCGGGACCGACACCAACGACGGCTACATGGCGGGCACCGACGGTCCCAAGGACTTCTGTCACCGGCACGCCGAGTCGACGATCTTCGACACCGGCGTCACCGGCGTCACCCCGATCGACCTTGCCTGCTCCGGGGCGCAGACCGGGGACCTGACCTCCGACCCGACCCTGGCCAAGATCACCGGCCCGGGCAGCGGCGACTACGGCGAGCCCAAGCAGGACGTCCAGCTGGCCCAGAGCGCCGCCAACTACGACGTCAAGATGGTCGTGGTGACCATCGGCGCCAACGACGACTTCGACTTCACCGGCATCGTCGTCAGCTGCCTGACCGCGTACTTCCCGGTCCCGCAGTCCCAGGGCTGCCGGCAGACCATCGGCAGCGCGGCGATCACCGCCCGTGCCAAGGCGGACCTGCCGAAGATCGAGGCGGCGCTCACCGACGTCCGCCAGACCATGCGCAACGCCGGTTACGCGGACGGCTCGTACCAGCTGGTGCTGCAGTCGTACTTCACGCCGATCACGCCGGACATCCGTGACAACTCCTATGCGGGCAAGGTCGCCGACGGCTGCCCCGGCTTCCCCGAGGACGCCGCCTGGGCGCACAACTGGGTGGTCCCGCAGCTGGACGACACCGAGCGGGCCGCCGCCGAGGCGGTGCCCGGGGTCCGGTTCCTGGACATGCGGCGGGTCTCCTACGGCCACGAGGTCTGCGCGGAGATGACCAGCTCGCCGTACGAGTACATCAACGGTGACGTGATCGACACCAGCGAGCTGACCCGCAACGGCTGCGACCAGTCGATCGGCGTGCTCGGCCTCTGCACCGACGAGGTCCGGCAGTCCTACCACCCGCGCGTCGCCGGCTACAAGGCCGAGGGCGCCTGCCTCGGGGACTTCTACGACGACCCGACGCAGCCGGAGGCCTACTGCACCCTGGACCCGCAGGACGGCACCACGATCATGCCGTTGACACCGGGCAACGCGTCGTTCAACGACGTGCCCACGGACGGGTCCTGGTTCCAGTTGGCCAACAAGGCGAGCGGCAACGTCCTCGACTTCTCCGGCGGCGGCAGCTACGGCGACGCCACCAACGGCCGCCCGGCCATCACCTACGGCGCCGACGGCGGGCTGAACCAGTCGTTCGTCTTCGAGATCAAGTCCGGTGGCAGCTACGAGCTGGACTTCAGCGGCAACCGCAACATGTGCCTGGACGCCACCGGCGGCAGCACGGCGGCGGGCACGCAGCTGGAGCAGTGGGGCTGCACCGGCAACGCCAACCAGCACTGGGTCTTCGAGGCAGCTGGGAACGGCTACTACAAGATCGCCGACTCGGCCGCCACGAACATGGTGCTGACCCTCGGCACCAGCGCCGCGGTCGACAGCTCCGGCAACCCGATCACCACGCTCCAGTCGGACACCGGCGCGGACACCCAGCTCTGGCAGCTGGACAAGCTGGGCATCGTCTACCTGCCCGCCGGCTGATCAACGGTCACCTGCTCAGTGCGAGCCACCGGGCCGCAGCCTGTTCCACAGGGCTGCGGTCCTGCGCCGTACCTCGGCGGAGACGCGGCGCGGCAGGTCACGGTAGAGCCGGGACGAGGACGGCGGGAGCAGCACCGCGCGCAGGCGGGTGCGCCGGTCGACGCGGGCGGCGAGGCCCTCCCGGACCGAGCGGACGTCCTGCCGGAGCTGGAGCGGCACGGTCACCACAGGCGCGTAGAGCACCTGCTCGGTGGCGAGGGCGAGTCGGCCCGCCGCCGCGCTCGGCTCGGGGCCCAGCTCGCCGAGGGCACTGATCCGATCCGCCGTGCGGCGGGGCGTCTCCGCGTGGTCCGGGGGGATGCCGAGGTCCCAGGCGGTGTCCAGCAACTCGCGCCAGGCGTCCAGCACCTGCTGCTCGGTCAGCCCGCCGGGCCCCCGGGCCAGCCGGGTGCGTCGGGCCCGCCAGCGCCAGACCATCGGCACCAGCAGCAGGAGCAGGAGAAGTCCGGCCAGCGCCCAGACCGCCAGCCGCAGCGAGCCGACCGCCGACGAGCCGGTGCTGACCGGTCCGCCGGCGGTGCCGACAGCCGCGCACAGGCCCTCGCGGCGCGCCTGGATCGGGCAGCCCTGGTTGTGCGTGCCCGCCGTCGGACCTGCGCCGGTGGTGGGCTGCGCGGAGGTCGACGGACCGGGAGCCGGCGCGGTGGTCGAGGAGCCGAAGCTCGGCTCGAAGCCGATGGACGGCGTCGGCTCGAAGCGCAGCCAGCCCACGCCGGTGAAGTAGAGCTCCGGCCAGGCGTGCGCGTTCTTGGTGGTCACCAGCCAGGAACCGTCGGCCTGTTGGGTGCCGGGGGTGAAGCCGACGGCGACCCGCGCCGGGATGCCGAGGATCCGGGCCATCGCCGCCATGGTGGAGGCGAAGTGGACGCAGAAGCCCTGCTTGTTCTTGAGGAAGTCGGCCAGCGCGTTCGAGGTGTTGTTGACCGGGACGTTGGTGTTGTACGTGAAGCCGCCGGAGTGGGCGAACCAGTCCTGCAGCGCCAGCGCCTTGTCGAGGGCGGTGGGCGCGCCGGCGGTGACCGCGCGGGCGTCCTGGCCGACCACGGGCGGCAGGTTGTTGGGCAGCGTGAGGTAGGTGCGCGCGATGTCCGCCGGCGGCGGCGCGGCGTTGCGCAGCTGGTCCTGGGTGGGGTGCAGCGACAGGCTGGTGACGGTGTAGTCGAGCCCGCCCGCGTTCTGCGCGTCGGTGCCGCCGATCACCGTGCGGCCCTCGGGCTCCCACCGCCAGTCGCCCGCCACCTGGAGGTTGACCGCCGGGTACGGCATCGGCAGCCACTGCTGGACGTAGCCGGGCTGGGTGGTCACCTCCGTCTCCACCGTCTGTTGCTGGATGCCGCCGGAGAGCTCGGTGGGGACGCCCAGCGGGTCGGGCAGCGGGACGGCGCGGTGGGTGCTGGTGGTCCAGGCGACGCCGTTGAAGACGTCCAGGTCGACGATGCGCAGGTACTGGTCGGCGGGGTCCTGGGCGGTGGTCCGGTAGGAGAGCACCGGGACCGCGTTGGTCTGGTTGAGGCTCTGCGCCAGCGAGGCCATCGGGTCGACGGCGGTGATCACGCCGTTCCCGGTGCCGGATCCGCTGCCACCGCCGAGGTCGGCGACCACGCCGCTGCCCACGGACGGCAGCAGCACCGGGACGAGCAGCGCGCCGACCGCCGCCAGCGCGGCGATCCGGAAGCCGGTGGCGTTCACCGGGTTGGTGCTGTCGGCGTTCCCGGTGGCCGAGGCGCCGTGGAAGATCCGCCCCCAGCGCGAGACCCGGTCCCGCCCCTCGGCCAGCAGCAGCATCAGGAAGCCGAAGGCGGCGGCCAGGAACCAGAACCAGAGGGCGCCGTGCGGGTGGATGCCGGTGCCGACGGCGTAGAGGGCCAGCAGCGGCAGCCCGGCCAGGGCGACCCGTTGGTAGGTGACCGCCAGCGCGTCCACGAGCAGGCCGACCGCCAGCACCGCGATGGTGAGCAGCAGTCGCAGCCCGACCGTGTCCGGGGCCGGGGTGCTGAAGTGCGACATGTCGTCGAAGCCGGACTGCAGGTCGGAGCCGAACTCGCCCCACGCCGCAGGACCGGGCAGCAGTCCGAACACCGCCGTGTCGCGGACGAAGAAGAACGTCAGCAGCAGCACCGTGGCCAGCAGTTGGAGCAGCACGGTGAGCGGGCGGGCCAGCGGGAACCGGCGGGTGAGCACGCCGACGCCGGTGACCAGCAGCAGCATCGCCGTCGCCTCGACCAGCCAACTGGTCGGCTGGACCAGCGGGAAGAGGCAGAGCGCGGTGAGCACCGTGGCCGCAGCCGCAGTGAGCGCGATCCGTGTCCGCGTGTTCATCCCACGACTCCCAAGTCACGCATGTCACGCATGTCACGAACCCCCGTCGGCCCGGCGCGTGGGCTCGCCCTGGACGATGCCGGCTGCCGACTTCGCCGTCACGGAGCTGACGCCCCGGCCGCCGAAGCCCGTGCCGGGACGGCCCAGCAGCTGCCACAGCTCGGGCAGCGTGTCGCCGGAGCGGGCGGGCAGCACTCGCCAGCCCGCGTCTCCCATCAGCCGCTGCCGCCGTTCTGCGCTGTCGCGCGGCACGCCGCCGGCGTGGCTCGCAGCGCCGTGGTGCGCGCCGTTGGCGGCGGCGCCGTTCGACGGAATGCCGTTGCCGCCCGAGCCGTTGCGGCCCTGGCCGTTGCCGTTGCCGTTGGCCGAGGCGTTGCCCAGGCCCCGCAGCAGGCTCCAGCTGTCCGGGTCCAGCAGCACCGCGATCGCTGAACCGGCCCGGCGGCGCAGCCGGGAGAGCTCGGCCAACTGCTCGTCGTCCATCCCGCCCAGGACGGCCACCAGCAGGCCCTCGCCGCCCAGGCGCAGCACCTCCTCGGCGGAGGTCAGGTCGTCGCTCTCGGAGAGCTCCACCATCGCCAGATGGTCCAGCATCAGCCCGGCGGCCTCGGCCGCGCTGCCGCCCGCGCTGAGCGCGCCGACGGCGGAGACCGCCTCGCCGGTGTCGGTCAGCAACCGCACCTCGTAGCCGCGTTCCAGCAGGTGGAGGGCGATCGACGCGGCGGCGCTGACCGCCCACTCGAAGGAGGAGGCGGGGCCCGAACCCCGATGCCCGGACCGGCGGGTGTCCAGCAGCACGGTGGCGTGGTGCCGCAGCGGCTGCTCCTCGCGACGGACCATCAACTCGCCGTACTTGGCGGTGGAGCGCCAGTGCACCCGGCGCAGGTCGTCGCCCTGCCGGTACTCGCGCGGCACCACGTCGTCCTCGCCCGCCAGCGCGACCGCGCGGGCCTGGCTGTCGCCGAAGCCGGACCACTCGCCGGTCAGCTTGACCGGCGCCAGCGCCTGCACCTGCGGGACCACGGTCAGCAGGTCGTGGGAGGTGAACGCCCGGGACAGCTCGCACAGCCCGAACGGGTCGGCCAGCCGCAGCTGCAGCGGCCCGAGCGGATAGCGTCCGCGCAGGTCGGAGCGGACCCGGTAGGAGACCTCGCGGTAGCCGCGCGGCTCGACCCGGTCCAGCGCGAAGCGCGGACGCGGCCCCAGCACGTAGGGGACCCGGTCCTCCAGCAGCAGCAGGCCGGTCGGCACCCGGGAGATGTTGTCGACCCGCAGATGGACCCGCGCCTCCTGCCCGGCCGGGATCCGCGACGGCGTCAGCCGCCGTCCGCTGGCCACCCGGTACCGGGTGCGCACCAGCGCGCCGACGCTGACCAGCGGCAGCACGGCCAGCAGCACGCCCACCCGCATCAGCGCGAACTCGCCCAGCAGGTAGGCGCAGAGGACCGCGGTCAGCCCGGCGGCCAGGAACGAGCGACCACGCGTGGTCAGCCCGCTGAGCGCCTGGCGGACCGTGTCCTTCCGCTGGGGGTCGCTGCTCTCCGGGCCTCCCGGGCCTCCCGGGCCTCCGGGCCCTCGTGGTCCTCTCGGCACTGGGGAACCGGCCGTCGGCACGCTCAGCGCCCCCGCGTGTACTGCGGCAACGGCTGCGTCAGGACGAGGTCCTGGACCACGTCCTCCGGCGTGCGGCGGCCGAGCTGGGTCTCGGCGGTGGGCAGCACCCGATGGGCCAGCACCGGGACGGCCAGCCGCTGGATGTCGTCGGGGATGACGTAGGTGCGCCCGTCGAGTGCAGCGGCGGCGCGGGCGGCGCGCAGCAGGTGCAGGGTGGCCCGGGGCGAGGCGCCGAGGCGCAGCTCCGGGCTGGTCCGGGTGGAGCCGACCAGGGCCACGGCGTAGCGGCGCAGCTCGTCGGCCACGTGGACCCCGCGGACGATCCCGATCAGCTTGAGCACGTCGTCGGTGTGCGCGACGGGCTCCAGGTCGGCCAGCGGCGAGACGCCGCCGTGGACGTCGAGCATCTTCAACTCGGCGTCGGGGCTGGGGTAGCCGAGGGAGATCCGGGCCATGAAGCGGTCGCGCTGGGCCTCGGGGAGGGGGTAGGTGCCCTCCATCTCGATCGGGTTCTGGGTGGCCACCACCATGAACGGCGCGGGCAGCTGATAGCTGGTGCCGTCGACGGTGACCTGACGCTCCTCCATCGACTCCAGCAGCGCCGACTGGGTCTTGGGCGAGGCGCGGTTGATCTCGTCGCCGACCACGATCTGGGCGAAGATCGCGCCGGGCTTGAACTCGAACTCGCGGCGGTTCTGCTCGAAGATGCTGGTGCCGGTGATGTCCGAGGGCAGCAGGTCCGGGGTGAACTGGATCCGGCGGACCGTGCAGTCGATCGATCGGGCGAGCGCCTTGGCCAGCATGGTCTTGCCGACGCCGGGCACGTCCTCGATCAGCAGGTGGCCCTCGGCCAGCAGCACCGTCAGCGCCAGCTGGACCGCCTCGGGCTTGCCCTCCAGGACGCTCTCCACGGAGGCCCGGATCCGGCCGACCACGGCGTCGAGCTCGGCGAGCACAGCGCCGGACGACGGCTGTCCCTGCTGGTCGACACCGCTGCGTTCGTCGAAGGTCGTCACCCGGCTGCTCCTCGTACCGTCCGCCCGTTTGTGTCCCCGCACGGGCCGTCGCCTGCCCCGCCGGGGGCAGGGGCACGGGCCCGCTTGAGACGCATTGTTCCCTGCGCCGGGCGTTTACGTCACTCGACTGGCTGACATGCGGTGATTTGCCGTAAAGATCGGGTGGCCGGGCCCGCCGAGGACGTCCGGGGCGGGCCACGCGACGGGCCACGTGACAGGTCGCGTCGGACCGGGCGCCGGGCACGCTCGGACGCTGGGGGCGTGTTCCGGCGTGGCGCGCGCCCCTGACCTTCCGGGGCAGCGGTCCTGACCAGGGGTTTCTGGGTTCACTCGGACGGGGGGTCGGCCGCGCCGTTCGATTGACCAGGGGGAGCCGTGGAGTAGAGTGACGCCACGTCGAGGGAGTGTCGGACGGGACGCTCCGTACGTTGATCAGGGCCCGTACCTTCCGGCCTCCACCCGCTCGACACCCGCACGTGGTTGCTGCCCGCTGACGCCCCTTCCCCGGCGCCAGACGGCTCTTCCCTCGCGGGCGAGCGGGCGGGGACCAGTAGGCGCGGGCCACTTGCAGAGAGGCCCGAGGTAAGCAGGTCATGAGCTCCGCCGCGGACAACGCGAAGCACGTCCCGGTGATGCTGCGGCGCACCCTCGAGATGCTGGCCCCGGCGCTGCGCGCCCCCGGCGCGGTCGTGGTCGACGCGACGCTGGGCCTGGGCGGCCACAGCGAGGCGCTGCTGCGCGAGTTCCCCGAGGTCCGGCTGGTTGCCACCGACCGCGACCCGGCCGCGCTCCGGCTGGCGGGCGAGCGGCTGGCCCCCTTCGGCGACCGGGCCACCCTGGTGCACGCCGTCTACGACGAGATCCCCGAGGTGCTGGAGCGGCTCGGTATCGAGCAGATCCACGGCGCGCTCTTCGACCTCGGCGTCTCCAGCATGCAGTTGGACGAGGCCGACCGCGGTTTCGCCTACGCGCAGGACGCGCCGCTGGACATGCGGATGGACCAGACCGTCGGGATCAGCGCGGCGGAGGTCCTCAACACCTACTCCCACGGGGAGTTGGCGCGGATCCTCAAGGTGTACGGGGAGGAGCGCTTCGCCGGGAAGATCGCCTCGGCGGTCCTGCGCGAGCGCGAGAAGGAACCGTTCAGCAACAGCGCGCGTCTGGTGGATTTGGTGCGCAACTCGATCCCCGCGGCGACGCGGCGGACCGGCGGCAACCCCGCCAAGCGCACCTTCCAGGCCCTGCGGATCGAGGTCAACGGGGAGCTGACCGTGCTGGAGCGTGCCATTCCGGGAGCGCTCGCCACCTTGGCAGTGGGCGGACGGATCGCCGTGCTCTCGTACCACTCGCTGGAGGACCGCCTGGTGAAGGGGTTCTTCACGGAGGCCGCGGCCACCAACGCGCCGCCCGGACTGCCGGTCGTCCCGGAGGAGTACCAGCCCCGGTTCAAGCTGCTGACGCGAGGCGCGGAGCTGCCGACCGAGGAAGAGATCGCGGAGAACCGGCGCGCCACGCCCGCGCGGCTGCGGGGGGCGGAGAGAATCCGGGAACGCGTCGGGTCGTGAACGGACCGGCCGTGCCGGATGAGGGTCGAGTGCGTCGAGGGAGTGCGTGCAGGTGGCAGTCGGGAGGGGAACGGCGCGATCCCGGAGCGTCCGCGCCGGGCGCGGTCCGTTCGCGCTGCTGGTGATACTGCTGCTGTCGGGCGGTCTGATCGCGCTGTTGATGCTCAACACCGCCGTCAGCCAGGGGTCGTTCACGCTCTCCCAGCTCCAGCAGCACACCACGTCGCTGCAGAACGAGCAGCAGGGGCTGCAGCAGCAGATCGACGGGTGGTCCGCGCCGGAGGCGCTGGCCGCACGCGCCCGCGGCCTCGGCATGGTGCCCGGCAGCAACCCCGCGTTCCTGATGGACAACGGCCAGGTCCTCGGCAGCTCTCCGGCCCCGCTGGTCGGCCCGCCGCCGTCACCGACCCCGTCGCCGACCCCGTCCGCACCGGCTTCTGCGCCCGCGTCAGCTTCCGCCACGGCCAAGCCGTCCGGTACGGGCACACCGTCCGGCGGCGCCCGGACGACCTCGCACGACGCGGCCAGGAACAGCACCGGGACCGGCTCCGGCACCGGAACGGTCAAGCCGAAGCCGAGCGCCCACCCGCGCACGACCCCGCCCGCAGGCGACTGACGGAGTGATCTGACGATGCCTCAGCCTCCTCGCGACCGTGACCGCAGCTCCCGCGACCGTGACCCGCGCGACCGCGCGCCGCGTCCCTCCCGGGACGCGCGTCCCGTGCGCCCGGCGCGTCCGTCCCGTCCGGACCAGGCCCGCCGTCCGGCGGCCGGGAGCGGCGGAGTCCCCAAGGCGCGTGCGGCCGGGGCCGGTTCCCGCGGCAACAGCGCCAACGGGAGCAGGAACGGCAGCGGCGGCGGACACCCGCGTCCGCCCGTGCCGCGAGCCGGTGCGCGCGGGCCCGCCGGGGCGGCGACGCTGCAGCTGGGCGAGCCGCGCAAGCGGCTGCGGTTCCTGCTGATCGCGCTCGGGACGGTCTTCGCGCTCTTCCTGGGCCGGCTGGTCCAGCTCCAGTTCCTCGACTCGACCGCGCTGGCGGCCGAGGCCTCGGCCAACCGGTACGTGACCGTCCCGCTGACCGCGCAGCGCGGCGCCATCACCGACGGCAACGGCAACGTCCTGGCGACCACCGTCACCGCCTACGACATCACCGCCGACCCGACCATGCTCACGCCCCAGCAGCTGCACACCACCGACGGCTCCCGGGCCGCCGCCGCGCTGCTCGCCCCGATCCTGGGCATGGACCAGACGACGCTTACGACGCTGCTGACGGCGAAGAACCCCACGACGGACATGTACCGGCTGATCGCCAAGCAGCAGTCGCCGCAGGTCTGGACGCAGATCTCCAACCTGTCGAACCAGTTGGCGAACAGCGCCTCCTCCGGGCACTGCCTGACCGAGAACCTGCTGGCCCAGAAGGCCGGCGACAGCGGCCGGGTCGACGACGCCTGCGCCAACCCGCTGGCGTCGATCTTCCGCGCCCGCGACGACAAGCGCGTCTACCCGGAGGGCGACCTCGCCGCCAACGTCATCGGCTTCGTCAACGCCGCGGGCGTCGGCTCCGGCGGCCTGGAGGAGCAGTTCCAGTCGCAGCTGCGGGGCACCGACGGCAACGAGGTCTACGCCCAGGCCAACGGCCGCGAGGTGCCGACCGCCGAGGGGCAGCACGAGACCGCGGCGATCCCCGGCTCGAACATCAAGCTGACGCTGAACAGCGACATCCAGTGGGAGGCGCAGCAGCAGCTCTCCGCCCAGGTCGCCGCCTCGCACGCGCTCGGCGGCTACGTCATCGTCCAGGACGTCACCAACGGCCGGATCCTGGCCATGGCCACCGCGCCGACCTTCAACCCCAACGACCTGGCCCACGCCGACCCGAACGCCATCGGCAACACCGCCCTCAGCGACGCCTACGAGCCGGGCTCGGTCAGCAAGCTGATGACCATGTCCGCCGTGATCCAGCAGAACGTGGCGACGCCGCAGACCCATGTGACGGTGCCGGGAGCACTGCCCCGGGACGGGACGGTCTTCCACGACGACGTCGCCCACGGCACCGAGCAGCTGACGCTGAACGGCGTGCTGGCGCAGAGCTCCAACATCGGGACCATCCTGGCCGCCGAGCATCTGGGCAGCACCCAGGCGCAGGCGAACCAGGTCCTCTACGACTACCTGACCAAGTTCGGCATCGGCCAGCCGAGCGGACTGAACTTCCCCGGCGAGTCCCCGGGCATCCTGCCGCCGCCGGGCCAGTGGAACGCGTCGCAGCAGTACACCATCCCCTTCGGCCAGGGCCTGTCCGTCAACGCGTTGCAGACCACCTCGGTGTACTCGACCATCGCCAACGGCGGGGTCCGGGTCGCGCCGACGCTGGTCGAGGGCATCACCGGACCGGACGGTGTGTACACCCCGGCGCCCGCGCCCGCGACCACCCGGGTGGTCAGCACGCAGACCGCCAGGACGGTGGCGCAGATGCTGCAGTCGGTCGTCGGCAGCGAGGAGGGGACCGGCACCATGGCGCAGATCCCCGGCTACCTGGTCGCGGGCAAGACCGGTACCGCCAACCGCGCCACGGCCCACGGCTACAGCGGCTACACCGCCTCGTTCATCGGCTTCGCGCCCGCCGACAAGCCGCGGATCACCGTCTCCTGCGTGATCCAGGGACCGGTCGGCGCCCACTACGGCGGCGAGCTGTGCGGCCCGGTCTTCAAGCAGGTGATGGAGTTCTCGCTGAAGACGCTCGACGTGCCCCCGACCGGCGGGGCCCCGGCCGACCTCCCGGTCAACTGGTGAGGGGCCGATCATGACGACAGGAGTGACAGCAGCAGCACCGCCAGCAGCGGTGACGGTGACGGCATGTACACGTGGGGGGTCCCGGCAGGCGACACGAAGGATGGCGATACCCTCATGAACGGCACGGACAGCGGCATGGACATGCGGACGAGCTCCCGACTTGGCCCCGAGAGCACAGGTACGGGTAACCTCACCGCCGTGCCAACTCGTGATCAGTCCCCACTCCGCCCCCGCAACACCACCGGGCTCACGCTTGCCCAGGTAGGGGCGCTGCTCGGGCTGGACGACGCGGACCGGGCACCCGCCGACGGCGCCGCAGCCGTGGCGGTGACCGGCATCACCCACGACTCCCGTGCCGTCCGTCAGGGCGACATCTACGCCGCTCTTCCGGGCGCCCACGTCCACGGCGCCGACTTCGCCGCCCAGGCTGCCGCCGCGGGCGCGGTCGCGGTGCTCACCGACGAGGCCGGGGCCGAGCGCGCCGCCGACTGCGGCGTCACGCTGCTGGTCGTGCCGCAGCCGCGCTCCCGGGTCGGCGAGCTGGCCGCCGCGATCTACGGCAACGCCGCCGAGCAGCTGCTCACCATCGGCGTCACCGGAACCAGCGGCAAGACCACCACGGCGTATCTGATCGAAGGCGCGCTGCTGGGCGCCGGCCGCACGCCCGGTCTGCTCGGCACCGTCGAGATGCGCGTCGGCGAGACCCGGATCAAGAGCGAGCGGACCACCCCCGAGGCCACCGACCTGCACGCGGTGCTCGCGATGATGCGCGAGGCCGGTGCGGACGCCGTCGCCATGGAGGTCTCCAGCCACGCCCTGGTCTTCGGCCGGGTCGACGGCGTCGTCTACGACGTCGCGGTCTTCAACAACCTCACGCCCGAGCACCTCGACTTCCACCCGGACATGGACGACTACTACCGGGCTAAGGCGCAGCTGTTCACCGCGCGTCGCTCCCGGCTGGGCGTCGTCAACATCGACGACCGCTGGGGCCGCCGTCTGGCCGCCGAGGCCGAGGTGCCCGTGGTGACCTACTCCGCGGAGGGCGAGCCGAGCGCCGACTGGCGCGCCGAGCAGGTCCAGCTGGGCCACGCCGGCTCGCACTTCCGCGTCGTCGGCCCGGACGGACAGTCCGCCGACGCCTCCTCGCCGCTGCCGGGCCCGTTCAACGTCGCCAACGCGCTGGCCGCCATCGCCGCCGCCGTGACCGCCGGACTGCCGCTGGAGGCGGCCGTCGCCGGGGTCGCCTCGGTGCCGGGCGTGCCGGGCCGGATGGAGCAGGTCGAGGCTGGACAGCCGTACCTGGCTGTGGTCGACTACGCGCACAAGCCGGACGCCCTGGAGGGCGCGCTGCGCTCGCTGCGCGAGGTCACCAAGGGCCAGGTCCACGTCGTCGTCGGCTGCGGCGGTGACCGGGACCCGTTCAAGCGCGGCCCGATGGGCGCCATCGCCGCCCGTTACGCCGACACCGCCGTGCTGACCAGCGACAACCCGCGTACGGAGGACCCGCTGGCGATCCTCCACGCGATGCTGGCCGGTGCGGTCGAGGTGCCCGAGGCGGAGCGCGGCGCGGTCCTGGTCGAACCGGACCGGGCCCGGGCGATCGCCGCCGCGGTCGCACGTGCGCACGCGGGCGACTCGATCCTGGTGGCCGGCAAGGGCCACGAGGTCGGTCAGTACGCGAAGGGGGAGGTCCGGCCGTTCGACGACCGGATCGTGCTGCGTGACGCGATCACCGAGGCCGGCGCAGCCGCCGGCACCGTTCACACCCCCGCCAGGGACATCGAGGAGTAGAGCCAACGTGATCCCCCTGACCCTCGCGGAGGTGGCCGAGGCCACCGGAGGGAAGCTCGCCGACACGCCAGACCCGCAGACGCGGGTGACCGGCCCCGTCGTGCACGACTCGCGCCAGATCCTGCCCGGCGCGCTGTTCGTGGCGGTGGCCGGCGAGCGCGTCGACGGACACGACTTCGCCGAGCGCGCCGTGACGGAGCAGGGCGCGGCCGCCGTGCTCGCCACCCGCCCGGTCGGCGTCCCGGCCGTCGTCGTCGACGACGTGCAGGACGCCCTGGCCAAGCTGGCCCACGCCGTCTCGCTGCGGCTGACGGACACCACCGTCGTCGCGCTCACCGGATCGACCGGCAAGACCAGCACCAAGGACCTGATCGCCCAGGTGCTCGGCACCAAGGGCCGCACCGTCTACACCGAGGGCTCCTTCAACAACGAGATCGGCTTCCCGCTGACCGTGCTGAAGGCGGAGCAGGACACCGAGTTCCTGGTGCTGGAGATGGGCGCGCGTGGCAAGGGTCACATCGCCGAGCTCTGCGGGATCACCCGACCGAGGATCGGCCTGGTCATCAACGTCGGCACCGCGCACCTGGGCGAGTTCGGCAGCCGCGAGGGCATCGCCGAGGCCAAGGGCGAGCTGGTCGAGTCGCTGCCCGCCGAGGGAACGGCCGTGCTGAACGGCGACGACCCGATGGTGCGGGGCATGGCCCCGCGGACCGCGGCGCGCGTCGTCCGGTACGGCGAGGCGGCGGACGCGACCGTGCGGGCGAGCGATGTCCGTTTCGACGAGCTGCAGCGGGCCTCGTTCACCTTGAGCACACCCACCGGTTCCGCACAGGTGACTCTGAGGCTCTACGGTGAGCACCACGTGAGCAACGCCCTCGCCGCCGCCGCGGTCGCGACCGAGTGCGGCATGGACGTCGAGCAGATCGCCGCCGCGCTGAGCGGAGCCGGAAGCCTGTCCAAGTGGCGGATGGAGCTGGCGGAGCGTCAGGACGGCGTCACTGTGATCAACGACGCCTACAACGCCAATCCCGACTCGATGCGGGCCGCCCTGCGCGCGCTCGCCGCGATCGGCGGGAGAGGCCCCGAGGCACGCCGTACCTGGGCGGTCCTCGGGGAGATGCGGGAACTCGGCGAGGACTCCCTCACCGAGCACGATGCCGTGGGCCGGCTCGCGGTCCGGCTGAACATCGCCCAGCTGGTGGCGGTGGGCGGCCGGGAGGCGGCCTGCATGGAGCTTGGCGCGAGGAACGAAGGTTCGTGGGGTGAGGAATCGGTGCTGGTGCCCGACGCGGATAGCGCGATCGAGCTGCTGCGTGAACAGGTCCGGCCGGGGGACGTGGTCCTGGTGAAGGCGTCCCGTTCGGTCGGTCTGGAGAGGGTCGCCGCAGCCCTGCTGACGCAGCACGCGTCGGCCGCCGGCGCGGGGGAGGCTGGTCGTTGATGAAGGCGATCCTCTTCGCAGCCGCGATCGGCCTGTTCTTCTCGCTGGTCGGCACCCCGATCCTGATCCGGATCCTGGCCCGCCACGGCTACGGCCAGATGATCCGCGATGACGGCCCGCAGGCGCACCACAGCAAGCGCGGTACGCCCACCATGGGCGGTATCGCCTTCATCCTGGCGACGCTGATCGCGTACGTGCTGACGCACGTGATCATGGGCACCGAGTTCACCGTCTCCGGTCTGCTGGTGCTCTTCCTCTTCGCGGGCATGGGCCTGGTCGGCTTCCTCGACGACTACATCAAGATCGTCAAACAGCGCTCGCTCGGCCTCCGGGCCAAGGCCAAGATGGCCGGACAGCTGATCGTCGGCATCGTCTTCGCGGTGGCCGCGCTGCGCTTCCCGGACCCGGCGGGCACCACCCCGGCGTCCACCAAGCTCTCCTTCGTGACCGACTTCGGCTGGTCGCTCGGCCCGGTGCTGTTCGCCGTCTGGGCGCTGTTCATGATCCTCGCCATGTCCAACGGCGTGAACCTGACAGACGGCCTGGACGGTCTGGCGACCGGCGCCTCGGTGATGGTCTTCGGCGCCTACGTCTTCATCGGCATCTGGGAGTACGGCCAGACCTGCGGTTCCGCTGCGACCGCCGGCCCCAACTGCTACCAGGTCCGCGACCCGCTCGACCTGGCCGTGGTCGCCGCCGCGCTGATGGGCGCCTGCTTCGGCTTCCTGTGGTGGAACACTTCGCCCGCCAAGATCTTCATGGGCGACACCGGCTCGCTGGCCCTCGGCGGCGCGCTGGCCGGTCTGGCGATCTGCTCCCACACCGAGATGCTGCTGGCGATCCTCGGCGGCCTCTTCGTGCTGATCACCCTCTCCGTGATCATCCAGGTCAGTTCGTTCCGGCTCACCGGCAGGCGCGTGTTCAAAATGGCGCCACTACAGCACCACTTCGAACTGAAGGGCTGGTCGGAAGTCCTGATCGTGGTCCGTTTCTGGATCATCCAGGGCCTGTGCGTCGCAGTGGGCCTCGGCCTCTTCTACGCTGGCTGGGTCACCTCCTGACCGAGGCCTGATCGAGGGAGACTGAGAGTGGTGGGGCGATGAACTGGGAGAAGCTGAGGGTCACTGTCGCGGGGCTGGGTGTCTCCGGCGTACCGGCGGCCAAGGTGCTGCACGGGCTCGGCGCGGTGGTCACCGTCGTCGACGGCGGCGACGGTCCACGTCAGCAGGCCCAGGCCGAGGAGTTGCGCGAGCTGGGCGTCACCGTCCGGCTCGGCGACGGCGACTCGCTCCCGGACGAGACCGAGCTGATCGTCACCGCCCCCGGCTGGCCGCCCTACTCGCCGCTCTTCCAGGCGGCGGAGAAGCTGGACATCCCGGTCTGGGGCGACGTCGAACTCGCCTGGCGGCTCCGTCGTCCGCACCCGGCCACGGGTGAGCCCGCGCCGTGGCTCGCCATCACCGGCACCAACGGCAAGACGACGACCGTGCGCATGCTCGCCTCGATCCTGACCGCGGCGGGCAAGCGGACGGCCGCCGTCGGCAACGTCGGCGTCTCCGTGCTGGACGCGGTGCTGGCCGAGGAGCCGTACGACGTGCTGGCGGTGGAGCTTTCCAGCTACCAGCTGCACTGGGCGCCCAGCGTCCACCCGTACTCGGCGGTCGTCCTCAACATCGCCCCGGACCACCTCGACTGGCACGGCTCGATGGAGGCCTACGCGGCCGACAAGGGCCGGATCTACGAGGGCAACGTCGTCGCCTGCGTCTACAACGTCGCCGACCCCGCGACCGAGCACCTGGTGCGCGAGGCGGAGGTCGAGGAGGGCTGCCGCGCCGTCGGATTCACCCTCGGCACCCCGGCCCTGGCCCAACTCGGCGTCGTCGACGGCCTGCTGGTCGACCGCGCGTTCATCCCCGACCGTCGGCACGCGGCCGCCGAGCTGGCCTCCGTCGAGGACGTCCAGCCGAGCGCCCCGCACAACATCGCCGACGCGCTGGCGGCTGCCGCGCTGGCGCGGGCGTACGGGGTCGAGCCGCGCGCGGTCCGTGACGGCCTGCGGGCCTTCCGCCCGGACGCGCACCGGATCGCCTTTGTCGCGGAGGTGGACGGCGTCGCGTACGTCGACGACTCCAAGGCCACGAACCCGCACGCGGCGGCCGCCTCGCTGGCGGCGTACGAGTCGGTCGTCTGGATCGCGGGCGGCCTCGCCAAGGGCGCGGACATGGACGACCTCGTGGCGGTCGCCGCGTCCCGGCTGCGGGCAGCGGTGTTGATGGGCGCGGACCGCGCCGTCATCCGGCAGGCCCTGGAGCAGCACGCTCCGCACGTCCCGGTCTTCGAACTGCCCGACGGGGTGGTCGGCGCGGCGGCGATGGACGCCGTCGTCAGCGCGGCGGCGGGGTTCGCCGAGAGCGGCGACACGGTGCTGCTTGCACCTGCGTGCGCGTCGATGGACATGTTCACCAACTACGGCGAGCGGGGAGATCTCTTCGCAGCTGCGGTGCACGCACTTTAGGCAAGAGGGACGCTGCACTACCTGGGGGCGCGGGGAACTGCGCGACAAGCCACCCAGGGCAGTTGGTCCTCAATGTGCAGGGCCGTCCACACAGGGTGGTTTCTCGCGCAGTTCCCCGCGCCCCTGACGTTTGCAACTCACCCATGTGCCTTACGCGTCTGCCCTGCTCCGACCCGGTAGGGTCTGTCCTCGTTGATTGACCAGGGGAGAGGACCACCGCAGTGCCACGGACCGGTGTCACGGAGGGGCCGGTGGAGGCGTCCGTCGCCACCTTCCGGTCCTACAGCCGGTTCGGCAGTCTGCAGCGCGCCCTGCACCGCTTCAAGCGGGGCCTGGAGCGGCCGTTGACGCCGTATTACCTGATCCTCGGGTCCTCCGCGCTGATTCTGATCCTCGGTCTGACGATGGTGTTCTCCGCCTCGCAGATCCAGGCGCGCCTGGACGGGCTGCCCTTCGACTACTACTTCAAGAAGCAGCTCATCTCCATCGTGATAGGCGCGGGCCTGATGTACCTGGCCGTCCGCCTGCCCACGAAGTCGATCCGGGCGCTGGCCTACCCGCTGCTGCTCTTCGTCATCGTGCTGCTCTTCGCCGTCATGGTGCCGGGCATCGGCGTCTCCGTGAACGGCAACCGGAACTGGATCCGGCTGGGCGGCTTCTTCCAGATCCAGCCCTCCGAGTTCGCCAAGCTCGCGCTCGTGCTCTGGGCGGCGGATCTGCTCACTCGTAAACAGCAGATGAAGACTCTCAACGAGTGGAAGCACCTGCTGATCCCGCTCGTCCCGGTCGGACTGCTGCTGCTCGCACTCGTCCTCGCGGGCGGCGACATGGGCACGGCCATGATCATCTGCGCCCTGCTCTTCGGCCTGCTGTGGATGGCCGGTGCGCCGACGCGCCTGTTCAGCGCCACCTCGCTGCTCGCGCTGCTGGCCAGCGCGGCCCTCATCATCACCGTGCCGCACCGGCTCAGCCGGCTCTCCTGCATCGGAGCCACCCAGGTCGGCCCGGCCGACTCCTGCTTCCAGGCGGTCCACGGCGTGTGGGCGCTGGCCTCCGGCGGACTGTTCGGGACCGGACTGGGCGCCAGCGTGGAAAAATGGGGTCAACTTCCGGAGCCGCACACCGACTTCATCTTCGCGGTGACCGGTGAAGAACTCGGGCTGGCGGGGACCGTGTCCGTCCTCGTTCTCTTCGCGGCACTAGGGTATGCGGGTATCCGCGTGGCCGTACGCACGAGGGACCCGTTCATCAGGTACGCAGCGGGAGGCGCCACCACCTGGATCATGGCTCAGGCCGTGATCAACATTGGTGCGGTGCTGGGACTACTGCCCATCGCGGGCGTCCCGCTCCCGATGTTCTCCTATGGCGGTTCCGCGTTGCTGCCGACCATGTTCGCGGTCGGCATGCTGCTCTGCTTCGCACGCAGCGAGCCGGCTGCGAAGGCGGCCCTGGCCGCACGGAGCAAGCGCAAGGGAAACAAGCAGGCGCGGCGTCGGTTCCTCCGGCGACCCCACAAGGAGCGGTGAATTTCGGTGCATGTCGTACTCGCCGGCGGTGGCACCGCCGGGCATATCGAGCCCGCACTCGCGTTGGCTGACGCGCTGCGGCGTAACGACCCGACGGTCGGCATCACCGCACTCGGCACCTCGCAGGGCCTGGAGACCAGGCTGGTTCCGGAGCGCGGCTACGAGCTCGCGCTGATCCCCAAGGTCGCGCTTCCGCGCAAGCCCACCGGTGACCTGATCACCCTGCCGGGCCGCCTCCGCAACACCGTCAAGGCGGTGCAGGACGTGCTGGACCGGACCAAGGCCGACGTGGTCGTCGGCTTCGGCGGCTACGTCTCCATGTCCGCCTACTTCGCGGCCAAGCGCAGCGGCGTGCCGATCGTGATCCACGAGGCCAACGCCCGCCCCGGCGTGGCCAACAAGATCGGCTCCCGGTACACCGACTACGTCGCCGTGGCCACGCCGGACAGCAAGTTCCGCGAGGCCCGCTACATCGGCATCCCGCTGCGGCACACCATCGCCACCCTGGACCGCGGCCTGGCCCGTCCGCAGGCGAGGCAGTACTTCGGCCTGGAGCAGAACCTGCCGACGCTGCTGGTCTCCGGCGGCTCGCAGGGCGCACGTCGGCTCAACGAGACGATCCAGACCGTCGCGCCGCGGCTGCAGCAGTACGGCGTGCAGATCCTGCACGCGGTGGGCCCGAAGAACGAGCTGCCGCCCGTCGTCGAGCAGCCGGGCATGCCGCCCTACCGGGTGCTGCCGTACCTGGACCGGATGGATCTCGCCTACGCAGCCGCCGACCTGATGCTCTGCCGGGCCGGCGCGATGACCGTGGCCGAGCTCGCCGCCGTCGGCCTGCCGGGCGCGTTCGTCCCGCTGCCGATCGGCAACGGCGAGCAGCGGCTCAACGCCCAGCCGGTGGTCCGCGCGGGCGGCGGCCTGCTCGTCGACGACGCCGAGCTGACCCCGGAGTGGGTGCTCCAGCAGCTGCTGCCGGTGCTCACCGACCCGCAGCGGCTGTGGCAGATGAGCCAGTCCGCCGCCGAGTTCGGCCGCCGCGACGCGGACCAGCTGCTGGCCCAGATGGTGTACGAGGCCGTCGACGCGCACCGGGGGAGCGGCCGCCGTCGTGACTGACAGCGCGTTGGAGGCCGAGGAGGAGCGGGAGGGCGAGTTCGGCGACGAACGACCGCCTCTCCCGAAGCTGCGGCTGTCGCGACGCGGCATCGCGGTGATCTGCCTGCTGGTCGCCGCGCTGCTCGGCGGCGTGGTCTGGCTGGTCTGGTTCTCCTCGGTCTTCGACGTGCGGACGGTCGGCGTCAGCGGCACCCGGGTGGTGACGGACGGTCAGGTACTCCAGGCCGCCCAGGTCCCGCTGGGCGGCCCGCTGGAGCAGGTGGACACGGGCGCGATCGAGTCGCGCATCGAGAAGGCGCTGCCGCGCGTGGCCCACGCGGACGTGTCCACCTCCTGGCCGCACACGGTCCGTATCGTGGTGACCGAGCGCGTGCCGGTCGCCTCGGTGCGTGCCGCGGACGGGGGCTACACACTGGAGGACGCCGACGGCGTGCAGTTCGCCACGACGGCAAGGCCGTTGCCGGGCGTTCCGGTGGTCCAGCTCGCGCTCGGCGCCGCGGGCAGGGGCGCGCTGGCCGACTTCCCGCAGGCGGTCCTCGTGTCCGGCGCGGTGGAGGTCGCCAAGTCGCTGCCCGCGCCGATCGCCGAGCAGACGCAGCAGGTTGTCGTCCACTCCTACGACGACATCGAACTGACCCTCAGTTCCGGGGCCACGGTCTACTGGGGAAGTCCGGACCAGAGTGCGCGCAAGGCGGTCGTGCTCAACGCCCTGATGAAGCAGGCGTCCAAGGGATACGACGTGAGCGCACCGACAGATCCGGCGCTGCGTTCCTGAGCGTCCGGAACTCAGGTGGGCAGTGAGGGTCTTGACGGGCTGTCGGGATCTCCCTGACCCTTAGTGACCCCCGAGTACGCGCTCGGACCTTTGATCACATAGGCTCACAAGAAAAAAGTTGTTGCTCGGCGTGTCCATTGAACCGGCATGCTCGGAGACCTAGTGTCCTAGTGACACTGGATAATGCAGCAGTGACATAGCATTAACTCTAAACCTAATGTTTAGGGTTCGGGTCGGGAGCGTCGGGAGCACCGCCCCTTCGGTACAGGACATCCGAGGCGAGAGGCCTTCGACGTGGCAGCACCCCAGAACTACCTCGCAGTCATCAAGGTCGTCGGCATCGGCGGCGGTGGCGTGAACGCCATCAACCGGATGATCGAGGTCGGGCTCAAGGGCGTCGAGTTCATCGCGATCAACACCGATGCCCAGGCCCTGCTGATGAGCGACGCCGACGTGAAGCTGGACGTGGGCCGCGAGCTCACCCGGGGCCTCGGCGCCGGAGCCAACCCCGAGGTCGGCCGCAAGGCCGCCGAGGACCACCGCGAGGAGATCGAGGAGGTCCTCAAGGGGGCCGACATGGTCTTCGTGACGGCGGGTGAGGGCGGCGGGACCGGCACGGGTGGCGCACCGGTCGTGGCCAACATCGCCCGTTCGCTCGGCGCACTGACCATCGGTGTCGTGACGCGCCCGTTCACCTTCGAGGGCCGCCGTCGCGCCAACCAGGCGGAGGACGGCATCGCGCAGCTGCGTGAGGAGGTCGACACGCTGATCGTGATCCCGAACGACCGCCTGCTGTCCATCTCGGACCGCCAGGTGAGCGTGCTGGACGCGTTCCGCTCGGCCGACCAGGTGCTGCTCTCCGGTGTCCAGGGCATCACCGACCTGATCACCACGCCGGGTCTGATCAACCTCGACTTCGCCGACGTCAAGTCGGTGATGAGCGGCGCGGGTTCCGCGCTGATGGGCATCGGCTCGGCGCGCGGCGAGGACCGCGCGAAGGCCGCAGCGGTGATGGCGATCTCCTCGCCGCTGCTGGAGGCGTCCATCGACGGTGCGCGCGGCGTGCTGCTCTCCATCTCCGGCGGCTCGGACCTCGGCCTGTTCGAGATCAACGAGTCCGCCCAGCTGGTCAGCGAGGCGGCGCACCCCGAGGCGAACATCATCTTCGGTGCGGTCATCGACGACGCCCTCGGCGACGAGGTCCGTGTCACGGTCATCGCGGCCGGTTTCGACGGCGGCCAGCCGACCCCGATCGTCCGCGAGCCGGTCGTGCGCAGCACGAGCAACGCGGACCGGCCGGCGTCGTCGTCGTCCTCCTCGGGCCCGGAGTTCCGGGTCTCCGGCTCCACGGCGGCGGGCTCGACCGCGACCGGTCGCAGCATGCACACGCTGGGCAGCGTGCCCCGCGCGGAGGACACGCCCCGGCCGACCCCCGAGCCGACCATCCCCCCGGTCCCGCAGCAGGCCCCGCCCCGCCCGCCGTACGTCGACACGACGGCGGAGGAGCTGGACGTGCCGGACTTCCTGAAGTGAGCCTTCGCTCCCGCAGGTAGTTGCACTTTCAGGGGCGCGGGGCTCTGCTGGTTTGCGACTCCGCCGCGTGGGCGCGACAAGCCAGCTCTTTCGCTCCCGCAGGTGGTTGCACTTTCAGGGGTGCGGGGAACTGCGCGACAAGCCACCCAGTGTGGTGAGTCGCTCAGCGAGCAGGGCCATCCGCACAGGGTGGTTGCTCGCGCAGTTCCCCGCGCCCCTGTTTTCGTTCCCGTGTGCCATAAGGTGATCGCATGATCGGCCAGCGGATTGACCTGGGAAATGGTGTGCGGGTCGGGTTCTCCGACCGGTGGGGTGGGGTGAGCCCTGAGCCCTACGCCGAGCTGAATCTCGGTGGTGCCGTCGGGGACGACCCCGTCGCCGTCCGGGAGAACCGGAGGCTCGCCGCAGAGGCGCTGGGCATCGACCCCGCCGGCGTCGTCTGGATGAACCAGGTCCACGGCGCCGAAGGCTTCATCGCCACCGGTCGCCAGCCGGACGGCGAGGCGCCTTCCGTGGACGCCGTTGCCACCCGCGAGCCAGGCCTCGCGCTCGCCGTGCTCACGGCGGACTGCACGCCGATCCTGCTCGCCGACACCCACGTCGGCGTCCTCGGCGCCGGGCACGTCGGACGGCCGGGGCTGGCCAAGGGCGTCGCCGACACCGTCGTCGCGCTGATGCGCGACCTCGGCGCGGAGCGGATCGAGGCCGTCGTCGGGCCGAGCATCTGCGGACGCTGCTACGAAGTGCCGGACTCGCTCCGCGCGGAGGTCGCCGCGGGGACGCCGGAGGCGTACGCGGAGACCAGCTGGGGGACCCCGGCGCTGGACATTCCGGCGGGGGTCCGCGCCCAGCTCGCGCGCCAGGAAGTGACGGTGCGTCAGGTGCCGCACATCTGCACCCTCGAATCCGAGGACCACTTCTCCTACCGTCGGGCGTCCCGTACCGGACGGCTCGCGAGCTACATCTGGCTGGATGCCGACGCGAAGGCGGGTGGCGACAAGTGACAAATCTGACATCTGCGGATCGACTTGCTGAACTCCGATCAAATCTCGCCGCCGTGGAGGCCCGTATCGCCGCGGCCTGCGCCGCCGCCGGGCGTTCCCGTGACGAGGTCACGTTGGTCGTCGTCACCAAGACCTACCCCGCCTCCGACACCCGGCTCCTCGCCGAACTCGGCGTCACCGACGTGGCCGAGAACCGCGATCAGGACGCTGCGCCGAAAGCCGAGGAATGTCGGGATCTACCCCTTGAATGGCATTTCGTCGGCCAATTGCAGACCAACAAAGTCCGTTCGGTTCTCCGCTACGCCGACCGGGTGCATTCCGTGGATCGACTCCGGCTTGTCCAGGCGCTGTCGGCAGAAGTGGTCAAATCCGGACGTTCTGAACTCGGTTGTCTGATCCAGGTGGGTCTGGAATCGGAAACTCCGGAGGGCGCCCACCGTGGCGGAGTCGCACCGAGTGAGGTCGACACCCTGGCCGAATCCGTAGCAGCCGCTCCTGGCTTGCGACTTGACGGTGTGATGGCCGTGGCCCCGCTGGTCGGCCCGTTCGCAGGCGACGCACACGGCGCGTTTCGGCGTCTCGCGGAAATCGCATCCCGCGTACGGGAGGCCCATCCTGCTGCCACGATGGTCTCTGCCGGGATGTCAGGAGACTTGGAAGAGGCCATTGCTGCCGGTGCGACACACGTGCGCGTCGGGACGGCGGTGCTGGGTGCGAGGTCGACGCTCCGGTAACGTCACCGGTTAGAAGATCAGACCGGAAGAACAAATCCGGACAATCAGGAATCTCCCTCGCATGACGGGGGCAGACCGTGGATCGTAGAACCGCCCCGGGCCGATCCACCACAGAGCGGAGGACAGGAGTATGGCCGGCGCGATGCGCAAGATGGCGGTCTACCTCGGTCTCGTGGAGGACGATGGCTACGACGCCCAGGGTTATGACCCTGACGACGACGACTACGGTCCCGAGCCCGAGCCGCTGCGGACCGGACGCACCGAGGAGGTGCCCCGTCCGGCTCCGGCTCCGGCTGCCGCGCCGGTGGCGGCCTCGGCCGTCGTCGCCCCGATGCGGGCCCCCGAACCTCGGATCGCGCCAGTGGCGTCCATCACACCCGAACGTCGACTCGCGGAGAAGAGCGCCCCGGTGATCACGTCCAAGACTGCCTCCGAGCGGGAGCCTTACCGCATCACCACGCTGCACCCGCGAACCTACAACGAGGCCCGTACCATCGGGGAACACTTCCGTGACAGCACCCCTGTGATCATGAATCTCACGGAGATGGACGACACGGACGCCAAGCGCCTCGTAGACTTCGCGGCTGGACTCGTCTTCGGGCTTCACGGCAGCATCGAGCGCGTGACGCAGAAGGTGTTCCTGCTGTCTCCTGCTAACGTCGATGTCACGGCGGAGGACAAGGCACGGATCGCCGAGGGCGGGTTCTTCAACCAGAGCTGACAGACGTGACGGGCGAGGGGAGACACGGTGAGCGTTGTATGGCAGGTGCTGTACATCGTTTTGATGTGTTTCTTCGTCCTGCTCCTGGCGCGGATGGTGATGGACTGGGTCCAGTTCTTCGCTCGCGACTGGCGGCCGGGACGGGCCATGGTCGTCCTGCTCGAAAGCATCTACACCGTCACGGACCCGCCGCTGAAACTACTGCGGCGCTGGATCCATCCGGTACGGATCGGGGGCATGGCCCTGGATCTTGCCTTCATGCTGCTGGTCATCATTGTGTTGATTTTGATCCAGGTCGTGGGGGCGCTGTGACCTACGCAGGTGCCCGGCTGTCCGACGATCACGTTGAGGTGAAGAAATGGCATTGACCCCCGAGGACGTTCGGAACAAGCAGTTCACGACCGTCCGCCTCCGCGAAGGCTATGACGAGGACGAGGTCGACGCCTTCCTCGACGAGGTCGAGGGCGAACTGACGCGTCTCCTTCGCGAGAACGAGGACCTGCGCGCCAAGTTGGCCGCCGCGACCCGCGCTGCCGCGCAGGCCCAGAACCAGCGCAAGGAGCTGCCGCAGCAGGATGCGCCGCATCCTCAGCAGCAGCAGCGCCCGGGCCCGCCCGTTCCCGCCGCCATATCCGGCCCGCCGGTCCCCGGCCAGGGCATGCCGCAGCACATGCAGCAGCAGGGGATGGGCCACCCCGGCCAGCCGCAGCTCCCGGGCGGTCAGCCCGCGCTCCCCGGCGCGCCCCAGCTGCAGGGTGCCCCGCAGCTCCCTGGTGGCCCGCAGCTGCAGCCCGCCCCGCAGATGGGCGGCCCCATGGGCGGCCACACCATCGGTGGCGGTCTGTCCCCGATGCAGCAGATGCAGCAGCCGCAGCAGATGCAGCAGATGATGCCGCAGCAGCAGAACAACGACTCCGCTGCGCGCGTCCTCGCCCTGGCCCAGCAGACCGCCGACCAGGCGATCGCCGAGGCCCGTTCCGAGGCCAACAAGCTCGTCGGCGAGGCCCGCAGCCGCGCCGAGGGTCTGGAGCGCGACGCCCGTGCCAAGGCCGACGCCCTGGAGCGGGACGCGCAGGAGAAGCACCGCGTCGCCATGGGCTCCCTGGAGTCCGCGCGCGCCACGCTGGAGCGCAAGGTCGAGGACCTGCGTGCGTTCGAGCGTGAGTACCGCACCCGCCTGAAGTCCTACCTGGAGACGCAGCTCCGTCAGCTGGAGTCCCAGGCGGACGACAGCCTGGCGCCGCCGCGCACTCCGGCCACGGCCTCGCTCCCGCCGGCTGCTCCCCTGTCCCAGCCCGCGATGAGCCCGGTCGGCGCCTCGCCGATGAGCGCCGGTGGCCCGTCCTTCGGCGGCAACCAGACCTTCGGCGGCAACCAGTCGTTCGGTGGCGGCCAGAACCAGGGCCCGTCCTTCGGCGGCAACGCGTTCCAGCCGGCCGGTGCGTCTGCTTCGCAGCCGACGCCCCCGGCGGCGATGACGCAGCCGATGGCCGCGGTCCGCCCGCAGCCCCCGCTGCAGCAGGCTCCCCAGCCGATGCGCGGGTTCCTGATCGACCAGGACGACGAGAACTAGAGTCTCGCCGCCAAGCGCAAGGCCCCCGCACCGGGAAACCGGTGCGGGGGCCTTTGCTTTGGTTTCTCGCGCAGTTCCCCGCGCAGTTCCCCCCGCCCCTCAGGCAATGGTGACTACGGCCGCCGTACCGTCGACTTCAAGGACGGTGGCGCTGTTGGTGACCAACGCCGCGTCCAGAGGGCCGAGTTGGATGTCGCCGAAGGTCGCACTGCCATCGAAGGCAACCACGAGGACCGTTCCCGACAGTGCGGTCTCCTCCGTCACGAAGGTGACGGTCGCCGAGACCGCGCCGCGGCGGGTCATGACGTTGAAGTCGACGAGCGGGCCGCCCAGCAGACGGCAGTCGGTCTTCGCGTCGCCGCTGAAGTGGAACGGCTGGAACCGCTCCGAGACGATCGTCTCGACCCCGTCGACGGTGAGGGCCATGCCCTCGCCCTGGACGATCGTGATGACACGGTCGATGCCCTCGAAGGTGGAGAACGGGCCGCCGTCCGCGACGTCGGCCAGGCTGACGCGCCAGTCGAACCCGCCCGTCCCCGACGGCGACGACGCGACCTCGCGGGTCACGCCGCCGCCGTTCTTCCAGGGACTGGCCACGCGGTCGGCCGCGCGCAGAACCTGAATGTCCGCCATGGCCGTCAGGCCTTCCGCAGCCAGAACGTGAGGCCGAGCGCCTCGTCGGTGAAGGGCGAGGCGTCCGCCCAGTCCGGCTCGCCCGCGGCGAAGTCGGTGGCGAGGACCTCGTCCGCCAGCAGCGCGCCGTGCGCGGTCAGCGCCTCCGCCGACTCGTCCGTCGAGGCGAGGTAGCGGAGCACGATCCGGTCCGAGACCTCCAGGCCGCTGTTCTTGCGGGCCTCCTGGACCTGGCGGATGGCGTCGCGGGCGACGCCTGCCAGCCGCAGCTCCGGGGTGATGTGCAGGTCGAGCGCGACGGTCGCGCCGGACTCGTTGGCGACGGCCCAGCCCTCGCGCGGGGTCTCGGTGATGATCACCTCGTCCGGCGTGAGCTCGATGGTCTCCTCGCCGACGACCACCGAGGCGGTGCCGGTGGAGCGCAGCGCGGTGGAGAGCGCGGCGGCCTCCGCCGCGGCCACCGCCTTCGCGACGTCCTGGACGCCCTTGCCGAAACGCTTGCCCAGCGCACGGAAGTTGGCCTTCGCCGTGGTGTCGACCAGCGAACCGCCGACCTCGGCCAGCGACTCCAGGGTGGTGACGTTGAGCTCTTCGGCGATCTGCGCGAGCAGTTCCTCCGGCAGTTCCTCGTAACCCTGCGCGGAGACCAGCGCGCGCGACAGCGGCTGGCGGGTCTTGACGCCGGAGTCGGCGCGCGTCGCGCGGCCGAGCTCGACCAGGCGGCGGACCAGCGTCATCTGCCGCGACAGCGCCGGGTCGATCAACGACTCGTCCGCGACCGGCCAGGTCGACAGGTGCACGGACTCCGGGGCGTCGGGGACGACCGGGACGACCAGGTCCTGCCAGACCCGCTCGGTGATGAACGGGGTCAGCGGGGCCATCAGCCGGGTGACCGTCGTCAGCGCCTCGTGCAGCGTGGCAAGTGCGGCGGGCTCGCCCTGCCAGAAGCGGCGACGGCCGCGGCGGACGTACCAGTTGCTGAGGTCGTCGACGAACGCGGAGAGCAACTTGCCCGCCCGCTGGGTGTCGTAGGCCTCCAGCGCCGCATCCACATCGCGGACCAGGGCGTTGAGCTCGCTCAGCACCCACTGGTCCAGCATCGGACGGTCGGCCGGAGCTGGGTCGTTGGCCGAAGGCGCCCAACCGGCGGTCCGGGCGTAGAGGGCCTGGAACGCGACGGTGTTCCAGAAGGTCAGCAGCGTCTTGCGCACGACCTCCTGGATGGTGCCGTGCCCGACGCGCCGCGCGGACCAGGGGGAACCACCAGCGGCCATGAACCAGCGCACCGCGTCCGCGCCGTTGGTGTCCATCAGCTCGATGGGCTCCAGGATGTTGCCCAGGTGCTTGGACATCTTGCGGCCGTCCTCGGCCAGGATGTGCCCCAGGCAGACGACGTTCTCGTACGCGGAGCGGTCGAAGACCAGCGTGCCGACGGCCATCAGCGTGTAGAACCAGCCGCGCGTCTGGTCGATGGCCTCGGAGATGAACTGTGCCGGGTAGCGCTGCTCGAACAACTCCTTGTTCTGCAGCGGGTAGCCGTACTGCGCGAACGGCATGGAGCCCGAGTCGTACCAGGCGTCGATGACCTCGGGCACGCGCACGGCCTGCTTCGCGCAGGTCGGGCAGGCGAAGGTGACGTCGTCGATGAACGGACGGTGCGGGTCGAGGTCGCTCTGGTCGCTGCCGGTCAGCTCGGAGAGCTCGGCCAGCGAGCCGACGCAGGTGAGGTGGTCGTCCTCGCAACGCCAGATCGGCAGCGGGGTGCCCCAGTAGCGGTTGCGGCTCAGCGCCCAGTCGATGTTGTTGTTGAGCCAGTCGCCGAAGCGGCCGTACTTCACCGTCTCCGGGTGCCAGTTGGTGCGCTCGTTCTCGCGCAGCATGGCGTCCTTGACGGCGGTGGTGCGCACGTACCAGGACGGCTGCGCGTAGTAGAGCAGCGCGGTGTGGCAGCGCCAGCAGTGCGGGTAGCTGTGCTCGTACGGGACGTGGCGGAAGAGCAGGCCGCGGTCCTGGAGGTCCTTGGTCAGCGCCTCGTCGGCCTTCTTGAAGAAGACGCCGCCGACCAGCGGCACGCTCTCCTCGAAGGTGCCGTCGGCGCGGACCGGATTGACCATCGGCAGACCGTAGTTGCGGCAGGTCGCGAGGTCGTCGGCGCCGAACGCCGGGGCCTGGTGGACCAGACCCGTGCCGTCCTCGGTGGTGACGTACTCGGCGTTGACGACGAAGTGCGCCTCACCGTCGACGTCCACGAGGGAGAACGGCCGCTGGTAGGTCCAGCGCTCCATCTCCTTGCCGGTGAAGCGCTCGCCCGTGGTGGTCCAGCCTTCGCCCAGCGACTTCTCGACCAGCGGCTCGGCGACGACGACACGCTCGTTGCCGTCGGTGGCGACGACGTAGGTCACCTCGGGGTGGGCGGCGACGGCGACGTTTGAGACCAGCGTCCACGGCGTCGTCGTCCAGACCAGCAGCGAGGCCTTGCCTGCCAACGGGCCGCCGGTCAGCGGGAAGCGGACGTAGACGGAGGGGTCGACGACCGTCTCGTAGCCCTGGGCCAGCTCGTGGTCGGAGAGGCCGGTGCCGCAGCGCGGGCACCACGGCGCGACGCGGAAGTCCTGCACCAGCAGGCCCTTGTCGAAGATCTGCTTCAGCGACCACCACACGGACTGGATGTAGTCCGGGTCCATGGTGCGGTACGCGTCGTCCAGGTCGACCCAGTAGCCCATGCGCTGGGTCAGTCGGGTGAAGGCGTCGGTGTGCCGGGTCACCGACTCGCGGCACTTGGCGTTGAACTCGGCGATGCCGTAGGCCTCGATGTCCTGCTTGCCGGAGAAGCCGAGCTCCTTCTCGACGGCCAGCTCGACGGGCAGGCCGTGGCAGTCCCAGCCGGCCTTGCGGGCGACGTGGTAGCCCTTCATGGTCCGGAAGCGCGGGAAGACGTCCTTGAAGACGCGGGCCTCGATGTGGTGCGCGCCGGGCATGCCGTTGGCGGTCGGCGGGCCCTCGTAGAAGACCCACTCCGGGCGGCCCTCGGACTGTTCCAGGCTCCGCTGGAAGATCTTGTGGTCCTGCCAGAAGGAGAGGATCTGGTGCTCGAGCGCGGGCAGGTCGACTTGGGCGGGTACGGCGCGGTACTGCGCGGTCATGCTTCCTCCGGCGGAACGGTCGATCTCCGACGGAGGGACGAGACGCCTGCGCGCCCCGCGGTACCACCCTCCTTGGCCGCGCCGGACGCCGTCCGACGTCGTGCGGCCCCCTCATTGGGGTCAGCGGCCGGCTTTACTCGGCGAGCGTCACCACCCGGGCATCACCCGGAATGACGTGCTGCCTTTCCTCCGGCGGCTCCGGGGTGATCTTCCCGCTGCGCACACCCCCGGGCTTCCACCGTCCCCGGGTCTCTCGTGGCTGCGTGCGGCGGTACTCGTCCCCATCCACGCCTTGCTGCAGCCCAGTCTATAGGGATCGGAGCCGGGATTTCGCGCGTATTCCGCGCGGCGGGGCGTGCGCCCCCGACAGAGTGACGCGCCGGTAACGAACACGCATGGCGATTAGCGGGTCACGTTCTGGGCACAACTTCCTTCGTCCACTCGTCTCAGTAGTTGCACAGCGGGATGCGCAGCAGGGATGCACGACGGAGTTCCGCTGGTGCAGCCGGACGAGTGGTGGGGCAAACTCCGGTATGTCCCGTTGTGATGGCATTCGCCACGCATTATCGTTCCGGCACCAAGACAGCCGGCCAGTCATGCACGAAGGGGTCGAGGGAATGGCGGACAAGGCAAGGAGCGGAGCAGGCGCGCGTCGCCGCGCCGGAGTGTCCGTGGGCGACCCGGGGGAGAGCATCGTGACGCGCAACAAGACCACGGCTGCTGCCCGGACCCACCAGGCCACAGGCGCTCGTCTGGACCCGGCCTCCCTCCCGGTCCGCCCGGGAGAGGACCCGTGGACCGCCGAGGAGGTCCTCGAGCTGCAGAAGGAGCTCGACGCCGAGGCGGCCGAGCTGCGCGCCGAGATCACCACCTCGGAGGAGGCTGTCAGCGGCCTGATGCGCGACTCCGGCGACGGCGCGGGCGACGACCAGGTGGACGCGGGCACCAAGAACATCTCGCGCGAGCACGAACTGTCCCTGGCCGCCAACGCCCGGGACATGCTGGCGCAGACCGAGCGGGCGCTGCTGCGCATCGCCAGCGCCTCGTTCGGGCTCTGCGAGTCCTGCGGCAAGGCGATCGGCAAGGCCCGGGTGCAGGCCTTCCCGCGCGCCACGCTCTGTGTGGAGTGCAAGCAGAAGCAGGAACGCCGGTACTGAGCACGACGCCGGTACCGAGTACTGAGCCGGTTTCGGACGGCTTCCGACGGTTTCCGGCAGCCTCCGACAGCGCAAAACCGGCGCGGCCCGTGCCACGTCTGGACGGCTCAGTGCCGTACCCTCGACGGCGAAAGCCTCACTGGATCACGGTCACGCGGAGCGCATCATCAGTACCCACGGTCACCAGAACACCGAGGCCGACGTTCCCGCAGCCGTCGAGTCCGAGGCTGCAGCGTCCGAGGCTGCGGGGTCCGAAAGCACGGAGGCCACCGATTCGGCCGAGTCGGCCGAATCGGTTGCGGCGGCGAAGCCCAGGAAGCGCCGGATCGGCATCCTGCTCGCGGTCGCCCTGCTGGCCTACCTGCTCGACCTGGGTAGCAAGCTGCTGGTCGTGGCCAAGCTGGAGCACCAGAACGCCATCCAGCTGATCGGCGACTGGGTGCAGCTCGACGTGATCCGGAACGCCGGTGCCGCCTTCGGCATGGGACAGGCGATGACCATCGTCTTCACCCTGATCGCGGCCACCGTCATCGTGGTGATCATCCGTCTGGCCCGCAAGCTCTACAGCCTGCCGTGGGCCGTCGCGCTCGGCCTCCTGCTGGGCGGGGCCTTCGGCAACCTGACCGACCGGATCTTCCGCTCGCCGGGTCTCTTCCGGGGCGAGGTCGTCGACTTCATCTCGGTCAAGCACTTCGCCGTCTTCAACCTGGCCGACTCGGCCATCGTCTGCGGCGGAATCCTGGTCGTGCTGCTCTCCTTCCTGGGCACCAACCCGGACGGCAGCGTCCAGCGCGACAAGTAGCGCCATGTAGCGACATGGAGACCGAACGAAGCGGGAACGAAGCAGCCGGAACGACGAAGCGCCCTGCCGCTGTCCACGGCCGGGCGGGGGCACGGTCCGCGGTCCGGCATACTCATTACGGTGAGCACCGTTCCCCAGATCCGCGCCCTGCCCGTGCCCGACGGCCTGGAAGGAGAGCGCGTCGACGCCGCCATCGCCCGGATGCTCGGCTTCTCCCGCACCAAGGCTGCCGAGCTGGCCGCCGAGGGCAAGGTCACCATGGACGGCGCGGTCGTCGGCAAGTCCGACCGCGTGACCGCAGGATCCTGGCTCGAGGTCGAGATCCCCGCTCCGCCCGCGCCGGTGCAGATCGTGGCCGAGAAGATCGACGACATGAAGATCGTCTACGACGACGAGCACTTCGTCCTGGTCGACAAGCCCGTCGGCGTCGCCGCGCACCCGAGCCCGGGCTGGACCGGGCCCACCGTGATCGGCGGTCTGGCCGGAGCCGGCTACCGGATCTCCACCTCCGGCGCGGCCGAGCGCCAGGGCGTGGTCCACCGCCTCGACGTCGGCACCTCCGGACTGATGGTCGTCGCCAAGTCCGAGCACGCCTACACCTCGCTCAAGCAGCAGTTCCGCGACCGGGTCCCGGAGAAGCGCTACAACGCCCTGGTCCAGGGCCACCCGGACCCCATGTCCGGCACCATCGACGCGCCGATCGACCGCCACCCCAGCCACGACTGGAAGTGGGCCGTGGTCGCGGACGGCAAGCCCTCGGTCACCCACTACGACCTGATCGAGGCCTACCGCGCCGCGTCGCTGCTCGACATCAAGCTGGAGACCGGACGCACCCACCAGATCCGGGTGCACATGTCCGCGCTGCGGCACCCCTGCGTCGGCGACATCACCTACGGCGCCGACCCGACCCTGGCCAAGCGCCTCGGCCTGTCCCGCCAGTGGCTGCACGCGGTCTCGCTCGGGTTCGAGCACCCGGGGACCGGCGAGTGGGTCGAGTTCACCAGCGACTACCCGGCGGACCTCGCCCACGCCCTGGAGATCATCAGTGCGGAGAGCTGAGACACACGAGGACGTGGTGATCACCGTAGCGACCGAGGCCGACATGGCCGACGTCCGCGCGGTCCGCCTCGAGGTCTTCGTCGAGGAGCAGAACGTCCCCGTGGAGCTGGAGTACGACGAGCTCGACGCCACCTCCGTCCACCTGCTGGCGCGCACCGCCGACGGCACACCGGTCGGCACCGGACGGCTGATCCACGGCGCGGAGGCCCTGGCCGAGACCGGCCGCGACGGCGTTGTCCTGTTGGGCCGGCTCGCGGTCAGCAAGCGCGTCCGCGGCACCGGCCTGGGTGCCGCGCTGGTTCGCGCGATCGAGGACGCGGGCCGTGAGCGAGGGGGCGTGGAGCTGGAGTTGCACGCACAGGTCGCTGCCCTCGGGTTCTATGAGAAGCTCGGGTATGTCGCTTTTGGCGACGTGTATCCGGATGCTGGCATTCCGCACCGGAGTATGACGAAACGTCTGGCAAGATAGCCGTGTGGCGCAACTGATCCTTCTCTTCACGGTCTTCCTCTGCGCCATCATCACCACCCCGCTCGCCGAGCGGATCCGGGTCCCGCAGCCCGTACTGATGACCATCATCGGCTTCGTGCTGGCCGTGCTGCCGTTCGTCCCGAACGTCAGTCTGGAGCCCGACCTGATCCTGCCGTTGGTGCTGCCACCGCTCATCTATGCGGCGGCGCAGCGCTCCACCACGCGCTACTTCCGGCAGAACTACCGGGTCATCCTGCTGCTCGCGGTCGCGCTTGTGGTGGTCACCACAGTGGCGGTCGCGGCAGCCATGCACTTCATCACCCCGGTGATGCCGGTCGCCGCGGCGGTCGCGCTCGGCGCGCTGATCTCCCCGCCTGACCCGATCGCGGCCGGGGCGGTCGCCCAGAGCGTCGGACTGCCGCGCCGGCTGATGGGCATTCTGGAGACCGAGGGCCTCTTCAACGACGTCACCGCACTGGTCGTCTACGGTCTGGCCATCGAGGCCGTGGTCTCCGGGGAGTTCTCCACGCCGGAGGCGGTGTGGCGGCTGCTGCTCTCGGCGGTGCTCGCCGTCGTCTTCGGCATCGGCATCGGCTGGCTGAGCGGCAAGGCGATGGGGCTCCTCAGCGACGCCACGCTGCAGGTGGCGCTCAGCATGCTGGTGCCGTTCGCGGCCTACGTGTTGGCCGACCGCCTGCACGGCTCCGGCGTGCTGGCGGTGCTGGTCTGCTCGCTCTGGATCAACGACCATGCGGTCGGCGCGGACGACGTCAGCTTCCGGCTTGTCGGCTCGGCCTTCTGGGACGTGGTCGAGCTGCTGATCTCCGGCATCGCCTTCGGGCTGATCGGGCTGGAGTGGTCCAGCGTGCTGAAGGAGGTCGGCAGCGGCTGGCCCTCGATGCTGGGCGACGCGGCGCTGGTCATCGTGGTCGTGGTCGGAGTCCGGCTGATCTGGCTGCTGCCGGGGGCCTGGTTCACGGCCTGGCTGGACCGACGGATGGGCCGCCGCGAGGACGCCGCTCCGCTCGGCTGGCGCGAGTCGGTGGTGCTGTGGTGGTCGGGCATGCGCGGGGTGGCCTCGGTCGCGCTGGCGCTGGCCGTCCCGTTCACCGTGCACGGCGGGAAGGAGTTCCCGCTGCGCAACGAGATCGTCTTCATCGCCTTCTCGGTGGTCATCTTCACCCTGCTCTTCCAGGGCATGACGCTGCCGCTGGTGGTCCGTTGGCTCGGCCTGGGCCGTGACCAGGATGCCGAGGACCACGAGGAGCGCCGCCTCTGGTACCGGGCCAGCCGCGCCGGACTGATGCGGCTCAAGGAGCTCTCCCAGGCCGAGGACCTGCCCGAGGAGCTGGTCGACCGGCTGAAGCAGCGTCAGATCGACCGCCTGGCACGCAGTCGTCCCGACATCTACGACGACCAGCAGCGCGAGGGGTGGAAGCGCCGGGTCCGCGTCGTCAAGGCGCTCCGCCATGCCGAGGGCGAGATGCTCGCCGCCTCCCGCGAGGAGATGCAGGTCGCCCGGATGGAACCGGGCGCGGACCCGGAGCTGGTCGACCGCGTCATCCGCCAACTCGACCTGCGCAGCGAGCGTTGACCCCACCCGAGAGCCACTTGACCTTCCCGACCCGCCTGTCCCGCCTGTCCCGCTGAGCCCGCCGGAGCCGAACTGACCCACCCTGCCCCTGGCACCACCTGAGTCCCGTCAGCCTGCCCGCGACGGGACAACCGCAACTCACCTTGAAAGGCCGCACCGAAGTGACCAACGAAGCCACCACCCCGGCGGTCCAGCAACTGAACGGCACGATCGATCTGGACGACTCCGGCGACACCGGTTATGCGAAGACGCTGGCGCCGCGTCATATCAGCATGATCGCCATCGGCGGCGCGATCGGCACCGGCCTCTTCCTCGGTGCGGGCGGCAGGCTGGCCATCGCCGGGCCGTCCCTGGCGATCTCCTACGCGATCGCGGGCGTCTTCGCCTTCCTGGTCGTGCGCGCCCTGGGGGAGCTGGTGCTGTACCGGCCCTCGTCCGGCTCGTTCGTCAGCTACGCGCGGGAGTTCCTCGGCGAGAAGGGCGCCTACGTCGCCGGCTGGATGTACGTGCTCAACTGGGCGACGACCGGTATGGCGGATATCACCGCCGTCGCGCTCTACGTGCACTACTGGGGCGCGTTCAGCTCCGTGCCCCAGTGGCTGCTCGCCCTGATCGCGTTGGCCGTCGTCGTCTCGATCAATCTGATCTCGGTGCGGCTCTTCGGCGAGATGGAGTTCTGGTTCGCGATCATCAAGGTCGCGGCGATCGTGCTCTTCCTGATCGTGGGCATCGTGCTGTTGGCCACGCAGCACAAGATCGGCGGGCAGACGCCCGGTCTCCACATGATCAGCGACAACGGCGGCTGGTTTCCGCACGGTGTGGCGCAGATGATCATCGTGCTCCAGGGCGTGGTCTTCGCCTACGCGGCCATCGAGATGGTCGGCATCACGGCCGGCGAGACGGCCGAACCGGCGAAGGTGGTGCCGAAGGCGATCAACTCGATCACCTGGCGTATCGCGCTCTTCTATGTGGGCTCGGTGGTGCTCCTGGTGATGCTGCTGCCGTGGTCGGCCTACCACGCGGGCGAGAGCCCGTTCGTCACGGTCTTCTCCAAGATGGGCGTCCCGGCCATCGGCGGCATCATGAACGCGGTCGTGCTGACGGCGGCGATGTCCAGCCTCAACTCCGGTCTGTACTCCACCGGTCGCATCCTGCGCTCGCTCTCCGCTGCCGGTTCCGCGCCCAAGTTCACCGGCACGATGAGCGCTCGGGCGGTCCCCTACGGCGGCATTCTCTTCACGGCGGGCTTCGCCCTGATCGGCGTCGTTCTCAACGCCTGGCTGCCGGGCGAGGCCTTCGACATCGTGGTCAACATCGCCTCGCTGGGCGTGATCTCCACCTGGGTCATGATCATGATCTGCCACGCCCTCTTCGTCCGCCGCGCCAAGGCGGGCCACGCCCAACGCCCGTCCTACCGCCTCGGCGGCTCGCCCTGGGTCGAGATCGTCACGATCGCCTTCCTGGTCTTCGTGGTCGTCGAGATGGGCGCCCAGGGCGGCAGCGTCGGCCGCTGGACCGTCCTCCTCATCATCCCGGTCGCGGCGGCCCTCACCATCGGCTGGTACGCGATCAGGCGCCGCGCCTGACGCACCGTCAACGCCTGCTGAAGCCCCGTCCCGTCCGCTCTGGTTCGCCCAGGGCCGGGGCGGGGCTTCGGCGTTGGAGGGCCTCCGGGTTCAATCCGCCGTCGGCGTGCGGGAGGGGACCGGCTGCGGGAAGACGCGGGTGTGCTTGACGCTGCCGAAGGCGAACTCGGACTCGATGGAGGCGATGCCCGGGATCGCGTGCAGGCGGGTGCGGACCAGGCGTTCGTACGCCTGGAGGTCCTCGACGACGATGCGGAGGAGGTAGTCGGTGCTGCCCGCCATCAGGTAGCAGTCCTGGATGTGGTCGATCAGCTGGACGTGCTCCTCGAAGGCCTCGACGCTCGCCGCGGTGTGGCGTTCCAGCCGGATCCGGACGAAGGCGGTGACCGGCAGGCCGAAGACGGACTGGTCGACCAGGGCCGTGTAGCCCTCGATCACCCCCGACTCCTCGAGCCGGCGCACGCGGCGCAGGCAGGGGGAGGGGGAGAGCCGGACGCGGTCGGCGAGCTCCTGGTTGGTCAGGCGGCCGTCCTGTTGCAGCTCGCGGATGATCGCCCGGTCGACGGTGTCCATGGGGTTCGTGCCTCCTCGGGGCAGGTCCTGTAGCAGATTCTGCCTCTTGGCAGGTCTCTGGAGACATTTTTAGCAATCGCATGCCCCGCTTGTCGCCATAGCATTGCCGATGTTCCCATAGCTTCGGCATCCAGTGGAGTCGTGCCGTTTTGTCTCTCACCACCACCCCGGCCGTCCCCACTGTCGATGCCTCGGCCCCGCGCCCCGCCGGGCGGCGGGTGGCCGATCCGCTCGGCGTCACCGCGTTGGTGGCGACGGTCTGCCTCTGGAGCGCGTTCGCGCTCAGCGACCGGGCGTTGGCCTCGTCCACGCTGCGACCGGCGGACGCGGCGCTGATCCGCTTCGGACTCCCGGCGCTGGTGTTCGCGCCGGCGTTGTGGCGTCGCCGCGCGCAGTTCACGCGGGCGGCGGGCCTGCGCTGGGCGCCCGTCGCGAAGATCGTCCTCGGTGGCGGCGTCCCGTTCTATCTGGCGGTGACCTGCGGTGGAGCGCTCACCTCGGCGGCGTTCGTCGGCGCGCTGGTGCCGGGCATGGTCCCGCTCTTCGTCGCCGCGCTGGCCGCCCGCAGCGGGCGAGTCCCGCGCGGGTTGCAGGGCGCGGGCCTTGCGCTCATCGGCCTGGGCGCACTCGCCCTGGTCGGGCCGGACCTGGTGGGCGGCGGTGGCCAGACCCTCGGCGGGGTCGGCCTGTTGCTGCTCGCCAGCGGGCTCTGGGCCGTCTACACCGTGGGGCTCCGGGAGATCTCGCTCGACCCCGTAGCGTCGATGGGCCTGCTCTGCGTCCCGACCGTCGTTGTCATCGCGCTGCTGGCCCTGGCCGGCGTGCTGCCTAGCACGCTGCTCACCCAGGCCTCCCACGCCGCCCCGCGCGACGTGCTCGTCTTCCTGCTCGTCCAGGGCATCGGCACGGGCATCTGCTCCGGCCTCTTCTACGCCACCGCGATCCGCCGCCTCGGCCCCGAACGCTGCACCACCGTCGGCAGCCTCAGCCCCGTCCTGACGGCCGCAGCCGCCGTCCCCCTGCTCGGCGAGCCGCTGACCCTGCCCGTCCTCGTCGGCACGGCGCTCGTCGCGGCGGGTGTGATGCTCGCGAACCGACGGACCGTCAGATGAAGCGCTTCGTCCCGAGCGTGAAGCCGAGGGGCTCGGGCAGGTCGATGGGCTTGCCGAAGCTCGCGCGGGTGGCAGTCTGGTAGTCGCCGTGCTCCGGGTTCGTGAACAGGGTGCCCTTGCCTTCGCTCAGTTCCGCGCGGAAACCCTGAATCGGTTGTTAGGCGGCAGTCATCAACGCCATGCCTTCCCCCCGATCGGTTGGCCCGTGTGCGTTGCTTCGTACAGCAAGGAACCTAACGCCCGGCACTGACAGATCGAGGTGGTCGATGGAGGTCTCACCCGAAAGTGTGCCCGTCCGCGGCGCGTTGTCGCTGTCACTCGCCGCTACTGGCCCGTGCGCACGCGCGGGAGCGCACCGGGGTGCTTGTCGCGGATCCAGGCGAGCAGTTCCTCGCGGGCGCGGCACTTGAGGGTGAAGGCGTCGTCGGGGTTGCGCGCGGTCATGGTCGCGCGGACCACGATCGTGGACGGCGTGCTGTCGAAGACGACCAGCCCCCAGTCGCGGCCGTCCCACTCCTTGCTGCCGACCAGCAGCTTGCGGAACTCCTCGCGCAACTCCGGGACCGGGGTGGTGTGGTCGAGGTGGAGCAGGATCGAGCCGGTGGTGTGCGGGTCGGCGCGGGTCCAGTTCTCGAACGGGCGACTGACGAAGTACGAGACCGGGACGACCAGCCGCCGCTGGTCCCAGAGGCGGACCACGAGGTAGGCGAGGGTGATCTCCTCGACCGTGCCCTGCTGTTGCTCGACCACCACGGTGTCGCCGATGCGGACCAGGTCGCCGAAGGCGATGACCAGGCCGGAGAAGAAGTTGCCCAACGTGTTCTGCGCCGCGATTCCGGCGACGATGCCGATCACGCCCGCCGAGGCGAGCAGCGAGGCGCCGAGGGCGCGCATCTCGGGGAAGGTCAGCAGCATCGCGCCGACCGTGATCAGCCCCACCAGCGCGCCGGTCGCCCGGCGCAGCAGGTTGACCTGCGTGCGGACCCGCTGGACCCGGGAGGGGTCGTCGGCGACCTCGCGGTATCGGGCGAAGACCGCCGACAGGACGGCGGCCAGCACGCGGTTCACCAGCCAGCCGACCGACGCGATCAGCGCGAGCAGTAGTCCTTGCCGCACGTCCGCGGCGTAGGTCTTGAACAGCTGCGCGAGCGGCGCGTTGGCGAGCAGCAGGCCGAGGCAGACGACGAACTGCAGGGGGATGCGGCAGCGCCGCAGCATCGGCCAGACGGTCGTCTCGGGGTGGCGCGCGGCGATCCGCTGGAGCGCTTTGTCGGCCACCCAGCCGATGAGCAGGGTGAGGCCGATGGTCAGCGCCACGGCGATCAGCTGGCTGAGCACCTTCAGGTCCATGGTCCCTCGGGGCAGAGTCGCAAATGGGACAATTCGATCAGTCTGACACGCTGGACGGGCGACACTCCGTCAGCTTGAACTCGATCTTGGATGTCCATAGGGTTGCGATGGTTCCCATGTAATCACTGCGCTCAGAGGGGGCCCTGCGACAGTGGCTGGCAGCTTCGTTCATCTGCATGTTCACACTGAGTTCTCGATGTTGGACGGGGCCGCGAAGAACGGCAGGATGTTCGCCGAGGTCGAGCGACAGGGCATGCCCGCGATCGCGATGTCCGACCACGGGAACATGTTCGGTGCGTACGAGTTCTTCCAGATCGCGAAGAAGCACCCGGTCAAGCCGATCATCGGCATCGAGGCCTACGTCGCGCCCGGCAGTCGCACCCACAAGAAGCAGACCTTCTGGGGTCAGCAGGGCGGCCGGATGGCCGGTGGCGACTCCAGCGGTGAGGGCGGCAAGGACGTCTCCGGCGGTGGCCGCTACACCCACATGACGATGTGGGCCAAGAACGTGCGCGGCCTGCGGAACCTGTTCCGGCTGAGTTCCCTCGCCTCCATCGAGGGCTACTACATGAAGCCCCGCATGGACCGCGAGCTGATCTCCCAGCACGCCGAGGGCATCATCGCCACCACCGGCTGCCCCTCCGGCGAGGTGCAGACCCGGCTGCGGCTCGGCCAGTACGAGGAGGCCGTCAAGGCCGCCGGCGCGTACCAGGACATCTTCGGCAAGCAGAACTACTTCCTTGAGCTGATGGACCACGGGCTCGACATCGAGCGCGACGTCCGCCTGGACCTGCTCCGTCTGGCCAAGGAGCTGGACATCCCGCTGCTGGCCACCAACGACTCGCACTACGTCACCGCCGACCAGGCGGACGCGCACGACAACCTGCTCTGCATCGGCGTCGGCAAGAACAAGGACGACCCGAACCGCTTCAAGTTCAACGGCTCCGGCTACTACCTCAAGACTGCCGAGGAGATGCGCGCCCTCTTCGCCGAGCTGCCGGAGGCGTGCGACAACACTCTCCGGGTCGAGGAGATGATCGAGCCGTACGACGAGGTCTTCGACTTCGTCGACCGGATGCCGCAGTTCGACGTGCCCGAGGGCGAGACGCAGGTCAGCTACCTGCGCCAGAAGATCGGTGAGGGCCTCCAGCGGCGCTTCGGCGACAACCCGGGCCAGGACGTGCTCGACCGGATCGAGCTCGAGATGTCCGTCATCGACCCGATGGGCTTCTCCAGCTACTTCCTCGTGGTCGCGGACATCTGCCAGCACGCCCGCGACAACGGCATCCCCGTCGGCCCGGGTCGTGGATCGGCCGCAGGCTCGATGATCGCCTACCTCACCGGCATCACCCAGCTCGATCCGATCGAGCACGATCTGCTGTTCGAGCGCTTCCTCAACCCCGAGCGCATCAACCCGCCGGATGTCGACATCGACTTCGACGACCGCCAGCGCGACCAGATGGTGCGCTACGTCAGCGAGAAGTACGGCGCCGCGTACACCGCCCAGGTCAACACCTTCGGCACCATCAAGGCCAAGGCCGCCGTCAAGGACTCCTCGCGCATCCTCGGCTACCCCTTCGCCATGGGCGACAAGATCACCAAGGCGATGCCGCCGGACGTGATGGGCAAGGGCATCCCGCTCAAGGACCTCTTCGACTCCTCGCACTCGCGCTACAACGAGGGCACCGAGATCCGCGCCCTCTACGACAACGAGCCGGACGTCAAGAAGATCATCGACACCGGCATGGGCATCGAGGGCCTGATCCGCACGACCGGTGTGCACGCCTGCGCCGTGATCCTCTCCTCCACCCCGCTGCTCGACCTGATCCCGCTGCACATGCGGGACAAGGACGGCACGATCATCACCGGCTTCGACTACCCCTCGTGCGAAAGCATGGGCCTGATCAAGATGGACTTCCTGGGTCTGCGGAACCTGGGCATCATTGATCACTGCATCAAGATCGTCAAGGCCAACCGGGGCATCGACGTCGACTGCGACGAGATCCCGCTGGACGACCCGGTCACCTTCCAACTGCTCCAGCGCGGCGACACCCTGGGAGTGTTCCAGCTCGACGGTGGTCCCATGCGCGCGCTGCTGCGGCTGATGAAGCCCACCGAGTTCGCCGACATCTCCGCCGTCTCGGCGCTGTACCGGCCCGGCCCGATGGGCATGAACTCGCACACCAACTACGCCCTGCGCAAGAACGGCCAGCAGGAGATCACCCCGATCCACCCGGAGTTGGAGGAGCCGCTCAAGGACGTCCTCGGCCCCACCTACGGTCTGATCGTCTATCAGGAGCAGGTGCAGCGAGCCGCGCAGACCCTGGCCGGCTACAGCCTCGGACAGGCCGACCTGCTCCGCCGCGCCATGGGCAAGAAGAAGAAGGAGGTCCTGGAGAAGGAGTTCGTCCCCTTCCACGCGGGCTGCAAGGAGCGCGGCTACTCGGACGAGGCGATCCAGGCGGTGTGGGACGTGCTGGTCCCGTTCGCCGGCTACGCCTTCAACAAGTCGCACTCCGCCGCGTACGGGCTGGTCTCCTACTGGACCGCATACCTCAAGGCCAACTACCCGGCCGAGTACATGGCCGCGCTGCTCACGTCCGTCGGCGACGACAAGGACAAGATGGCGATCTACCTGGCCGACGCGCGCGCCCAGGGGATCCGCGTGCTCTCGCCGGACATCAACGAGTCCGTCACCGACTTCACCGCCGTCGGCGAGGACGTCCGCTTCGGGCTCAAGGCCATCCGCAACGTCGGTGAGAACGTCATCGACTCACTGGTCGAGACCCGAAAGACCAAGGGCAAGTACGTCACCTTCGCGGACTTCCTGGACAAGGTCGAACTGCCGGTCTGCAACAAGCGCGCCGTCGACTCGCTGATCAAGGCCGGTGCTTTCGACTCGCTGAGCCACACCCGGCGGGGCCTGGTCGCCGTCGCGGAGAACGCGATCGACGCCGTCATCGGCGTCAAGAAGCAGGCGGCGATCGGTCAGGACGACCTTTTCGGCGCGATCGACGACGGCAACGACACCCCGACCATCGGGCTGGACTTCGTCCTCGACGAGAAGGAGTGGCCGCGCAAGCACCTGCTCTCGACCGAGCGCGAGATGCTCGGCCTGTACGTCTCCAGCCACCCGCTGGACGGCGCCGAGCACATCCTCGCGCGCAACCGCGACACGTCGATCGCGGAGCTGCTGGGGTCCGGCCGGACCGAGGGCGAGGTCAAGCTGTCCGGCCTGATCACGTCGGTGGACCGCCGGATCAACAAGGCGGGCAACGCGTGGGCGCTGATCACGCTCGCCGACCGTGACGGCTCGGTCGAGGTGCTGTGCTTCCCGAAGACGTACATGCTGCTCAGCGAGATGCTGGTGGAGGACAACGTCGTCGCGGTCAAGGGCCGGCTCAACGAGCGGGACGGCGCGCTGAGCATCTTCGGCTCGGAGATGCAGATGCTCGACATCTCCTCGGCGGAGCACGGCGGCAAGCCGCCGGTCCAACTCAGCATCCACGAGCGGAAGATCAACGCCCAGCTGATCGCAGAGCTGAAGCGCGCGCTGAAGGCGCACCCCGGCGACGTCCCGGTCCGCCTGATGATGGAGGGTCACACCCGCAACGTGCTCTTCGAACTGGGCTTCCTGGTGGACCCGGACAACGGCTTCGCGAGCGACATCAAGGGCATGCTCGGGGCCGGTGCCTGGGCAGCGGTGTAGCTGAGCCCTGGGCAGGCGGAGAAGCAGGCGGAGCAGCAGGCGGGGAAGTTGCCTCTCGCCCCTGACGGTGCCATCTCCCTCGCTCCGGAAAGTCAGCGTCTGAGTCCGGCTGCCGCCAGGCTCGTTGCTGACCGCACCAACCGGAGCTGGTGCTCCACCTGACGGTCGATCGGGAGCCAGCGCGGGTCGAACCGCGCCGCGTACTCCGCGCACCACGCGCGGAGGAGGCCGTCGAGGCGGTTGCGCAGCTCCGCGTCCGAGGGCGCGTCCGCGCAGCGGCGGAGCATCGCCGCCGCGCGCAGCGGGATGCGGTGGGACCAGAGTTCGAGCGACGCCACGCGTCCGCCGCTGAGCACGGGCGGCAGCTCCGGGCTGCCCGGGAGGGAGACGCGCGGATCCCACTCGTCCGCCAGCGGCGCGCACGCGCCCAGCGCTGAGCGGGCGCCGCGCGTCAGCGGGCCCCGATCCCGCAGCCGCGCCAGGAGCCCGGAGAGCAGGTGCGCGCGGGCGCGCAGGCGGTCGGCCGCGGCCGTGAGCGCGGGGCCGGGGTCAGGGCAGGGCGTGGTGTCGGCGAGGCACGTGCTGGTCCACAGCGGGACCTCGACGATGACCGTCTCGCCGCCGTAGTGGGTGGGCGCGTGCCAGGTCGTGGTGCCCAGCTCGCGGGAACTGGCGTGGGTGTGGGTGCGCCGGTTGTCGGGTGGCATGACGAAGACGCCGGGCGCGGGCGAGGGCCAGTAGAACGCGTCGTACGGCCCGTCCTCGACGGGGATGCCGAACTCCGTCGCGCTCGCGGCCAGCGTCCGCTCCAGGCCCGGCAGATGACGTGTGCTCTGCACGAACGTGCCGCCCACGTCCGTGCCGTGCAGGGAGCACTGCAGGAACGGGTGCCGCTCCTCGATCACGCGGAGCAGCGCCTCGCTCTCCGGCAGGGCCGCGCCGACGGACGGTGCCCACTCCGGCTGCTCCTCGCCCGCCGGGCGGTAGAAGCCCCGGAGATGCGTGAGCAGGTCCTGCGGCTCCTGTCCCGCGCAGTCGACCAGGCGGGCGCCGTCGGGGTCCAGGCAGAGCAGGAAGTCCCAGCCGATCCCGTCCTGCTCCGCGGGTTCGGCGAGCACGCGTCGGGCCAGCTCCAGCACGGTGGCGCCGCCGACGCATTCGTTTGCATGCGCTCCGGCGACGACGAGAGCGCGCCGGGGCGCGTCGCCGACCGTCAGGAGTTCGAGCGGCTGACCGGCGCGGGACCGTCCGACGGTGAGCAGGCGACAGCGGTCCGGATGCCGGGCCGCCAGGTCGCGTGCTGCCTTGCCGATCTCGTCGAGGCTGGGGAACCGGTCCGTTTCGGTTACTCCTCCGGCTGCGAGCGGGCGGGGGCGCTGTCGGCCGCTTCCGCCTCGGGGTGCCCGTCACGGGGCGTGAAGAGGGAGGTGGCGGCCACCAGGGTCAGCAGGGCCGCCATCGGCCAGACCACCAGGGTGGACTTCGCCCCCAGCGCCAGCGGGCGCGGGAAGTTCTGGCCGATCTTGGTGGACTGGGCCAGAGCGATGATCGACTTGCTGTCGAGATGGATACCCAGTTGCCAGGCGATCCAACTTGCCGCCAGCCCGCCCAGCGTCAGCCCGATCGGCACACCGATCCCGCCGTGGCGCTTCCGGGTGACCAGGTACGCGATCACCCCGGCCGCGATGCCGAAGCAGGCCCCGATGATCGCGAACGTGCCGTCCCCGGCGATCTGCTGCTCGCCCTCGGGGTCGCGCAGGTAGACGGCGCTGCCGTCGGAGTAGAGCGGGACCTTGGGGGCGAAGGTGTGCCACAGCAGCCCGAAGAGCAGCCCGACCAGGGCCGAGCCCAGCACGAGGGCGACGCCGATCAGGATCTCCCGCTTGATCTCGCGCGGTGGCTTGGCCGGCTCGGCGGGCAGGGTCCACTGCGTGGGCGGTTCGACCGGACCGGCCGACTGCGGGTGGGGACCCTGGGGCGTCTCAGGGGCGTTGGGTGCGGTCACCGGGACATGGTCGCACGTCCGCTCGCCCGTCGCGCGAACGGGACCTTGGAGAACGGACCCTCGGAGAACAGGACTTTGACGGGCGGGGCCGTGCGGACGGGCCCCTGACTCACGCCCGGGTCGCGGCCTTGCGGTAGGCCCAGGTGGAGACGGTCAGCGAGAGGACCCCGACCAGGCCGCAGACGACCAGGTCGACGACGACCGCCGTCCAGTCCGGGCGTGCCGCGAAGCTCCGGGCGAGGGCCTCGACGCCGTAGGTGGAGGGGAGCAGGTCGCGCAGCCACTGGATCGCCTCCGGCAGGTGGCTCGCGGGCAGCACGCCGAGCAGCAGCGCGGCGGACATGCCGAGCTGGCCGAGCAGGGTGGCGATCTCCTGCTTCGGGGCGAGCAGCCCGCACGCCGCGCCGACTCCGGCCAGCGCCGCGCCCGCCAGCGGGATCACCGCCAGCACGATCCACACGTGCACCCAGGGCAGTTGGAACATCGCGCAGCCGACGGCTGCGGTGACCACCGTCCCGGGCACGGTGAAGGACGCGTAGGCCGCCGCCGTTCCGAGCACCACCGACGCGGCCGGGACCGGGAGCGTCGCGTAGTGGTCCAGGCCGCCGGTCGCGCGCAGCCTGCCGAAGTACTGCGACAGCAGGTTGAGCGCCACGAAGGCGACCACGAGCACCGCGGACCCGGCCACCACGTCCTGCGCGGCCTCGGTGTCGTGTGCGCCGACGACGCCGCGCATCATGATCAGGATGCCCAGCGACTGGAAGGTCGCCACGAACATCAGCGGGATCCGGGCCACCTTGGCCCGCGAGAGCTGAGCCCGGTAGACCGCGTTCAGCGCGGGCAGCGCGGAGGCGCGCGGCGCGAGCGGGAACGCGGTGTCGGCGGGGCCCGCGACGGCGGTGTCAGCCGCGGCGACCTCGGGAACGATGGTGGCGCTCACTTCTCGAACCCCTCGTGTCGGCCGCCGAGCAGCAGGTAGACGTCCTCGAGACTGGGCGTGCTGAGCGAGAAGTCGTCCAGCGCGGCGAAGGCCGGGCCGCCGGTCACCTGGGCGACCAGCTCGCGGGCGTCGTCCGGGTCGGTACGGACGGTCCAGCGGCGGCCCTTGACGGCGGCCCGACGGGACAGCTCGGCGACGACGGGCAGGTCGGCGGGGGCCTCGTCGCGCCATACCAGGTCGAGCCGGACGTCGCCGTCGACCATCGCCTTGAGGCCGCCGGGGGTGTCGCACGCGATGATCCGGCCCTCGTCGACCACGGCGACGCGGTCGAGCACTGTCTCCGCCTCGATGACGTTGTGGGTGACCAGCAGCACCGTGGTGCCGTCGGCGGCGCGTCGCCGGTCGACGGCGGACCAGACGGCGCGGCGGGCGATCGGGTCCATCCCGGTGGTCGGCTCGTCCAGCACCAGCAACGGGCGCGCACCGGCGAGCGCCGCGCCGAAGCAGGCGAGGCGGCGCTGGCCGCCGGAGAGCTTGGCCAGCGGACGGGTGGCGATCGGGCCGAGGGCCAGTTCGTCGATCACGTCGGCGGTGGCCCGCCGGGCGTCGGCGCTGCCCAGGCCGCGCAGCCGGGCGGTGGTCTCGATCGCCAGGTGGACGGTCAGCTCGTCGAGCGCGGTCGACTCCTGGCCGAGGTAGGCGAGCAGGCGCGCGGCGCGGTCGGGGTGGCGCACGATGTCGTGGCCGAGGATCTCGATGGAGCCGGAGTCCGGGCGCAGCAGCCCGGTGAGCTGGCGGACCAGCGTCGACTTGCCCGCGCCGTTGGGGCCCAGCAGGCCGAAGACCTCGCCGCGGCGGATCTCCAGCGAGATCCCGGCATTGGCGCGGACCTCGGTGGCGTTCGCGCCCCGGCCCACCCGGTACGTCTTCACCAGGTCCCGCACCGAGCAGCAGGGTGTGGCCGTGCCGAGCGGCGTCGCCTGCGGTGTTGCCACCGTGTTCACGTGCTCCCTCAACGGCCCTGGGTCTCTCTGTGCTGCGGCTGGCGCTGCGGTTGGCCGGCGCTGCGCTTGGCTGGTGCTGCGCTTGGTTGGTGATGCGCTTGGTTGGTGATGCGGGCCGACGGAAAGCCTACGCCGGAGGCGGGCGGTCATGTCGGCAGGGGTGGACGGTTCCTTCTCCCGTTCGGGGACAATGGGGGCCGGTCGAGCTGTTTGGAAGAGGAAGATGCGCAGAAGGTCCGTGCTCCTGGTGGTGTCCGGAGTGCTCGCGGTGGGCGGGATAGTGCTGCCCTCGATCGGGCAGAAGCAGACCAGCGGGGACACTCGGATTGTCTCCGTCGAGGTCAACGGCGGGAAGCCGGTGGTGCTCGGACCGACGGACCGGACGAGCTTCACCTTCGCGGTCACGGCGAAGGACAAGTCGGGGATCAAGTCCGTCGACAAGATCGGGATTTGGGGCGGCAACTACGGCGTGCTCCGGCCCTCGTCGACGACCTGCGTGGCGAAGAGCAAGGAGGTCTCGGTCTGCACCGGGACCGTCTCGGTCGACATCACCAAGCAGCAGCTCTTCGACGACATGGCAGGTCAGTGGCACGTGGAGGCCACGGCCAACGCCAACGACGGCGACCACTTCGAGTCGGACACGGCGGGCGACTTCTTCATCAGGAAGTCCGCCTCGGCCGTCATCACCGGCGTCCCGCCGACCGCCACCACGGGCCAGCCGATCGACATCGAGGGCCAGTTGCAGCAGCCCGACTGGCAGACGCAGCTGTGGGTGCCCAACACCGGCCAGCCGGTCTTGCTCTGCTTCAAGCCGCAGGGCGGCTCGACGTGGCAGACCGTGAAAACGACCACAACGGACAGCCAGGGCTACATGTCCGCGTCGGTGAAGGTCACCGGCACCGGCACCTATGCCTGGGTCTACCAGGGCAAGTACTGGTCGGAGCCGGTGACGACGTCGCCGGTCCAGGTCACGGTGTCCTGAGCCCGGACCTTCAGGCGCGTCCGATCGGGGCGAAGAGCCCGCCGGTGAGGTCGGCGAGGGCCTGGGCCGGGAGCTCGACCTCCAGGCCGCGGCGCCCGGCCGAGACGAAGACCGTCGGGTGGTCCAGCGCGGTCGCGTCCAGGACGGTACGCAGCGGCCTGCGCTGCCCGAGCGGCGAGATGCCGCCGCGGACGTAGCCGCTGCTGCGTTCGGCCGCGGCCGGGTCGGCCATCGACGCGCGCTTGCCGCCGACGGCGGCGGCGAGCGCCTTGAGGTCGAGCTGCCCGGCCACCGGCACGACGCCCACCACCAGCGCGCCGTCGACCTCCGCGACCAGGGTCTTGAAGACCCGGTCGGGCGACACGCCGAGGGCCTCGGCGGCCTCGCCGCCGTAGGAGTCGGCGGACGGGTCGTGCGCGTAGGCGTGGACCGAGTACGTCACACCGGCCCGGTCCAGGGCCACCGTCGCCGGGGTGCCCTGACCGCCCTTCGCCTTCTTCGCCATGCCCGCCCTCGGTGCGTCGGATCTGTCTGCGCCCACCTGAGCCGGCGTCAGTTCGGGTTGAAGGCCTGCCGGGTCAGCTCCACCGCCGGGAGGGAGGGGAGCTTGGCCAGGACCGCCGCCTCGCGGCGCAGCAGGCGCAGTTCGGCGCGGAGCCGGTCGCTCGCCGTCTCGGCGGCCAGCAGCTGCTGCTTGTCGTGGGTGTCCAGCACGGACGCGGCCGCGACCAGGTAGGAGAGGACGGTCGGGTCGTCCGGCAGCTCCTGCGCGCCGGAGACGCTGCTCTCGCGCGCGCCCGCCAGGCGCTTCTGGTAGGCGCGGAAGACCCGCTCCACGCCGGCGGCCAGCACCTTCGCCTCCGGGCCGGTCTGCTCCTCGACCGTCTCGACCTCGGCGGTCAGGTACGGGCCGGTCGCGTCGATGGACAGGATGCGGAAACGGGTGGTCCCCGTCGCCAGCAGCTCGAACCGGCCGTCGGCGTGCGGCTGCAACTGCGCGATCTCGGCGACGCAGCCCATCTCGAACAGCGCCCGGTGCGGGTCGGGACCGAGGCCCGCCAGGGCCGGAGACACGGCGTCCGCACCGGTCGGGGCGACCTCGCGCCCGTCGCGGATCGCCACGACGCCGAAGCGGTGCGGCTCCGGTCCCGCCGTCAGATCGGCCATCAGCCTCCGGTAGCGCTCCTCGAAGACGTGCAGGGGGAGCACCAGGCCTGGGTAGAGCACCGAACCCAGCGGGAAGAGGGGCAGCCGTTCCGTCACGTGCGCAAGATTACGGGCTACTCCCGAGTCGGCGTGCAGCTCTGCGCATCGAAGCCCGTCGCCGCGCAGTGATGCGCACCCATGCGCAGGCGGTCGCGCACGGCCTCGCGGTGCCCGTACCGGGTCGCGCTCGGGGCAGCTCTCCGGTACGGGCGCTCGCAGGGTCCCGGCCCACGGTCGGTTGTGCCGCCCTCCGTGGGCCTGGGAACCTCTCCCACGCTGACGCGCCCGGGGCTCCGCAGCGAGTCCGGCGCGGCCGAACGGGTCCGGGGCCCGTCGTACAAGGTCACCGCCCGTCTCACCGCGGGTATCAGAGAGTGATACGGGAGCACGTCCGTTTCTTCCGTTCTCTAGACTTGACAGCGTGATTTCGCGAATCGACCTCCGAGGCTCCACCGAAGACCCGCGCGGCGGCCTGCTGCCGCGCGCCGAGCTCGACGTCGAGGCCGCCCTGGCGAAGGTGCGGCCGATCTGCGAGGACGTCCATCATCGTGGCGTCGAAGCGCTGATCGAGATCACGGAGCGTTTCGACGGGGTTCGACTGACCGACATCCGCGTCCCGAAGGCGGCCATCACCGCCGCCCTTACGACGCTCGACCCCGCCGTCCGGGCCGCGCTGGAGGAGTCGATCCGCCGCGCCCGCCTGGTCCACCGCGAGCAGCGCCGCACCGATCACACCACCCAGGTCGTCCCCGGCGGCTCGGTCACCGAGCGCTGGGTCCCGGTCGAGCGCGTCGGCCTCTACGTGCCGGGCGGTCTGGCCGTCTACCCGTCGTCCGTCGTCATGAACGTCGTCCCGGCCCAGGAGGCGGGCGTCGGCTCGCTGGCTGTGACCTCCCCGCCGCAGAAGGAGTTCGGGGGCCTGCCGCACCCGACCATCCTGGCGGCGTGCGCGCTGCTCGGCGTGGACGAGGTCTACGCCGTCGGCGGCGCCCAGGCGATCGCCATGTTCGCCTTCGGGGCGGGGGAGTGCCGTCCGGTCAACCTGGTCACCGGACCGGGCAACATCTGGGTCGCCGCCGCCAAGCGCCTGCTCAAGGGCCGGATCGGCATCGACGCCGAGGCCGGGCCGACGGAGATCGTGGTCCTCGCCGACGCGACCGCCGACGCCCGCCACGTGGCCGCCGACCTGATCAGCCAGGCGGAGCACGACCCGATGGCCGCCTCGATCCTGGTGACCGACTCGGTCCCGCTGGCCGAGGCCGTCGAGCGCGAGCTGCCCGGACAGGTCGAGGCGACCAAGCACAGTGAGCGCATCACCACCGCGCTCGGTGGCCCGCAGTCCGGCATCGTGCTGGTCCGCGACCTGCAGCAGGGCCTCGAGGTGGTCAACGCCTACGGCGCCGAGCACCTGGAGATCCAGACCGCCGACGCCGAGGCGGTCGCCGCACGCGTGGTCAACGCGGGCGCGGTCTTCGTCGGCCCGTACGCGCCCGTCTCGTTGGGCGACTACGCGGCCGGTTCCAACCACGTCCTGCCGACCGGCGGATGTGCCTGCCACTCCTCGGGACTCTCCGTCCAGTCCTTCCTGCGTGGCATCCATGTGGTGAGTTACGACCGCGACGCGCTGGCCGAGGTGGCCGGACATGTGGTCACGCTCGCCAACGCAGAGGACCTGCCGGGCCACGGTGACGCGATCCGGGCCCGCTTCGACTGGACGGTACCCAATCAGTGAGTGACATCAGGGACATCGACGACCTGCCCATCCGCGACGAGCTCAAGGGCAAGTCCCCCTACGGCGCACCGCAGTTGCACGTGCCCGTGCTGCTCAACACCAACGAGAACCCGTACTCCCTCCCGGACGCGTTGGTCGCCCGGATCGCGGAGCGCGTCGCCGGGGCCGCCCGCGACCTCAACCGCTACCCGGACCGCGACGCCGTCGAGCTGCGCACCGCGCTGGCCGGCTACCTGTCCGCCTCCACCGGACACACCGTCAGCACCGAGCAGGTGTGGGCCGCCAACGGCTCCAACGAGATCATCCAGCAGCTGCTGCAGACCTTCGGCGGCCCCGGGCGCACCGCGCTCGGTTTCGCGCCGACCTACCAGATGCACGACCTGATCTCGCGCGGTACCGGCACCGACTGGATCGAGGGCCCGCGCAACCCGGACTTCACCATCGACGTCGTGTCCGCCGAGGCGGTGCTCGCCGCCGACCGACCGGACGTGCTCTTCGTCTGCTCGCCCAACAACCCGACCGGCACCGCCGTCGCCCGCGAGACGGTGGAGCGGCTCTACGACGCCGCCCAGGCCGTCAAGCCGACGCTGGTGATCGTCGACGAGGCCTACGTCGAGTTCTCGCACCGGCCCTCGCTGCTGCCGCTCCTCGAAGGCCGCCCGCTGCTGGTGGTCACCCGGACCATGTCCAAGGCCTTCGGCGCGGCCGGGCTGCGCCTCGGCTACCTGGCCGCCGCACCCGCCGTGGTCGACGCGGTCCAGCTGGTCCGGCTCCCGTACCACCTCTCCGCGGTGACCCAGGCGACGGCGCTGGCCGCGCTGGAGTTCACCGACGTCCTGCTCGGCTACGTCGACCGGCTCAAGGCCGAGCGGGACCGCATCGTCACCGAACTGCGCGCGATGGGCTTGGAGGTCACCGACTCCGACGCCAACTTCGTCCAGTTCGGCCGCTTCGAGGACACCCACGCCATCTGGCAGGCGATCCTGGATCAGGGCGTGCTGGTGCGCGACAACGGCGTGCCCGGACGGCTGCGGGTCACGGCGGGCACCCCGGCCGAGAACGACGCCTTCCTCGACGCCGTCCGCGCAGCCCTCCCCGCCGCCACCCTTTCAACGTCGCGCTCCGCGCGCGCCTCCTCTCTGGAGAACCGCTAACCATGTCCCACAGCGACCAGCACCGCATCGGCCGCGTCGAGCGCACCACCAAGGAGACCTCCGTCAAGGTCGAGATAGACCTGGACGGCTCCGGTAAGACCGACATCGCAACCGGCGTCGGCTTCTACGACCACATGCTCGACCAGCTCGGCCGCCACGGCTTCTTCGACCTCACCGTGAAGACCGACGGCGACCTGCACATCGACACCCACCACACCATCGAGGACACCTCGCTGGCGCTGGGTGCCGCGTTCCGCCAGGCGCTCGGCGACAAGGTCGGCATCCGCCGCTTCGCCGACGCGTCCGTGCCGCTGGACGAGTCCCTTGCGCAGGTCACCGTCGACCTGTCCGGCCGTCCGTACCTGGTGCACCACGAGCCCGAGGGCATGGCCCCCATGATCGGCTCCTACGACACCACCATGACCCGGCACATCCTGGAGTCCTTCGTGGCCCAGGCGCAGGTCGCGCTCCACGTCCACGTACCGTATGGGCGTAACGCCCACCACATCGTCGAGGCCCAGTTCAAGGCGCTGGCGCGCGCACTGCGCTACGCGTCCGAGCTGGACCCCCGCGCGGCGGGCATCATCCCGTCGACCAAGGGTGCGTTGTGAGCACGGTTTCGTTTCTTCTCGTCTTCCTCGGACTGTTCCTGGGCGGCGGCGCCTACTCGTTCTGGAAGCAGAAGCTTCCCAAGGGCGTCATCGTGCTGCTGCTCGTCTGCGCCGTCATGAGCCTGGCCGCAGGCTTCATGCGCATCTGAATGCGCATCTGACCCGGAAGGGACCCCTGCCATGACCGCCAAGAGCGTGGTCGTCCTCGACTACGGCTCCGGCAACGTCCGCTCCGCCCAGCGCGCCCTGGAGCGCGTCGGTGCGGAGGCCGTGATCACCTCCGACTTCGACGAGGCCCTTGCCGCCGACGGCCTGCTGGTGCCCGGTGTGGGCGCCTTCGCCGCCTGCATGGACGGCCTCAAGGCCGTCAAGGGGGACCGGATCATCGGCCGCCGCCTGGCCGGTGGCCGCCCGGTGCTCGGGATCTGCGTGGGGATGCAGATCCTCTTCGCCCGCGGCGTCGAGCACGGCATCGAGACCGAGGGCTGCGACGAGTGGCCCGGCACGGTCGAGCCGCTGCGCGCGCCCGTCGTGCCGCACATGGGCTGGAACACCGTCAAGCCGGCCGAGGGCTCCCGGCTCTTCGCCGGCCTGCCGGCGGAGGCCCGCTACTACTTCGTGCACTCCTACGGCGTGCGCCACTGGGAGCTGTCGCCGATCGAGCAGCTGCGCCCGCCGCTGGTCACCTGGGCCGAGCACGGCGAGCCGTTCGTCGCCGCCGTGGAGAACGGCCCGCTCTCCGCCACGCAGTTCCACCCCGAGAAGTCCGGCGACGCCGGCGCCGCCCTGCTCAAGAACTGGATCGACACGCTGTGACCACCAACAAGTTGACCCTCCTCCCTGCCGTCGACGTCCGCGACGGCCAGGCGGTCCGCCTGGTCAAGGGCGCGTCCGGCTCGGAGACCTCCTACGGAGAGCCGCTTGCCGCCGCGCTCGCCTGGCAGCAGGCCGGGGCCGAGTGGATCCACCTGGTCGACCTGGACGCCGCCTTCGGCACCGGCGACAACCGCGCGATGCTGGCCGAGGTCACCGGCCGACTCGACGTCAAGGTCGAGCTCTCCGGCGGCATCCGGGACGACGAGTCGCTGCGCGCCGCGCTGGCCACCGGCTGCGCCCGAGTGAACCTCGGCACCGCCGCGCTGGAGTCCCCGGAGTGGGTCGCCAAGGTCATCGCGGAGTACGGCGACAGGATCGCCGTCGGCCTCGACGTGGTCGGCACCACGCTGCGCGGCCGCGGCTGGACCAGCGAGGGCGGCGACCTCTACGAGGCGCTGGCCCGCCTGGACGCCGAGGGCTGCGCCCGCTACGTCGTCACCGACGTGGACAAGGACGGCACGCTGACCGGCCCCAACCTCCAGCTGCTGCGCAACGTCTGCGCCGCCACCGACCGGGCCGTCGTCGCCTCCGGCGGCGTGTCCTCGCTGCAGGACCTGCGTGACATCGCGACGCTGGTGCCCGAAGGTGTGGAGGGGGCCATCGTGGGCAAGGCCCTCTACGCGCAGGCGTTCACGCTCGAAGAGGCTCTCGCAGCAGTGTCCTGACACCGATGGAGGTCGCGGGATGACGCAGGATCGACGGCACGTGGGCGGTTACTCCCCCTGGGAGGAGCAGTACGGCTTCGCACGCGCCGTCGCCGCAGGGGATTTCGTCTTCGTCTCGGGCTGCACCGCCTGGGACGACGGCTCGGTCCGGTTCGAGGGATCCCCCTACGACCAGACCGTGGCCGCCTTCGGCGTGGCCCTGGACGCGCTCTCCCGCTTCGGCCTCGGCAAGGCGGACGTGGTCCGCACCCGCCTGTACGTCACCCACGCGCGTGACACCGACGAGGTCGGCCGGGCGCATCGCGAGATCCTCGCCGAGGTCCGTCCCGCCTGCACGATGGTCGTCGTCAACGCGCTGCTCGACTCGCGGATGTCCGTGGAGGTCGAGGTCGACGCCTACAAGAAGAACTTGGAGCTTCCCAGATGACCCTCGCGGTCCGCGTGATCCCCTGCCTGGACGTCGACGCCGGTCGGGTGGTCAAGGGCGTCAACTTCCAGAACCTGCGCGACGCGGGCGACCCGGTCGAGCTGGCCAAGCTCTACGACGCCCAGGGAGCCGACGAACTGACGTTCCTGGACATCACCGCCTCCTCGGGCGACCGGGAGACCACCTACGACATCGTGCGCCGCACGGCGGAGCAGGTCTTCATCCCGCTGACGGTCGGCGGCGGCGTCCGCACCGTCGACGACGTGGACAAGCTGCTGCGCGCGGGCGCGGACAAGGTCGGCGTCAACACCGCCGCCATCGCCCGGCCGGAGCTGATCCGCGAGATCGCGCAGCGCTTCGGCCGCCAGGTGCTGGTGCTGTCCGTGGACGCGCGGCGGGTTCCGGAAGGGACCGAGGCCGGGTCCACGGCGTCCGGCTTCGAGGTCACCACGCACGGCGGGCGCACCGGCACCGGCATCGACGCCGTCGAGTGGGCGACCCGGGCCGCCGAGCTCGGTGCCGGCGAGATCCTGCTGAACTCGATGGACGCCGACGGCACCAAGGACGGCTACGACCTGGAGATGATCACCGCGGTGCGCAAGGCCGTCTCCGTCCCGGTCATTGCCAGTGGCGGCGCGGGCAAGCTCGCCGACTTCGCCCCGGCGGTCACGGCCGGAGCCGACGCGGTGCTGGCGGCCAGCGTCTTCCACTTCGGCGATCTGACGATCGCGGAGGTCAAGCAGTCCCTGCATGAGGACGGGCACCCCGTTCGGCTCTGACGCGGACTCCGAACGGACGCGCCCGGATTGCCGGACCAGCTGGTGACGCTCTGATACTGAACGAGTGCGGAAAGGCATCCTGCAACGCCTCGGTGAATGGTGCGCTCGCCACGCGATCGTCGTGATCGTGATGTGGCTGGTGGTCCTGGGCGTGCTGCACGGCCTGCAGAACACCATCGGCGGCACCTATTCCGACGACTTCAACCTCCCTGACAGCCAGTCGCAGAAGGGTGCGAACGTCCTCCAGGCGAACGCCCCGAGCATCGGCGGCACCAGCGCGACGATCGTGATGCACGACGCGAAGCCGCTGACGGACTTCACCACCCAGGTGAACCAGGCCGTCTCCTCGTTGCAGCACCTCGACCACGTGCTGTCCGTGCAGAACCCGCTGCCGCAGCCGAACTCCTCCGGCGGCACGACCCAGACCGGCGCGCTGTCCAAGGACGGCACGATCGGGTACATCACGGTCCGCTTCGACAAGAATCCCGCCGCGCTGGGCAGCGACTACCTGAACGGCGTCGACGCCGCGGTCGGGCCGCTGCGCTCGGCGGGATTGGAGGTCGAGTACGGCGGACCGCTGGGGGAGGCGGCCAGGCCTCATGCCAAGGACCTGACCAGTGAGGCCATCGGCTTCGCGGTGGCCATCGTGGTCCTGGTCGTCGGCTTCGGGAGTCTGATCGCAGCCGGGCTGCCGTTGGTGACGGCCCTGATCAGCGTGATCGTGGGGCTCAGCTGCCTCAGCCTGCTCGCGGCCGCCATCGACTTCGCCAGCGTCTCGCCGACCCTGGCCACCATGATCGGCCTCGGCGTGGGCATCGACTACGCGCTGTTCCTGATCACCCGCTTCCGACAGCTGATCATGGACGGGGAGGAACCCCACGTCGCGGCAGGTGTCGCCGTCACCACGAGCGGGCGCGCGGTCCTGGTCTCGGGCTGCACCGTCATCGTGGCCCTGGCCGGCCTGTACGTGTCGGGCCTCAGCTTCATCGGCCGTCTCGGCATCGCGGCCGCGGTCACGGTGATCACCGCCGTGGCCGGCGCACTCACCCTGGTGCCGGCGCTGGCCGGGCTGATCGGGCCCCGGATCGACCGGTTCTGTCTGAAGACTCCCGTGGCCGAGGGCGGTCCGGTGGCCGGAGAGGACGCCGGGGCGAAGGCCGAGGAGCCCGAGGAGGAGCAGCACGGCTTCTGGCACCGCTACGCCCAGCGCGTCGAGCGCCGCCCGTGGTGGTTCCTGGCGGCGGGCGTGGTGGTGCTCGGGATCCTGGCGATCCCGCTCTTCTCGATCCGGCTCGACCATATCGACGACGGCGCGGACCCGACCTCCTTCACCGACCGCCGTGCCTTCGACCTGATCAGCCAGGGCTTCGGGCCGGGTGCCAACGGGCCGTTCACCCTGGTGATCGACCAGAGCTCGGTGCCGTCGAGTCAGCGGTCCACGCTCGCGGCCGACATGCAGAAGGCGCTGACCGGCGTCCCGAACGCGGCCAGCGTCAGCCCGCTCCAGCCCACCAGCAACGGGAACGTCCTGACCGGCACGGCGATCTCGACCGGGCGGCCGCAGGATGCCGCCACCACCCACCTGTTCAACCACCTCAAGGACGTCGCCCTGCCGCAGGGCGCCACCGGTACGACGGCCAAGACCTACGTGACCGGGGTGACCGCCGCCCAGCAGGACTTCACCGAGATCATCAGCTCCAGGCTGGTGCTGATCATCGCGGTCGTGGTCGCGCTGGCGTTCCTGATCATCCTTGCGGTCTTCCGAGGCATCCTGGTCGCGCTCAAGGCGGCCGTACTGAACCTGTTCTCGATCGGCGCCTCCTACGGTGTGGTGGTCGCGGTCTTCCAGTGGGGGTGGGGCGGCACCGCGCTGGGCGTCGCCGGGAAGGTGCCGATCGAGAGCTACGTGCCGATGATGATGTTCGCCATCATCTTCGGTCTCAGCATGGACTACGAGATCTTCCTGCTCTCCCGCGTCCACGAGGCGTGGTTGCGCACCCAACGAGCCGAGGACAGCGTCGCCTACGGCCTGGAGATCACCGCACGGGTGATCACCTGTGCGGCGCTGATCATGTTCAGCGTTTTCGCGGCCTTCATCCTGAGCGACAGCATCGTGGTCAAGATGCTCGGCCTGGGCCTCGCCGTCAGCGTCCTGGTGGACGCCACCGTCGTCCGGCTGCTTCTGGTCCCGGCTGTGATGACGCTGCTCGGACGGCACGCCTGGTGGGTGCCCCGGTGGCTGGACCGGCTGCTGCCGCACCTCGACACCGAGGGTGAGGCGGCGCTCCACCAGGCGACCGAAAAGCCCTCGAAGGACTCCTAGCCGCTAGCCGACCAGGGGTCCGGTCACCGGGAGCACGACCTCGCACGGGACCGGCTGCCGGTGGGCCGGGTCGAGGGCGTTGAGCATGTCCGTCAGGGCCACCGGGTCGTAGGCGATCTCCAGGTGGTCGGACTGGTCCAGCGCGCACTGGTCCTGGACGGTGATGTCCGTGACGTTCGGCGCGGCAGGCAGGAAGGCGTTGGTGTACGGGGTGACCACCTCGTCGTCCTTGGTGGCGATGACGGTGTAGTCGATCCCCGCCACGGTCTCGCCGCCCGCGTTCAGCGCGGTCAGGAACGACGAGCCGACCTCCTGCTCGACACAGGACGCGCACGCCGCGCTCAGCAGTCCGTTGGCGGGCTCCAACACGTTGAGCTGTTGGGCGAGTTGGGTGATGCCGTCCAGCGTGGTGCCGTTGTTGGAGGGCGAGAGCGCCACCAGCTTGGCCACCTTGGCCGCGCCGCCGAGGTCCTTGATGTAGTAACGCGGCATCATGCCGCCCTGGGAGTGGCCGACCAGGTCGATCCTGGCCGCGCCGGTGGCGCCCAGCACCTGGTCGACGAAGGACGACAGCTGGGCGGCCCCGTCCTCGATCGCACCGGTGCCCTGGATCGGCGACGACGCGCTCGGCCCGCCGTAGTCGAAGGCGAAGACGCAGTAGCCGTCGTCCACGAGGAGCGGCGAGGCGCCGCCCCAGTTGTCGTTCATGTTCTCCAGCGTCCCGTGCACCAGGACCACCGGGTCCGGGTGGGCGGCGCTGGGCTTGCAGCTCCAGTCGTTCGCTCCGGCCGGGGCGCTGCCGGGAGCGAAGAAGCCGGCCGCGAAACCGATGTTGAAGTGGTAGTCCACCGGATACCAGGCGGCGGACGCCGGTTGTGCTGCGAAAGCCGTGATTCCGGCCGCCGCGACGACCACCGCGAGTGTTCTTCTGCGCATGGGAGTCTCCGTCCTCGACCCGTTCGTCCGAGAATTTCGGGTGGATTTCGGCGAGGATGCTAGGAAATCCGGGAGGAGTGGTCAAGAAGAATGGCAGCGCGAGGCGAATCGTGAGCGGAACTGCCCCGAACGCGTGCCCGGCCGCGCTGAAACGCTCACGAAACCTCGTGGAACATGCTGGTGCATCCCTATTGACCGGCCGGTAACATCGCCTCATACTGGCCGGTAGCGTAGGAGGGAGCAGGCTTGAGCGAGCCGTGGAGTGTATTGCCCAGATCGCTGGCCGCCGAACTGCGCAAGGAAGAGCGGGCCATCGCGGCGGAAATCATCGGGGAGATCAGACAACAGGTGCCCGAATTCTCCCGGCCGCTTTCCGGGAAATTCGGTGCGGGAATCCAGCACGGTGTCGAGACCGCGCTCGCGGAATTCGCCGACCTGATCGAGGGAGCCCGGCGCGACACCCCCGAACGCATGCGCGTGTACCGCGCGCTGGGCCGTGGGGAGCTGGCCGAGGGCCGCAGTCTGGACGCGTTGCAGGCCGCCTACCGGCTGGGCGCGCGCGTCGCCTGGCGCCGCTACGCCCGGATCGCCCGTCGGGTCGGGCTGGGCACCGAGCTGCTGGTCGTGCTGGCCGAGGCGATCTTCGCGCACATCGACGAACTCGCCGCCGCCTCGGTCCGCGGCTACGCCCGTGCCCAGGTCGACGAGGCGGGCGAACTCGGCCGCGCCCGTTCCCAGTTGCTCGCCCTGCTGACACGGGGTGGTGGCGATCTGAAGCACCTGGAGGCCGCGGCGGAGCTCGCCGACTGGCCGCTGCCGTGGCATCTCTGTGCGGTTGCGCTCGCATCGGACCCGCCGTCGCCGGGCGGCGGACCGAGCAGGTCGGCCGGGCCGCGAGGACACGGGTTGCCGGAGGCGGTCCTGGCCGAACTCGACGGCCCGGAACCGTTCCTGGTCGTGCCCGAGCCGTCACTCCAGCTGCGCGACCCCCAGATCCAGGCGCTGCTGGCCACCCGCCGCGCGGTCATCGGCCCCACCGTGCCGCCCGAGCAGGCCGCGGACTCGCTCCGCTGGGCGCGGGCGCTGCACACGCGGGCGCTGCACACGCGGGCGGCGACGGAGACGGCGAGGGAGACCGGGTCGCCGGTCGTCTGCGACGCGCACCTGTCCGACCTGCTGCTGCTCGCCGACGAGCCGCTGATCCGGCTGATCACGGCGCGGCGGCTGCAGCCGCTCGAAGGGCTGACGCCCAAGCAGTACCAGCGCCTCGCCGAGACGCTGCTGGCGTGGCTGCAGACGAACCGGGGCAGCGCACCGGAGGTCGCCGCGCGACTGGGGATCCACCCGCAGACCGCGCGGCAACGCCTGCACCAGGTCCAGCGCCTGTTCGGCCCGGCGCTGGCCGACCCCGACTCCCGGTTCGAGCTGGAGATCGCGCTCAGATCCCGAACTTCGCCCCCATGACCTTGGCCACGGCCTCCTCGTCGCCCTCGAACTCGACGCGAGCGTGCGCCTGACGGCCCATGCCGAACATCACCAGCTCGCCCGGCTCACCGGTCACGGTCACCACGGGCGAGCCCTTCTTCGCCACGGCGGTCTGTCCGTCCGGACGGCGCAGCACCAGCCCGACGGGGGAGCGACGTCCGTTCAGTCGCGCCATCCCGCTGATCCGCTTCCACAGCGCCTCGCTCAGCTCCTCGTCCAACACCCGTGCCGACCAGTCGGGTTGGGCGCGACGCACGTCCTCGCTGTGGACGAAGAACTCCATCGTGTTCCCGGCGTCCTCCATGCCCGGCAGCCGGAACGGCGAGTAGGCGGGCGGCCCGACCCGGATCGCCTCGACCAGCTCGGCGTACGGCTTGGCCACGTAGTCGCTCCGCACCCGCTCCAGCCGCGCGGCCAGGGGCTTCAACAGGATCCCGCCGGCGGCGTCCGGCCGTCGCTCCCGGACGACCACGTGTGCGGCGAGGTCCGCGGTGTTCCACCCCTCGCACAGCGTCGGGGCCTCGGGGCCGACGCTCTCCAGCAGATCAGCCAGCAGCAGGCGCTCACGGCGTCCCAGATTCGACATGGCCCAAGGGTACGGCGGGTGGCCCGGATCAGTTCGCGAGGGGGGCGGTGAGTTTCCGCGCGCCTTGGTAACTCCCGCCGGAGAGCGCACAGGTGACGGTATGTCGACCCGCCTGGTAGTCGGCCAGGGTCGGGTAGAGCTCGTAGTACTGGAGGGCGGTCCCCCCGGACTGCCTGCGGTAGGCGGCGGCGTCGATCGGCTCACAGAGCGTCAGCGCGCGGCTGACGATCGCCGGGTAGGAGCTCAACCCGGACGGCAGCGTGGCCAGCTGGGTGACCTCCGCGTCGTGCGGAGCGGTGCAGGGGCGCTTCGCGAGCAGCGAGAGCGTGCGGGTGAAGGCGGGGGAGTCGAAGCAGTCGCCGGGCTGGAGCGAGATGTAGGCGAAGGTGTTCGGCAGCGACGGCGTCGGGCTGGGTATCGGGGTGGGCGTCGCCTTCGTGGGCGAGGGGGTGGCCACGGGCTTCGGCTGCGCGAGGGCTTTGGGCGGCTTGGCCTGCAGAGCCAGCGTCACCGCGATCGCGACCACGACCAGCACGGCGAGAAGGCCTGCGGCCAGCCTGATCCGCGCGCTGCGCGGTCCCCCGAGGAGCGTCATGGGGAACAGAATGCCGGGCGCTCCGCGCGCTGGACAGGGTGCGTCGCTCATGGGCAACGGGGAAGCTGCACGCCCCTGGGGTAGTGCGACTTCCCCGTCGCGGATAATGAAGCCATGTCCGCCTCACCTGCCGTCCCGAACACCACCGATCTCGATCCCGCCGTTGCCGTACGGCTCAAGCGGGATGCGAACGGGCTGGTCCCCGCCATCGCTCAGCAGTACGACACGGGCGAAGTGCTGATGATGGGCTGGATGGACGACGAGGCGCTGCATCGCACCCTCACCACCGGACGCTGCACCTACTGGAGCCGCAGCCGGTCCGAGTACTGGGTCAAGGGCGACACCTCCGGGCACGTGCAGGTGGTCAAGTCCGTGGCGATCGACTGCGACGGCGACACCCTCCTGGTCAAGGTCGACCAGCACGGCGCGGCCTGCCACACCGGTGACCGGACCTGCTTCGACGCCGGTCAACTGCCGGTCGCCACGGCGTGAGCCGGTACGCTCCGACGCATGACCAGCGGTAGCGTCACCCCCGATCTCGACACGTTCCGCAAGCTCGCCGTGGATCGCCGGGTGATCCCGGTGACGCGGCGGCTGCTCGCCGACGGGGACACGCCCGTCGGCGTCTACCGCAAGCTCGCGGGGGAGCGGCCGAACACCTTCCTGCTGGAGAGTGCGGAGCAGGGGCGCGCCTGGTCGCGTTACTCGTTCGTCGGGGTGCGCTGCAGCGCGTCCCTCACCGTCGGCGCCGACGGCAACGCGCGCTGGCTCGGGACGCCGCCCGTCGGGGTGCCGACCGAGGGCGATCCGCTGGTCGTGCTGCGGGCGACCATCGAGGCCCTGCGCGGGCCGCGCGACCTGCACCAGGGCGGGGAGTTGCCGCCGTTCACCGGCGGCATGGTCGGCTACCTCGGCTACGACATCGTCCGGCGGCTGGAGAAGCTGCCGAGCCTCACGCCCGACGACCTCGGGCTGCCCGAGCTGACCATGCTCTTCGCGGACGATCTCGCCGTCCTGGACCACAAGGACGGCTCGGTCCTGCTGATCGCCAACGCGGTCAACCGCGACGCCCAGCCGACCGGCGTCGACGCCGCCTACGCCGACGCGGTCGCCCGGCTCGACGCGATGACCGCCGACTTCGGCCGCCCCGCCGACGTCGGGGCCGCGACGCTGACGCCGGTCAGCTCCGTCGAGGCGGTCTCGCCGTTCGGCGGCGCCCCGTACCGGGCGGCGGTGGAGACGGTGAAGGAGCGGATCCGCGCGGGCGAGGCGTTCCAGGTGGTGCCCTCGCAGCGGTTCGAGGTGGACTGCCCGGCCAGCGCGCTGGACGTCTACCGAGTGCTGCGGACCACCAACCCCAGCCCGTACATGTACCTCTTCCGCTTCGCCGCCGCCGAGCCCGGCGGCCTGCCGTTCGACGTGGTCGGCTCCAGCCCTGAGGCGCTGGTCAAGGTCGAGGACGGCGAGGCGATGGTGCACCCGATCGCCGGCACGCGCCCGCGCGGCACGACGCCCGAGCACGACGCGGACCTCGCCGCCGAGCTGCTGGCCGACCCGAAGGAGCGGGCCGAGCACCTGATGCTGGTCGACCTGGGCCGCAACGACCTGGGCCGGGTCTGCGCGCCGGGCAGTGTCGAGGTCGTCGACTTCATGACGATCGAGCGCTACAGCCACGTCATGCACATCGTCTCCACGGTCACCGGCAAGGTCGCCCCGGAGCGGAGCGCCTTCGACGTGCTGACCGCCTGCTTCCCGGCCGGGACGCTCTCGGGCGCGCCCAAGCCGCGCGCCATGCAGATCATCGAGGAGCTGGAGCCGACCCGTCGTGGTCTCTACGGCGGCTGCGTCGGCTACTTCGACTTCGCGGGGGACGCGGACACCGCCATCGCCATCCGCACCGCGCTGATCCGGGACGGCAAGGCCTACGTCCAGGCCGGGGCCGGGGTCGTGGCCGACTCGGTTCCCGAGAACGAGGACGCGGAGTGCCGCAACAAGGCGGCGGCGGTGCTGCGCGCGGTCGCCTCGGCGGCCACCCTGCGTCCGGTCGCGTCGGCGGCGCAGGGCACACTGGAGCGGTGAACCCCGAAGCGCCCGCCCCCTCAGACCCATCAGCTTCAGACTCGGCAGCTTCAGACCCCGCAGCTTCAGGGCCGGCAGCCGCCGCCCCGTCCCGGTCCGGCAGCCGACGCAGCCTCGCGGTGACGCTGTTCCTCTCGGTCCTCGGAGCGGCGCTGCTGCTGGTCGCGGCAGGGCAGGGCTGGGTCTCCGGCGAGGTCCAGGCCCAGGGTGTGACCCGGACGGTGACCGCCGACGGCGGCGAGGTCAGTGGCCTGCCCGGCGCGATGGCGCTGGTCGGGCTGGCCTCGGTGGTCGCGGTCTTCGCGGTGCGGGGCAGGGCACGGGCGGTGCTCGGCGCGCTGGTCGCCCTGGCGGGCGCGGGCGCGGCGTACACCGCAGTCGCGGCGATGGCGAACTCGGGCAGCTCGGCGCTGGACGCGAAGGCTGCCCGGGCGATAGGGCTGGCGAACGTCAGCGCCACCGGGATCTCCGACTCGGCCTGGCCGTGGGTCGCCGTGCTCGGCGGGGTGCTGCTGGTGCTGGCCGGTCTGCTGACCGTCGCCAAGGGCGCCGCCTGGCCGGGCATGTCCGCACGCTACGACGCCCCGGCAGGTGCCGAACCGGCCCGCCCGAAGCGCGCGCCCGCGGCGGAACCGACCCACTCCCCGGCCGACCTCTGGAAGGCTCTGGACCGGGGTGAGGACCCCACTGCAGGCTGACCCGGGCGATACGGGACAATGGACCAGGAGAACTCTCCCGGGCGGGAGAGTCCTATGAACGAGGAGCAGTAATGTCGGCAAACTCCCACGGATCCACCACGGCCGCCTGGACCGCAGTCGGCGTCTCATTTGTGGGTTTCTTCGTTGCGGCCTTCGGGATGGTCATCCCGTCGCCGATCGTGGTCGCCATCGGCCTGGTCATCGCCGCCGCCGGTGCGCCGGTCGGCAAGATGATGTCCGCCGCGGGCTTCGGCAAGAAGCCGAGCACGCACGCGAGCATCGTCGACCCGATGGTGAAGCGGGAGCCGGTCAGCAACGGCGCGTCCGTCTGAACCGTCTGACTCGTCCGACTCGTCCGAGCGACTCCTCGGTTCCACAGGCGCGGCGGGTCCCTACGGGTTCCGGCGCCCGCGCCGCGTGAGAATCGGTGTATGACTTCTTCGGCCTCCGCGCCCGTGCCGCAGTCAGTACCCTCACTGCCGTCACTGGGCCGGAGGCTTGCCGTGCCCTTGGCGCTGATCGGGGGCACGGCTGCGGCCACGGGCTACGTGGCCGCTGTGGACCCGAACCAGCCCGGCCACTACCCGGTCTGCCCCTTCCTGCGGCTCACCGGCTGGTGGTGCCCCGGCTGCGGCGGCCTGCGCGCGGTGCACGCGCTGACCCGTGGCGACCTCGCTGGCGCGCTCCACGACAACGCGCTCGGCGTCGCCTTCTGCGCCGCGCTGCTCGGCGGCCTGGTGCTCTGGGCCTCCCGCGAGGTGCGCGGACTGGCGCGCCCACAGCCCCGGTTGGGCCGTACGGGGACGCTCGCGCTGCTCGCCGTCGTCCTCGTCTTCACCGTCCTGCGCAACCTTCCCACCGGCGCGTTTCTTGCTCCCTGAGCAGGTCAAAGGCCTGTTGACGGTGTCCGTCTGGCGAGACCGGGATGCGCTCGATGCGGGGTTGAACAGGCAGGACGGATACCATCGACGCAGTTCATCGAACACTGGAATCCGACAGTTGTCGGAAGCCGAGCTGAACCGGTGACGTCCGATCCGAGGAATTCCCGAGTGAAGAGGGGCGCCCGAGTGAGCGTGCTCGACGAGATCATCGCCGGTGTCCGTGAGGACCTCGCCGAGCGTCAGTCGCAGGTGTCGCTGGACGAGCTCAAGGAGCTGGCCGCGAAGGCCCCGGAGGCCAAGGACGGCGTGGCCGCACTGGGCGGCGAGGGAGTGGCCGTCATCTGTGAGGTCAAGCGCTCCAGCCCCTCCAAAGGCGCGCTGGCCGCGATCGCCGACCCGGCCGCGCTGGCCGCGGACTACGCGGCGGGCGGTGCCGCCGCGATCTCCGTGCTGACCGAGCAGCGCCGCTTCGGCGGCTCCCTGGCCGACCTCAAGGCGGTCCGCGCGGCAGTCGACACGGCCGTCCTGCGCAAGGACTTCATCGTCACCGCCTACCAGCTGTGGGAGGCCCGCGCGTACGGGGCCGACCTGGCCCTGCTGATCGTCGCCGCGCTGGAGCAGCCCGCCCTCGTGTCGCTGATCGAGCGCGCCGAGTCGATCGGCCTGACCCCGCTGGTCGAGGTCCACGACGAGGAGGAGGTCGCCCGCGCGGTCGACGCCGGCGCGCGGATCATCGGCGTCAACGCGCGAAACCTGAAGACCCTCGAGGTCGACCGCAACACCTTTGCGCAGGTGGCGCACGCGATCCCGGCCAACGTCCTCAAGGTCGCCGAGTCGGGCGTCCGCGGCCCCCACGATCTGATCGCCTACGCGAACGAGGGCGCGGACGCGGTCCTCGTCGGCGAGTCGCTGGTCACGGGCAAGGACCCCAAGTCGGCGGTCGCCGACCTCGTTGCGGCAGGCGCGCACCCGGCGCTGCGGCACGGGCGGTAGTTGCACCGACTGTCAGGTCGGGGCTCTACCTCGCAGGGTGGCTTGTCGCGCGCGCAGTTGATCAAGCAGAGCCCCGCGCCCCTGAGGTGTTGCAACTGCCTGCGGGAGCGAACAGATATGATCGTCCCGTGACCTCCCGTTCCCCCCATCAGCCCGGCTATGCCGGCCTGCAGCGCGGCTGCAAGCCGCGTGGGTGTCGTGCGCCGGCAAGGCGCGTGTTGGGGCGACGGGTTCGGTATGTGATCGGTGCGGAGCCCGGTCAGGTTCCGGGGCGGCGATGGCAGCGCACGCGCCACGCCAGCCGTCCCAGTTGACCCCCGTCTTCATCTTCACGCATACCTTCACAAGGGAACACCCATGTCCGACGTGACATCCGTCCCCGACGCGCGCGGCTACTTCGGCGCGTACGGCGGACGCTTCATCCCGGAGGCGCTCGTCGCCGCCGTGGAGCAGGTGGCCGACGAGTACGAGAAGGCCAAGGCCGATCCCGCCTTCGCCGCCGAGCTGTCGACCCTGCTCAAGGACTACACCGGCCGTCCGAGCCCGCTGACCGACGTCCACCGCTTCTCCGCGGAGGCCGGGGGCGCGCGCATCCTGCTCAAGCGCGAGGACCTGAACCACACCGGCTCGCACAAGATCAACAACGTCCTCGGTCAGGCCCTGCTGACCAGGCGGATGGGCAAGACCCGCCTGATCGCCGAGACCGGCGCCGGTCAGCACGGCGTGGCCACCGCCACCGCCGCCGCGCTCTTCGGCATGGACTGCACCATCTACATGGGCGAGGTCGACACCCAGCGCCAGGCGCTGAACGTCGCCCGGATGCGGATGCTCGGCGCCGAGGTCGTGCCGGTGAAGTCCGGCAGCCGGACGCTCAAGGACGCGATCAACGAGGCCTTCCGCGACTGGGTCGCCAACGTCGACAACACCCACTACCTCTTCGGCACGGTCGCCGGGCCGCACCCGTTCCCGATGATGGTCCGTGACTTCCACCGGGTCATCGGCCAGGAGGCGCGCGCGCAGGTGCTGGACCGGACCGGGCGGCTGCCCGACGCCGTCGTCGCCTGCGTGGGCGGCGGGTCCAACGCGATGGGCGCGTTCTACGACTTCATTCCCGACGCCGGGGTCCGGCTGATCGGCATCGAGGCGGCCGGTGAGGGGGTGGAGACGCCCAAGCACGCGGCCACCCTGACCAAGGGCGACCCGGGCGTGCTGCACGGCTCGCGCACCTACGTGCTGCAGGACGAGGACGGCCAGACCATCGAGTCCCACTCGATCTCCGCCGGTCTGGACTACCCCGGCGTCGGCCCGGAGCACGCCTTCCTCAAGGACTCCGGCCGTGCCGAGTACCGGCCGTGCACCGACGCGGACGCGATGAACGCGCTGCGGCTGCTCTCGCGCACCGAGGGCATCATCCCGGCCATCGAGAGCTCCCACGCCCTCGCCGGGGCGCTGGAGTTGGGCCGCGAGTTGGGCCCGGACGCGGTGATCCTGGTCAACCTGTCCGGTCGTGGCGACAAGGACATGCACACCGCTGCGCAGTACTTCGGCCTGCTCGACGACTCGACCCTGGAGTCGATCTCCGACTCGACCTCCGACGCGACCTCCGGCGGTGCCAAGTGACGAACGCCCTGCTGACCACCACCCTGGCGAACGCCAAGGAGGAGAACCGGGCCGCGCTGATCGGCTACCTCCCGGCCGGCTTCCCGACCATCCCGGGCGCGGCCAAGGCCGTGCAGGCGCTGATCGACGGCGGCGCGGACGTGGTCGAGATCGGTCTGCCGCACAGCGACCCGGTCCTGGACGGCGCGACCATCCAGACCGCTGACGACATCGCGCTGCGCAACGGCATCCGGATCAAGGACGTGCTGGCCACGGTCCGCGAGGTCACCACGGCCAACCCGACCGTGCCGATCCTGGTGATGACCTACTGGAACCCGGTGGACCGCTACGGTCAGGCCCGCTTCGCCGCCGACCTGGCGGCGGTGGGCGGGGTCGGCTGCATCCTGCCGGACCTGCCGGTCGAGGAGGCGGAGGAGTGGCTCGCGGCGGCGGCCGAGCACGGGCTGGCGACGGTCTTCGTCGTCGCGCCGTCCAGCCAGGATCAGCGCCTGGCGCTGATCACGGCCAAGGGCACCGGCTTCGTCTACGCGGCGGCGGTCATGGGCGTCACCGGGACCCGTACCCAGGTCGGGGCGATGGCCGAGGACCTGGTCGAGCGCACCCGCCGGACGACGGACCTGCCGGTCTGCGTCGGCCTGGGCGTCTCCAACGCCGAGCAGGCGGCCGAGGTGGCCGCCTTCGCGGACGGCGTGATCGTCGGGTCGGCCTTCGTACAGCGCATGCTTGACGCTCCGTCGGAGGACGTGGGCTACGCGGCCGTCCGCGAGCTCGCCGCGGAGCTGGCCCAGGGGGTCCGCAAGCGGTAGGTCCGCAAGCGGTAGGTCGGCAAGCGGTAGGCCCGGTGCGGGACGATCGCAGGATCGACGTGCGGAGGGCGCGGCAGCTCGGTGACGGGCTGCCGCGCCCTCACTCGTTCCGGTGATACGGCGCGTGGCGTGCCCCGGGGTGGCCTTCATTCTCGTTCATGATCCGGCACGTGACGTGCAGAAGCAGTCACATGAGATCAGGAACGTGATCAGGAGGCTCCGCTGTGGCAGCAAGTCCTCAACGCGCCAGGGTGGTCCGCGCCGCCGTCGCAGCGGTCGTGCTGGTCGCGGCGCTCGTCGCCGAGGCAGACCTCGACTCCGCACTCGCCCAGGCCCGCGCCCACCATCGCGGCACTCACGGGCACCACCATGCGACCGCACATCACGGCAGGCCGTCGGCGAAGCCCAAGCCCCAGCCGGTGGCAAGGCCGGTAGCAAAGCCGGTGGCAAAGCCGCAGCCGGGCCAGGCCGTTCGCGACATCGCGGACCGTACGGTCGCGCTCGGGCTCCCGGCGCGCCTCGACGACGACGGCACCAGCATCGACGTCGGCTACGCCGACGCGCCCGTCCAGCTCACCCTCTTCGAGGACTACCGCTGCGACAACACGGGCCCGTTCGAGAACCTCCAGGGGCCGACGCTGCGGATGCTGATGGCGCATCACCAGCTGCTTGTCCACTACGTGATCGAGTCGTCACTCGACGAACGCCTGCCCGGTCCCGGTGCGGTCCTCGCCGCGGACGCCGCCCGCGCCGCGCTCGCCCACGGCGGGTTTCCGCTGTTCCACGCGCTGCTCTATGTCAACCAACCCGCCGAGGAGGTGGACGGGTTCACCCCTGTGCGGCTGCTCGACATCGCCTCGCAGGTGCCGGGGCTGCGCAGTGCGGCGTTCGACGCCGAGGTTCGCACGCTCTACTGGAAGCCCTGGGTCGACGCCGCACAGCACCTCTACGACACGTCAGGTGTGCACCACGGCACTCCGTCGATGCTGCTCGACGGTACCGAGGTCGACCTGTGGGCGCACCCGGAGCTGTTGAACGATCCGGGCGCGCTGCAGCGATTTGTCGAGAATGCAGCGAATCACGAGCAATGATCCGAGCCGGTTGCGCCTGATCCGGCAGGATTAGTCCGTATTGCCCAAGAGGGCGTCAGAGGGAGGCGAGCACCGGTGATCACAGAGCAGCCGGCCCACACGCCGGGCCGGACCGCCGGTCCGGACGGGCGGTGGGCCGGGGCGATGCCATGGATCAGCACGGTCGTACGACTCGGGTTGGCAGTGGTCTGGGCCTGGGCCGGACTGGCCAAGATCTCCGATCCGGAGGCCGCGGCACAGGCGGTCCGGGTCTACCGGATCCTGCCGGAGTCCCTGGTCAACCCGATCGGTTACGGCATGCCGTTCCTGGAGCTGGCCCTGGCGTTGCTGCTGGTGGTCGGACTGGGCACCCGGATCGTCGCGGTCATCTCCGGGGTCCTGTTGCTGGTCTACATCGCCTCCATCGCGTCCGTCTGGGCGCGTGGGATCGCGATCGACTGCGGGTGCTTCGGCGGGGGCGGCGCGGTAGCGGCCTCGCAGACCGAGTACTGGCAGGAGATTCTCCGCGACTGCGGATTCCTGCTGCTGGTGGCCTGGTTGGTCTGGCGTCCCAAGAGCCGCCTCTCCCTCGACGCCTGGCTGGCCGGCTGAGCAGGCAGCCCCGTCCCCGCGCACGACGCAGAACCGAGCAGACAGATGACAGACGAACTGATGAGTCAGAAGAACGACGAGGGCAAGCGCAGCGCCCGCGCCAAGATGCTGGAAGAACGCGCCAAACAGGAGGCCAAGGCCCGGAAGAAGCGTCAGTACGGCATCATCGGCGCCGTGCTGGCCGTCATCGTGGTCCTGGTCGCGATCGGGATCGTGATCCAGAACGGCCGCTCCAGCAGCTACAACGCCTCGAGTCAGGCACCCGGCGGCACGATCGGGAACACCAGGCTGGTGGTCCCGGTCGGCGCGACCGACGCGCCCTCGACGGTCACCGTCTACGAGGACCCGCGCTGCCCGGCCTGCGAGCAGTTCGAGACCGGCATGAAGCAGACCATGAACAAGCTGCTGGCCGAGGGCAAGATCCAGGTCCAGTACCACGTGGTGTCGTTCATCGACACCCACGACAACGGCTCCGGGTCGAAGAACGCGGCCAACGCGCTGGGCTGCGCGCAGAACGCCGGCAAGTTCCACGACTACCACGACGTCCTCTACGCCAACCAGCCGGACGAGACCAACGACGCCTGGGCCGACAAGACCATCCTGATCAGTCTGGCCAAACAGGTCCCCGGGCTCGACTCGCCCAGCTTCGAGTCCTGCGTCAACGGCAACGCCTACGGCAGTTGGGTCACCGCCGTGGAGACCGACTTCAACAAGTCCGGCTACACCTCGACGCCGACCGTGTTGCTGAACGGCACCCCGGCCTACCCGAGCTACAAGAACCAGCAGATCTCGCCCGCCGCCTTCACCACCTGGGTGGACGCGGCGAACAAGGGCAAGCCGCTGGGCACGCTCCCGGCCGCCAGCGCCCAGGCCCTGGCCTCGCCGACCGCCCACAACAACCCGGCCGCCCCGAGCCCGAGCGGTTCCTGACGAAGCATCAGTCAACGCGGGGCTGATCCGGCACAGGTCCGATTCACCTACCTGGGCCGGATCAGCCCCGACTGCATTCCGGCGGCGATCGCGGCGGTGCGGCTGTCCACGCCGAGTTTGTCGTAGATGTGGACCAGGTGCGTCTTCACGGTGGCCTCGCTGATGAAGAGCCGCTTGGAGATCTGACGGTTGGCCAGCCCCTCGGCCAGCAGCTCCAGGATCTCCGTCTCGCGCGGTGACAGCGTCGGCCGTTTGGACCGGACCCGGCCGAGCAGCCGCGCCGCGACGGGCGGGGCCAGCACCGTGTCCCCCTTGGCTGCCGCCCGCAGCGCTGCGGCGAGCTCCTCCGGCGGGGCGTCCTTGAGCAGGTAACCGGTGGCCCCGGCCTCGACGGCGGAGAGGATGTCGGCGTCGGTGCTGTAGGTGGTGAGGATCAGCACGGCCGGCGGGTCCGGCAGGGACGTGATCCGGCGGGTGGCCTCCACGCCGTGCATGCCGGACCCCATCTGAAGGTCCATCAGCACCACGTCCGGGCGCGGACTGCCCTCGGCCTCGAACCGCTCCAGCAGTCGCAGTGCCTCGGCTCCGTCGGCCGCCTCACCCACCGGCTCCAGCTCAGGCAACTCGTCCAGCATGGACCGCAGGCCGCGGCGGACGACCGGGTGGTCGTCGACGAGCAGGACGGTGATCACAAAAGGGCTCCGGTAGGGCAGGGGCGGCAACGGGACGTCGGGGGCAGCGCGTGGCTCAGCGGGCCGGTATCGGGGGAGCGTCGAGCGCGGTGAGCGGGAGCGCGACGGCGACGGCGGTGCCCTCGCCCGGGCTGGACTCGATGGTGAGGCTGCCGCCCAAGTCCGCGATCCGCTCCCGCATCCCGTGCAGGCCGAAGCGCGGACGCACGTCGGTCGCGTCAGGCACGGCCGAGGCGGCGAAACCGATGCCGTCGTCGAAGACGTCGAGGGTGACCTGGTCGTCCAGGTAGGCCAGGGTGACCGCGGCACGGTGGGCACGGGCGTGGCGGCGGACGTTGGCCAACGCCTCCTGGGTCATCCGCAGCAGGGCGACCTCGGCTTCGACCGGCAGCGGATACGGCTCGCCGTCCAGATGGAACGCGACCTCGGGCGTCGGGCCGAACCCGGCGGTGACCCGGCGCAGCGCCTCCGCCAGCGTCGCGTCCTGAAGCGGCGGCGGGGTCAGCGCGGCCACAAAGCGGCGTGCCTCGGCCAGGTTGGCGCTCGCCGTCGCGCCGATCTCGCGGACCCGCTCGCCCGCGGGGCCGTCGGCCGCCGCGGACGGCAGCGCGGACTCCGCCGAGCGCGCCAGCAGCACGATGCTGGAGAGGCCCTGGGCCAGGGTGTCGTGGATCTCGCGGGCCAGCCGCTGCCGTTCGGCCAGCCGCCCGGCCTCACGTTGGGTCGCGGCCAACTCGTCACGGGTGCGGACGAGATCGTCGATCAGCGCCTGGCGTCTGCGGCTCTCCTTGTACAGCCCGGCGTAGCCGTAGGCGGTCAGCACCGCGACGGCCGCGCCCGCGCAGGGGCCTATCACCTTGGCCGCCGTCAGTCCGCCCGACGTGCCGGACTGGGCGGCGATGACCACGCCCGTCACCAGCAGCACGGCGGGCAGCGACAACCGGGGCGGCAGCAGGTGCAGATAGAGGAAGTAGAGCGGAAAGGCGACGTACCCCGCCGACGGCGAGACCGCGGCCAGCGCGACCCAGAGCACGGTGATCGTGCCGAGCCAGACCAGCATCGGCGTCCGCGACGCGTCCGGGCCACCGCCGCCCTGCCGCGCGAACCGGCCGCCCACCGCGTAGGCGACGCCGAGCGCGACCCCCCACGACCAAGCGGCGACCCCGCCGCCCACACAGCCGACCACGAGCAGCGCGTAGAACATCGCGTGCAGCGCCACCCGCATGACCCGGAGCGCGGGCATCCGCGCCGGATCGTGCTGGTCGGGGTGCGCGGGACGCGCGTCGGTGCTGCTCATGCCGTCGACCCTACGTCCCACCACCGACAGGACGACGGGCCCCGGCATCAACCATTCGGTTGATTCGGGACCGACCGTCTCCCTGATGGAAAGCGGCGTCGAAAACGCGAGCGTGGAGTACATAAGCCCACACCCGGAAGCCGAGTCGGCACCATCGAGGAGTCCACACCGTGTTCGTCGCCCTGCGTGACATCCGCTTCGCCAAGGGGCGCTTCGCCCTGATGGGCGCGGTCGTCACGCTCATCACCACGCTGGTGGTCTTCCTCTACGGACTCACCGGCGGCCTCGCCTCCGACGCCTCCTCGGCGATCGCGCAACTGCCCGCCACCGACCTCGTCTTCGGCGCACCCGGCGGCGCGACGCCGGAGGTGTCGTTCAGCAACAGCGGCATCAGCGCCGCCCAGCAGCGGGCCTGGGAGTCGGCGCCCGGCATCGGCTCGGTGCAGCCGCTCGGGGTGGCCATGTCCCGGCTGACCGGCGGCTTCGGCGCGACCGCGGTGAGCGTGCTCGGCGCGCCCGCGGGACTGACGCCGCCGCTGGCCTCGGGCGTGGCCCCGGAGGCGGGACAGGTCGCGGTGAGCCGGAAGGTCGCGTCGGCGGACGGGATCAAGGTCGGCGACCAGGTCGGCGTGGGTGGGCGGACGCTCACCGTCTCCGGCATCACCGACGACCGCTCCTACGGCCACGCCCCCAGTGTCTGGACACCCCAGGCCACCTGGCAGCAGGTGACCGGTGCGCAGCAGCCCAACGCGCTCGCCGTCGACCCGGGCACCGCCGACACCGCCGCGCTGGACAAGGCGCAGAACACCGACATGGTGACGCGCGGCGCCGCGCTCTCCGGCATCGACGGCTTCTCCGCCGAGCAGGGCAGCCTGCAACTGATCCAGGGGTTCCTCTTCGCGGTCAGCGCGCTGGTGGTCGGCGCGTTCTTCACCGTCTGGACGGTGCAGCGCCGGGCCGACATCGCGGTACTGAAGGCCGTCGGCGCGTCCAGCGCCTACCTGGTCCGCGACGCCCTGGCACAGGCGCTGGCGATGCTGCTGGGCGGCGCGCTCACCGGAGCGGTGATCGGCTTCGGCGGCGGAGCACTGCTGGGCGGCACCGGGATGCCGTTCACCCTCAGCGCGGCGACGGTCGCGGTGCCCGTCGTCGTCATGGTCGTGCTGGGCCTCGCCGGTGCGGCCCTCGCCGTGCGCCGCATCACCTCCGTCGACCCGCTGACCGCGCTGGGAGCCAACCGATGAGCCGACCGATGAGTCTCGTCCTGTCCGACATCGTCCTCACCTACCCCGACGGCGACCGTCGCCTCACCGCGTTGGACCGCGTCTCGCTTGAGGTGGGCGCGGGGGAGTTCGCCGCCGTCGTCGGCCCGTCCGGTTCCGGCAAGTCCAGCCTGCTCGCCGTCGGCGCGACGCTGCTGACGCCGGACAGCGGACGCGTTCTGATCGCGGGGCAGGACGCGTCCGCGATGGACGGACGACAGCGCACCGCGCTGCGCCGGGACCGGATCGGCATCGTCTTCCAGCAGTCCAACCTGATCGCCTCGCTCACCGCCGTCGAGCAGTTGCAGGCCGTGGCCCACCTGCGCGGCGGGAGGCCGCGGGCGGTCGCGGCGCGTGCCGAGGAGCTGTTGGCCTCGGTCGGCCTCACCGACGGCAAGCAGCACCGCCGCCCGCACCAGCTCTCCGGCGGCGAGCGCCAGCGCGTCAACATCGCGCGGGCGCTCTTCGCGGAGCCGTCGGTGCTGCTGGTCGACGAGCCGACGTCCGCGCTGGACCACGAGCGCGGCGAGCAGATCGTCGCCCTGTTGGCCCGGATCACCCGCGAGCACGGCACGGCGACGGTGATGGTCACCCACGACAAGGCACAACTCGCCGCAGCCGACCGGGTTCTGGAGATGGCCGACGGCCGGCTTGCCGAGCTGACGGCAAGGGTGCCGCGCGCTTAGGCAAGGAAGGCCTAACTTCCCAGGTCAGAGGCGTGGTTAGGCAGTCCTGCCTTGCTGGAAATGAGCGCGCGAGCACGTTACTTTCATCGACGTGACCACGATGATGCCCATGAGCGCCCAGGACATAGCCGAGACCGCAGAGGCCTACAAGCACGACCACCGCGACGTGAACGGTGGCTGGCTGCGCCCGGCGGTGTTCGGTGCGATGGACGGCCTGGTGTCGAACTTCGCGCTCATGTCCGGCGTGGTCGGCGGCCACGCGAGCAACAACGTGGTGGTGCTGACCGGCCTGGCCGGCCTCGCCGCCGGTGCGTTCTCGATGGCGGCCGGCGAGTACACCTCCGTTGCCTCGCAGCGCGAGCTGGTGCAGGCCGAGCTCGAGATCGAGCGCCTGGAGCTGCTGCGCAACCCGCAGGAGGAGCTGGCCGAGCTGGCCCAGCTGTACGTCGACCGCGGCGTCGAACCGCACCTTGCCTTCGAGGTCGCCCAGCAGCTGAGCGCTGATCCCGAGCGCGCGCTCGACGTCCACGCCCGCGAGGAGCTGGGCATCGACCCCGACGACCTCCCGTCGCCGCTGCTCGCGGCGGTCTCGTCCTTCATCTCCTTCGCGCTGGGTGCGCTGCTGCCGCTGCTGCCCTACCTGCTGGGCGCGACGTCGCTGCTGCCCGCGGTGGTCCTGTCGATCGCCGGGCTGTTCCTCTGCGGCGCGGTGGTCAGCAAGGTCACGGCGCGGACGTGGTGGTTCGGCGGGTTCCGCCAGTTGGCGCTCGGGGGCGCGGCGGCGGGAGTGACGTTCCTGCTGGGACAGCTCATCGGCGGACACATCGGCTAGTGCCGCCCACGCGGCGGAGCGCATCTCAGCAGAGCCGCGCCCAGCGGGGCCCCGCGCCCCAGACGTTTTGCAACTTGCCGCTCTGCGGATCTCACCCTGCGTGGTTTTACTCACACGCGACAAACACGTGAAGGGTCTGTTTCGCGAGCCCAGCGATCGGGCACACTTGCGAGGACGTCCGAATACCCCGTGACCCTGGGTGTGCGACGTGACGGGAACCTCCTTCTTCCAAAGGCCGCACCCATGGCCTGGATCCGCCGGTAAGTCCACATCGTGGACTTGAAAATCCACTGAGTGGAATCTCCGGCAAGATGTAACCTGCACCACCCGCACACGCTAAGGGCCAGCGTCGTCCCGGATGCGCATGTGAATTGACTCCATGCCGAATTCCGACGACGGGAGAGCCGATGCTGCCTGCGTCTTCGCGCCCCGCCCCCCGCCCCTACGCGGCCTTGGCGGATGCGCGCCCCGCCAAGCAGGGCCTGTACGACCCGAGCAATGAGCACGACGCCTGTGGCGTCGGGTTCGTCGCCTCACTGAGCGGAGTCGCCGAGCACCGCATCATCGAGCAGGCGTTGACCGTCCTGCGCAATCTGGAACACCGCGGCGCCACCGGCGCCGAACCGGACTCCGGCGACGGCGCCGGCATCCTGACCCAGATCCCGGACGCGTTCCTCCGCGAGAAGTCCGCCGAGCTCGGGTTCGAGCTGCCCGCCCAGGGCCGCTACGCCGTGGGTATCTCGTTCCTGCCGGACGACGACGCCGCCGACGCGGCGGCTGTCTCGGCCATCGAGACGATCGCGTCCGAAGAGGGCCTGACCGTCCTCGGCTGGCGTGACGTCCCGGTCAGCCCGGACCTGCTGGGCGCCACCGCCCGTTCGGTCATGCCGCGCTTCCGCCAGCTCTTCGTCGCCGACGCCGAAGGCGCCAAGGCGGGCCTGGAGCTGGACCGGGTGGCATTTGTGGTGCGCAAGCGCGCCGAGCGCGAGGCAGGGGTCTACTTCCCCTCCCTCTCCGCGCGCACCCTGGTCTACAAGGGCATGCTGACCACCGGGCAGCTGGAGCCGTTCTTCCCGGACCTCTCGGACCGCAGCTACGCCTCCGCGCTCTGCCTGGTGCACAGCCGCTTCTCCACCAACACGTTCCCGAGCTGGCCGCTGGCGCACCCGTACCGGTTCGTCGCCCACAACGGTGAGATCAACACCGTCAACGGCAACCGCAACTGGATGATCGCCCGCGAGTCGCAGCTCGCCACGGACCTGATCCCGGCCAACGCGAACGGGCAGGGTCTGGACCGGATCTTCCCGATCTGCACCCCGGGCCACTCCGACACCGCCTCGTTCGACGAGGTGCTGGAGCTGCTCCACCTGGGCGGACGCTCCCTGCCGCACGCGGTGCTGATGATGATCCCGGAGGCGTGGCAGAACCACGCCACCATGGACCCGGCCCGCCGCGCCTTCTACCAGTTCCACTCGAACCTGATCGAGCCCTGGGACGGCCCGGCCTGCGTCACCTTCTCCGACGGCACCCAGGTGGGCGCCGTGCTCGACCGCAACGGCCTGCGTCCGGCGCGGTACTGGGTCACCACCGACGGCCTGGTCGTGCTGGCCTCCGAGGTCGGCGTGCTGGACATCCCGCAGGACCAGGTGGTCCGCAAGGGCCGGCTGCAGCCGGGCAAGATGTTCCTGGTCGACACGGCCGAGGGTCGGATCGTCGACGACGAGGAGATCAAGTCCAAGCTGGCCGCCGAGCACCCGTACGCGGAGTGGCTGCACGCGGGCTCGATCAAGCTGGACGCGCTGCCCGAGCGCGAGCACGTCGTGCACACCCACGCGTCGGTGACGCGTCGTCAGCAGACCTTCGGCTACACCGAGGAGGAGCTGCGGGTCATCCTCGCGCCGATGGCGCGGACCGCCGGTGAGGCGCTGGGATCGATGGGCACCGACTCGCCCATCGCCGCGCTCAGCTCCAAGCCGCGGCTGCTCTTCGACTACTTCTCGCAGCTGTTCGCGCAGGTCACCAACCCGCCGCTGGACGCGATCCGCGAGGAGCTGGTCACCTCGCTCGGCTCCAACCTGGGGCCCGAGGGCAACCTGCTCCAGGCCGAGGCCGCCTCCTGCCGCTCCGTCGTGGTGCCGTTCCCGGTCATCGACAACGACGAGCTGGCCAAGCTGATCCACATCAACGCGGACGGCGACCTGCCCGGCCTCAAGGCCGTCACGCTCTCCGGCCTCTACCGGGTCTCCGGCGGCGGCGAGGCGCTGGCTGACCGGCTGGCGGAGATAGCGGCCGAGGCCGACGCGGCGATCGCCGACGGTGCGCGCCTGATCGTGCTCTCGGACCGCCACTCCGACGCCGAGCACGCGCCGATCCCGTCGCTGCTGCTCACCGCGGCCGTGCACCACCACCTGATCCGCACCAAGCAGCGCACCCACGTCGGCCTGATCGTCGAGGCCGGCGACGTGCGCGAGGTGCACCACGTGGCGCTGCTGATCGGCTACGGCGCCGGCGCGGTCAACCCCTACCTGGCCATGGAGTCGGTCGAGGACCTGGTCGCCCAGGGCACCTTCATCGACGGCATCGAGCCGGAGAAGGCGATCGGCAACCTGATCAAGGCGCTGGGCAAGGGCGTGCTCAAGGTGATGTCCAAGATGGGCATCTCCACCGTCGCCTCCTACCGCGGCGCGCAGGTCTTCGAGGCCATCGGCCTCGGCCAGGACCTGGTGGACGCCTACTTCACGGGCACCACCACCAAGCTCGGCGGCATCGGCCTGGACGAGATCGCCAAGGAGAACGCCGACCGCCACGCCCAGGCCTACCCGGCCTCCGGCATCGCCGCCGCGCACCGCCGTCTGGAGATCGGCGGCGAGTACCAGTGGCGTCGCGAGGGTGAGCCGCACCTGTTCGACCCGGACACGGTCTTCCGGCTGCAGCACGCCACCCGCACCAAGCGGTACGACATCTTCAAGCAGTACACCTCGCGCGTGAACGAGCAGTCCGAGCGGCTGATGACGCTGCGCGGCCTCTTCAAGTTCAAGGACGCGAGCGAGTTCGAGCCGGGCGAGGGCCGTGCCCCGATCCCGATCGAGCAGGTCGAGTCCGTCGCCGACATCGTCAAGCGGTTCTCCACCGGCGCGATGTCCTACGGCTCCATCTCCCTGGAGGCGCACGAGACGCTCGCCATCGCCATGAACCAGCTGGGCGGCAAGTCCAACACCGGTGAGGGCGGCGAGGACCCGGACCGCCTCTACGACCCGGCGCGCCGCTCCGCGATCAAGCAGGTCGCCTCCGGCCGCTTCGGCGTCACCAGCGAGTACCTGGTCAACGCGGACGACATCCAGATCAAGATGGCCCAGGGCGCCAAGCCCGGTGAGGGCGGCCAGCTGCCCGGCCACAAGGTCTACCCGTGGGTGGCCCAGACCCGGCACAGCACCCCCGGTGTCGGTCTGATCTCCCCGCCGCCGCACCACGACATCTACTCCATCGAGGACCTGGCTCAGCTGATCCACGACCTCAAGAACGCCAACCCGGCGGCCCGCATCCACGTGAAGCTGGTCTCCGAGGTCGGCGTCGGCACGGTCGCGGCGGGCGTCAGCAAGGCCCACGCCGATGTCGTGCTGGTCTCCGGCCACGACGGCGGCACCGGCGCCTCGCCGCTGACCTCGCTCAAGCACGCCGGTGGCCCCTGGGAGCTCGGCCTGGCCGAGACGCAGCAGACGCTGCTGCTCAACGGCCTGCGCGACCGGATCGTGGTGCAGACGGACGGTCAGCTCAAGACCGGCCGCGACGTGGTCATCGCCGCGCTGCTCGGCGCGGAGGAGTTCGGCTTCGCCACCGCCCCGCTGGTGGTCTCCGGCTGCATCATGATGCGCGTCTGCCACCTGGACACCTGCCCGGTCGGCGTCGCCACGCAGAACCCGGTGCTGCGCGAACGCTTCAGCGGCAAGCCGGAGTTCGTGGTGAACTTCTTCGAGTTCATCGCCGAGGAGGTCCGCGAGATCCTGGCCGAGCTGGGCTTCCGCTCCATCGAGGAGGCCGTCGGCCACGCCGAGTTCATCGACGCCACCGACGCGGTCGACCACTGGAAGGCCAGTGGTCTGGACATCGCCCCGCTGCTCCACGTCCCGGACACCGGCTCGGCGCTGCACGCCACCACCGTGCAGGACCACGGGCTGGACAAGGCGCTGGACAACCAGCTGATCGAGCTGGCCCGGGAGGCGCTGGAACACGGCGAGTCCGTGAAGATCGAGCTGCCGGTCCGCAACGTCAACCGCACCGTCGGCACCATGCTCGGCCACGAGGTGACGAAGCGTTACCGCGGCGAGGGTCTGCCCGAGGGCACCATCGACGTCACCCTCAGCGGCTCGGCCGGCCAGTCCTTCGGCGCGTTCGTGCCGCGCGGCGTCACGCTGCGGCTGGAGGGCGACGCCAACGACTACGTCGGCAAGGGTCTCTCCGGCGGCGTGGTCGTGGTCCGTCCGGCCAAGGACGCCTCCGCGATCGGCGCCGACGCGCAGAACCACGTCATCGCGGGCAACACCATCGGCTACGGCGCCACCTCGGGCCGGATCCACCTGCGCGGCAAGGCCGGTGAGCGGTTCGCGGTCCGCAACTCCGGCGCCACGCTGGTCGTCGAGGGCGTGGGCGACCACGCTCTGGAGTACATGACCGGCGGTCGCGTGGTCGTCCTCGGCGAGACCGGACGCAACCTGGCGGCCGGCATGTCCGGCGGCATCGGCTACGTGATGGACCTGCGCCCCGCCAACGTCAACGGCGGCATGGTGGGCATCGAGGCCCCCGACGCGGCCGATCGCGAGTGGCTGCGCGAGACGGTGCAGCAGCACTACGAGGAGACCGGCTCCACGGTGGCGGCCGAGCTCCTCGCCGACTGGGGCAGCGGCGTCTCCCGCTTCTCCAAGATCATGCCCACCGACTACAAGGCCGTGCTCGCCGCCAAGGACGCCGCCGAGCGAGACGGACTCTCCGAGTCCGAGACCACCCGCAAGATGATGGAGGCGGCTAATGGCTGACCCGAAGGGCTTCCTCACCACGCCCAAGCAGCTGGCCGAGAGCCGCCCGGTCGCCGAGCGCGTCCGGGACTGGAACGAGGTCTACGTCGAGCGCTCGCTGCTGCCCATCATCAGCAAGCAGGCCGGACGCTGCATGGACTGCGGCATCCCGTTCTGCCACAACGGCTGCCCGCTCGGGAACCTGATCCCCGAGTGGAACGACCTGGCCTGGCGGGACGACTGGAACGGCGCCATCGAGCGCCTGCACGCGACCAACAACTTCCCGGAGTTCACCGGTCGCCTCTGCCCGGCCCCGTGCGAGTCGGCCTGCGTCCTCGGCATCAACCAGGACCCGGTGACCATCAAGAACGTCGAGGTCACCATCATCGACAAGGCCTGGGACCGCGGCGGCGTCACGCCGCAGGTCCCGGACCGGCTCTCCGGCAAGACGGTCGCGGTCGTCGGCTCGGGCCCGGCCGGTCTGGCCACCGCCCAGCAGCTCACCCGGGCCGGGCACACCGTGGTGGTGTACGAGCGCGCCGACCGGATCGGCGGCCTGCTGCGCTACGGCATTCCCGAGTTCAAGATGGAGAAGCGCCACGTCAACCGCCGTGTCGAGCAGATGCGCGCGGAGGGAACCCGGTTCCGCACCGGTGTCGAGGTGGGCGTCGACATCACCGGACGCCAGCTGCGCGAGCGCTTCGACGCGGTGGTCGTCGCGGCCGGTGCCACCACGGCACGCGACCTGAACGTGCCCGGTCGCGAACTGCGCGGCATCTACCAGGCCATGGAGTTCCTGCCGCTGGCCAACAAGGTGCAGGAGGGCGACTACGTCGACTCGCCGATCAGCGCCGCGGGCAAGCACGTGGTCGTCATCGGTGGCGGCGACACCGGCGCGGACTGCGTCGGCACCGCGCACCGCCAGGGCGCGGCCTCGGTGACCCAGCTGGAGATCATGCCGCGTCCGGGCGACGACCGCCCGGCCGGGCAGCCGTGGCCGACCATGCCGATGGTCTTCAAGGTCACCTCCGCGCACCAGGAGGGCGGCGAACGGATCTACTCCGTCAACACCACCCACTTCAGCGGCGATGAGGACGGCAACGTCCAGGCGCTGCACCTGGTCGAGGTCGTGTTCAGCGAGGGCCGGTTCGAGCCGGTCCCCGGCAGCGAGCGGAGCATCCCGGCGCAGCTGGTCACCCTGGCCATGGGCTTCACCGGCACGGACCAGAAGAACGGCCTGGTGGAGCAGCTCGGCGTCGACCTGGACGCGCGTGGTAACGTCGCCCGCGACGACCGTTTCGCCACCAACGTCGATGGCGTGTTCGTCGCCGGTGACGCCGGCCGCGGTCAGTCGCTCATCGTCTGGGCCATCGCCGAGGGCCGCTCCGCGGCCAAGGCGGTCGATGCCTACCTCTCGGGCAGCGCCTCCACGCTGCCCGCCCCGATCCGCCCGACGGACCGTCCGTTGACCGTGTAATGACGCACTGACGCAACGACGTCTGCCGGGTCAGCCAGCGTGGCCTGCAACGGCGCCGGATCGCACGCGGCGAACACAGTGCTGATTGCGCTGGGCGGCACCAGCCCCCTGTCCCCGACCAGTTCGGGGGGCTGGTGCCGTTGTTCGTTCCCGGGGCTCAGCCGGGGTCGGCCGGGATCAGCGAACGGGCAGTTCGGGCATCCCGTCGGCCACGTCGAGCACCGTGCGGCCGTCCAGCGGATCGCTGAGGTGCACCGGGACAGGGAGTTCGGTCGCGCTCGCGGCGCAGACGGTGCCGGGAGGAATCGGCGCCGGGTCGTCGGTCGCGCCGACCACCACGACGTCCTTGGTCTCGTAGACCAGCCCCTTCGGCAGCGGCTGCTTGCCGCAGCCGGCGCCCACGCCGAGGGTGAGCGTGCGGCCGTCGGGGGAGACCCTGATCAGGCCGGCTCCCTCGTAGCCGTTGAGCCGGGGCGGATTGGACGTGCTCGGCACCGGCTCCGGCCGCACCGCCGGCACAGTGAACTCGCCCTGGTAGCCGGCGATGCGCAAGGCCCAGGCCGGAACGGTCGCCATGCCCTGGCTCGTGGGCAGGCGCAGCGTGGTCGCGCGGACGGCGGTCACGGTGAGCGTGGTCGTGCAGCTCGACGCGGGACACGGCCCGCCGCCACCTGCGACGCCCAGCGCGTCCGCCGGTTGCAGGCCAGGGAGCGTTCGGGTCGTGCCCCGGTCGAAGCGGACGGTCTGCTGCGCCGGACCGATGGGCGGTCGCACCGCGAAGCGGACCCTGCCTGTCGCGAAGGCCGCCTTGTCCGCCTGGGAGTGGAACGCGTCGGACGGGACGCGGACGCCGTCGCCCTGGGGGACGTAGCCGTTCTGCCACGTCTGCTGGAGCGGTGAACCGTCCCAGGCGGAAGCCAACGTGTCGGCGCGCACGGTGAACGGGTTCGGATCCGTCGGTGCGCCCTGCCTGGGCGCGGCCGTCGAGGAAGTCTGCACGGTTGTGGTCGTCGCGCAGCCCGCAGCGGCGGACAGCAGGACGGCGGCTAGGGCGAGGGCCCGGGAGGGACGCATGCCGGTGGGACGCGCCGCGTCGGGCCCCGGTTCCCGCACGGAAAGCCCGAGGGCCGGACCCGCCGCAGCGGATCCGACCCTCAGGCGTTGTCAGCACATCAGCACATCAGCGCATCAGCGCTTACGCGCGGCCCAGCGCCTTGCGGCGCGAGCGGCGGGAGACCGCCGTGCCGGTGCCGAGGGCCACGACGGCCGCCGCGCCCAGGCTGATCGACAGCATCGTCGCGCCGTTGTCCGACGAGCTGCTGGCCGCCGTCGGGGAGGCGTTGATCGCCATCGGGGTGTCGCTGTCGTCGCCGTGGCGGATCGGCGTCACCGAGGCCACCGAGCCGCTGCTGTTGAGCAGCACCCGCACGTTGTTCGGGCAGTCGAAGTTGAACGCGGAGTTCAGCGAGCCCGCCGAGGCGTCGAAGGACCCGTCGCCGATCCGGCCGAGCTTCCAGTTGTCCTCGATGAACTTGGTGATCGAGGACTGGTCGGTGAAGGTGTGGCTGACGTGGTTGGTGCGCGCGTAGGGCGAGATCACCATCAGCGGCTGGCGCGGGCCCACACCGCAGCGGTCCTGGTAGCCCTTCTTTGCCGCCGGACCGGCCTGGCAGGCCGCCGTGTCGGTGGTCGTGGTCGACGAGGCCGCAGTGGTGTCCGTCGAGCCGTTGGTGGGCGCGTGGTACACGTGGTCGTACCAGCCGTCGGAGTCGTCGTAGGCGAGGACCACCGCGGTCGAGGACCAGTCCGGCGAGGACTGCAGCGCGTTGATCTCCTTGACCAGGAAGTTCTGCTCGTCGATCGGGTCGGAGTAGCCCGCGTGCCCGTCCTGGTACTCACCGGCCTTGAGGAAGCTGACGGCCGGCAGGTTGCCCGCCTTCAGCGCCTCGTCGAAGTAGCTCAGGTCGTACTGGTGGTTGGCCTGGCCGTTGTTGCCGACCTCGGCCTCGCTGGCCGGAGCCAGGTGGTGCGGGTTCGAGGTCGACTTGTAGTACTCGAACGGGTCGTGGTGCGCGCTGTAGTCCGCCACCGTCGCGCCGCCCACGTTGGTGTGGGTCGCGCCGCAGACCGCGTAGCCGCTGGTCCCGTTGTACGGCGTGGTCGGGGCGAAGCCACCCTGGAACCAACCCCAGGTCACGTGCTTGGAGTTGAGCAGGTCGCCGACGTTGCCGCCCTGCATCTCCGCCAGCGGGGAGTTCGAGGTGTGGTTGTTGTTGGCGCAGTCGTCGTACGCCGGGTCCGGGTCTCCGATGACGGTGCCGACGCCCTGAGCGTTGGGCGAGTGGACCGTGTACGGGTCCGGAGTCGCCGTCTGCGTCGGGTCGGTGGTGCTGCCGTTGCCGGTGACCGAGACGACGCCGTGGGTCTGACCCGAGATCAGGTTCAGCGCGCCGACCGAGGACGGGCCGTACTCGTCGTCGAACGAGTTGTCGTTCAGCGTGTAGTGCTGCGCGTAGTTCCACATCGCCGTGACGGTGTTGCCGTCGTAGTAGTCCATGGCCAGGCCGGGCGCGCCGTAGAGGCCGCCGGAGCACGTGTCCTTGGAGGTGTACTGGACGAACTTGTCCATCTTGCCGCCGTCTTCGGCGTACTGCTCCGGCGTGTAGTTGTGGTTCTGGTCGCAGGTCAGCGCCTGCTTGCCGCTGAGGCGCTGCGGCGCGTAGAGGTTCGGGTTGCTGTTCAGCAGACCCGAGGTGACCAGCGTGTTCGCCTTGGGGGTGTGCGGCGCGGCGGTGAACGGCGTGCCGTCCGTGTTCGCGGCCTTGGGGTAGGTGCCGAAGTAGTGGTCGAAGGAGACGTTCTCTCCGAAGATCACCACCAGGTGCTTGATCGGCGTGGTGGTGTGCACCGTGCCGTGGCTCGCGCCGCCCTGGCCGCCGTGGCCGTGGTCCGCAGCCGCCCAGGCAGGAGCGGTCCCGGCGGCGACGGTCAGCGCCGCGGCCCCCACCAGCGCGGCCCAGCGCCTGCCTCGGCGCCGCGTGCTCGTGCTCTCTGCCGTACCGCTCATCCCGTTCCCCTCCAAAGGGCCTGAACAATCGTCAAGCTGCGGACCGCATCATTCGCGCTGCGAAGGACGGGCTCGGAGCGCGGAGATGACGGCCTCGTAAACGGCAGGAAAAGCCTAGCCTCTGCGCGCGTAGATCAGGCCGGTTCAGGGCAGGAGCCCGCTCCCGTACCGGTCGTTCGTGTCCCGTACGCCCGGCAGGACGAAGAAGTAGCCGCCGCCGAACGGACGGATGTAGTCCACCAGCGGCTCACCGGCCAACCTCCGCTGCACGGTGACGAACTGACGCTCCAGATCCTGCTGGAACGCACAGAACACCAGGCCCATGTCCAGGTTGCCGTTCGCGTCCGTGCCGCGGTCGTAGTTGAAGCCGCGGCGCAGCAGCCGCTGGTCTGCGGTCGGCGCGGTACGCGGGTTGGCCAGGCGGATGTGCGCGTCCATCGGGATCACGTCGCCGGTCGGGTCGGCGGCGAAGTTCGGTACGTCGGTCTCGGTCCGGCCGTCCAGCGGCGCGCCGGAGTCCTTCTGGCGGCCGAACATCCGCTCCTGCTCGGTCAGGCTCACCCGGTCCCAGAACTCGACCAGCATGCGGATCAGTCGGACGGCGAGGTAGGAACCGCCGGTGGCCCAGGCGGGTTCGCCCTGGCCCGCGCCGACCCAGAGCAACTGGTCCATCAGCCGGGAGTCGGTGACGTCGGGGTTGGCGGTGCCGTCGCGGAAGCCCATCAGGTTGCGCGGCGTGCCGACCGGTCGCGGCGGCGAGGCGAAGCCGTCGATCCGCCAGCGCACCTGCATCGCGCCCCGGGTGTGCCGGGCCACGTCGCGCAGCGCGTTGGCCAGCACGTCGGTGTCGTCGGCCTCCAACTGCAGCAGCAGGTCGCCGCCGCACTGGGTCGGGTCGAGGTCGTCGTCGGGGAAGGCCGTCATGGTCGAGAGCCGCAGCGGCTTGGCCGAGGCCAGTCCGAAACGGTCGTCGAAGAGCGAAGCCCCCGCGCCCAGCAGCGCCGTCAGCGTCCCGCCCGGGACGGTCGGGCCCAGCACGCCGGAGTCCGACGGCGGCGCGGAGATCCCGAGCGGGTCAGGGACGCCGCCGGTGACCAGGAACCGCAGCCGGTCGGTCAGGGTGCCGAACAGGTCGAGAAGACCGGACCGGTCGGCGGCCATGACGTCGAAGGCGACGAAGGCGGAGCAGCGCCGCTTGGGTGTGACGATCCCGGCCTGGTGGACGCCGTGGAAGCCCTGGGTCGCAGGTGCAGGCGTGGTGGGCGAGGCGCCGTTGCGCACCGCGGCGACCGTGCCTGCGACCGCACCGGCCGCCAGTGCTCCCGCCAGCACGGACCGCCGGCCCACACCCGACGTCGCGCTCATGTCGTCCTCCGCACGTCCAGCACCGCTGCGACCGGCGCGAGTTGCTCCACCAGATTCCCGAACACCGCGTTCAGCCGCTCGCGTTGCAGCTGCGAGAGCGACGCCGGCGGTGCGCCGTCCAGCGTGGTCAACTCGGAGCGGGCGGCGGCCATCGCCGCGTCGATGGACGGCAGGTCTACCCTGCTGGTCAGCAACGGGCGCACCAGCGCAAGGACTTCTGCCGTCCCGTCCAGATTCGCCTGCACGGTCTGCAGATTGGAGTCGCTGCCGTAGTCGGTGCGCCCGCTCAGCTCGAACTCGATCGCGTTCTCGACGATCTCGTGCGCCCGCACACCCAGCACCAACGGGTCCAACTGCACCGTCGCCCACGAGGTCTGGAGCCCCTGCACGTCGGAGCGGAGCTTGGCCGCCACGGGCGCCAGGCTGGACGCCGACGCGCCGTGCCACAGGCCGTACTCGAGCGCGTGGAACCCGGTGCTGTCCTGACGCGGGCCGTTGATCTCCTCGTCCACGTCGCCGAACGCGCCGTAGGCAGCGCCGAGGCGCTCGTAGTCGAGGTGCGCCGTCAGCCAGCGCTGCCGCGCGCCCGCCAGGTCGCCTGAGCTGACGGCCGTCTCCAGTGCCGTCACATCACCGACAAGGGAAGGGAGTTGACCGGCAACCCAGTGCTGGTACGCCAGCGTGGCGGGGATCAGGTCCTGCTGCGTCACCGGGACCACCGCCGGTGTGCCGGTACCCGACTCCGACGAAGTGCCCGGGCCCTTCGGGCCCTTGACGGCGACGGTCGGCCCGGTCACCGCGTCGACGTCCTGCTGCAGGCAGCGGAAGGCGTACGCACCGGGCGCGAGACGGACCAGCATCGGCCGCGAGCGGTTCGGGGCCAGGCCCTCCACCTCGGCGACGACCGCGCCCGTGGCGGGCTCCAGCAGATCGACGTCGGTGGGGGACACGCCGGTGTCCGTCACGTCGAACACCTGCAGACCGGCCGTCGGCCGCGTCCAGCCCGCGCCGCAGGCGCTCGGTGAGATCTGCACGGCCGTGTGCGGCAGCGTCGGATAGTCCGCCGGGGCGCTGTTCGCCGCTCCGGCGCTCGCCGAACCCTGCGCGCCCCCGGACAGCTCCCACGCCGCGAGTCCGGCCAGCGCCACCGCCGTCGCCACCACCGCAACCCCGGCCCGGTACCGGCCCCGACTACCTTGCTCCACGATCGCGCTCCACCCGGCCGATGCTAGGGATGCTGGGCGCGCGTTCGAAAGGGGGGACCGGAACCGGAAAGGAAGTGTTCCCCTGCAGTTCACGCGTGCGTACGTTTCGGAAAGTTCAACCCTCGGTCGGCGAAAAGCCATCTGACGCCCCGTCGGCGCCGCCAAGCTACCCCTGGGTAGGATCTAGGCTCGTAGCATGCGCCGAGCAAAAATCGTCTGTACGCTAGGCCCCGCCACCGACAGCTACGACCAGATCAAGTCCCTGGTCCAGGCCGGAATGGATGTGGCCCGCTTCAACCTCAGCCACGGCAGTCACGCCGAGCACGAGGACCGCTACCGCCGAGTCCGCAAGGCCGCGGACGAGACCGGCCGCAGCGTCGGTATCCTGGTCGACCTGCAGGGCCCCAAGATCCGCCTCGCCACCTTCGCCGAGGGACCCGTACTGCTCGAACGCGGCGACGCGTTCACCATCACCACCGCCGACTGCAAGGGGGACCGCAACCGCTGCGGCACCACCTACGCGGGCCTCTGCGGCGACGTCACCGCGGGCGAGCGGATCCTGGTCGACGACGGCCGGGTCACCCTCGAAGTCACCTCCGTCGAAGGCCAGAACGTGCACTGCACGGTCGTCGAGGGCGGCATGGTCTCCGACCACAAGGGCCTCAACCTTCCCGGTGTGGCCGTCTCCGTCCCCGCGCTGAGCGACAAAGACGTCGCCGACCTGCGCTGGGGTCTCCGTCTGGGCGCCGACATGGTCGCCCTCTCCTTCGTCCGCAGCGCGGACGACATCAAGGACGTCCACCGCATCATGAGCGAGGAGGGACGCTTCGTCCCCGTCATCGCCAAGGTGGAGAAGCCGCAGGCGGTCGAGAACCTCGCCGAGATCGTCGACGCCTTCGACGCCGTCATGGTCGCCCGCGGCGACCTCGGCGTCGAGATGCCGCTGGAGCAGGTCCCGCTGGTGCAGAAGCGGGCCATCAAGCTCTGCCGTCGCAACGCCAAGCCGGTCATCGTGGCGACCCAGATGCTCGACTCGATGATCAACGCCTCCCGGCCCACCCGAGCCGAGGCGTCCGACGTCGCCAACGCCGTCCTCGACGGCGCCGACGCGGTGATGCTGTCCGGCGAGACCAGCGTCGGCAAGTACCCCGTCGAGACGGTCCGCACCATGAGCCGGATCGTCGAGGCGGCCGAGGAGGAGGTCCTCGCCGCCGGGCTGCCGCCGCTGACCGGCTCCCACAAGCCGCGCACCCAGGGCGGCGCGGTCGCCCGCGCGGCGGCCGAGATCGGCGACTTCCTGCACGCCAAGTACCTGGTGGCGTTCACCCAGTCCGGCGACACCGCCCGACGGCTGTCCCGCTACCGCTCGCCGATCCCGGTGCTCGCCTTCACCTACGAGCCCTCGGTGCGCAGCCGGCTCGCGCTGACCTGGGGCGTGGAGACGTTCCTGGGCCCGTTCGTGGACACCACCGACGAGATGATCGACCAGGTCGACGCCGCGCTGCTGGCCATCGGCCGGTGCGAGGTCGGCGACATCGTCGTCATCACCGCCGGCTCCCCGCCCGGTCTCGCCGGCTCCACCAACCTGGTCCGCGTCCACCACGTCGGACAGGACGACCTGCCGATCCCGCCCAGGAACCGCTGAGCAGCAGGTCGCAGCAGGTCCGCAACGGGCCCGCAGCAGGTCCGCAGTAGGTCCGGACACGAGAGAGCCCGGCCGGAGCGACGTTGCTCCGGCCGGGCTCTCTCGTTCAGCGGCGGGTGAAGGTCAGTGACCCGGGATCAGAGACCCGGGGTCAGTGACCACCCTCGTCGACGACCTCGACGTCCGTGATGTTCCGCTCGATCTCAGCGGTCTTCAGCGAGGTCGCGATCGCCCAGTAGTAGATCGCGAGCGACAGGACCGTGAGGATCGCGATGTCGTACCAGAGCCCGATGTGACCGGCGCCGCCGAAGCCGCCCTGCCAGGACACGATGCCGACGCCGATCAGGTACACCGGCAGCCACTGCGCCGACTTCCAGTCCATCTTCGGCGCCTGCGGCAGGTTCTTCGCCGACGCGTACCAGGCATAGGAGCCGAGCAGCGCGTAACCCAGCAGGATCGCCAGGCCCAGACGCCACAGCGTGGACCAGCCGCTCCAGTAGATGATCAGGGTCGCGACGACGAACGAGATCGGCGAGATGACCTGACCGAACGGCAGGCGGTACGGACGCTCACGCTCGGGCAGCTGCTTGCGCAGCGCACCGTAGGCCAGCGGGGCACCCGCGTACATCAGCACCGAGGCCGAGGTGATGAAGGAGACCAGTGCCTGCCAGCTCGGGAACGGCAGGAAGCAGATCACGCCGACGATGAAGGAGATGATCAGACCGAACCACGGCACGCCCTGGCGCTCGGTCTTCTCGAACAGCTGCGGCGCGTAGCCGTTGCGGCTCAGGCCGTAGGAGATGCGCGAGGTGGAGGTGGTGTAGATCAGGCCGGTGCCGGCGGGGGAGACCACAGCGTCGATGTAGAGGACCACGGCGAGCCAGCCCAGACCGACCAGACCTGCCAGACCCGCCCACGGGCCGGAGATGCCCTTGTACGCCAGGTCCGCCCAGCCGTGGGCGAAGGAGGCACCCGGCAGTGCGCCGATGTACGCGACCTGGAGCAGCACGTAGATGGCGGACCCGATGGCGACCGAGCCGAGCACCGCGCGCGGGATGTCCTTCTTCGGGTTCTTGCTCTCACCGGCCAGCTGGATCGCCTGCTCGAAGCCGAGCAGGGCGAAGATGATGCCGGAGGTGCTGATCGCGGCGAGGACGCCCTTCGAGCCGAACGGCGCGAAGCCGTGCGAGGTGAAGTTGCTGGCGTGGAAGTGCGTGAGGGCGACCACGAAGATCGTCACCAGCGGGATGAAGATCTTCCACCAGGTGGCAGCGCTGTTGGTGTGCGCCAGCACCTTCACGCCGAGGAAGTTGACGGCGACGAAGACCGCCATCAGCAGGGCGGCGACGAAGAAACCGGAGGTCGTCAGGGTGCCGTTGGCGTTCTGGAAGCCAGCGGCCCAGGACCAGTGACCGGCATAGCCGATCATCGCCTCGACCTCGATCGGCGCGACGGTCGCGGCCTGGAGCCAGGAGAACCAGCCGAACGACATCCCGGCGATCCCGCCGAATGCGTAGTGCGGGTAGCGGGCCGTGCCGCCGGCGACCGGGAACATGCCGCCGAGCTCAGCGTGTACGAGAGCGAGTAGCACGATCGCGATGGCGCCGATGATCCAGGACACAGTGGCCGCAGGGCCGGCGACCATGACGGCGTTCTTGGCGCCGTACAGCCAACCAGATCCGATAATGGATCCGACGGACGCCCACATCAGACCGATCAGACCGACCTCACGCTTGAGCGATCGGCGGTCTGTGGTGGGTGCCTGGGCTTGGGACGTGGTGCTCATGCAGGGCCTCTCGGTGGGGGAGCAGATGCTTGAGAGTTGCCCAACATTAAGGGTTGGTTTTTCACCATGCATAGACGTCGTTACTGAATAGATGCCTGCATGGCCAATCTTTTCCCCAGCCCAGCGGGGTCAAGACAATTGAGGAAGAATTGAGCAACCCTCATGAGCACTTATGTCCACCGCATGAACCGGCGGTAACGCCTTGGAAAGCCAAGGTCATGGCCCGGATCACTTGGGAATCGTCAGAACTTCGGTCCGACGTGCACGTCCATGAGTTGGACGGACTCCCGGCGGGCGACCGAGATGTTGTAAGGGGTCGAACCGCGACGCGTCTCTTTCCACTCTATGCCGACCCTGTCAAGGGCGTCCGTGTAGATCCGCCGGATGTCGTCGGAGACGTTGGTGAAGAAGTAACGCGGGTACTCGTAGCGCTTGCCTCGGCGCGTGGTCCAGTTCGTGATCCGACACCCGTCGGAGTGCACCAGCCCCCGGATCAGCTCCCAGGGATGCTCGTCGACGATCTCGCTCTGCCAGGGCGCGAGCTCGATCCGGCGCAGATGCTTCGGCCCCGGGCCTGCCTGGGGGAAGAGGCACGGCCAGTGCTTGCTGTAGCTGACGACGCTGGTGCATCCCTGACACGCCACCCGGCAGACGCCGCTCGCCGGAGCGACCTCGCGCATGGTCTCCTCGCAGGCTGTGATCAGCCCTGGCCAGGAGTTCGCGCAGGCGATGCGCAGGACGTGGACGCCGCGCCTCGAGCGGCTGATGCAGCCGTCGCCGAGATAGAGGCCGAGGAGGTAGGAGTAGGCCCGGTGGGGGACGTCGTCGCGGAGGCAGTGCGCGCGCCGGGGGATCGCCGGGTGCGTCTGCCATTCCCGGAGGGTCGACCGGGAGACTCCGGTGGCGCGGCTCGCGGAATTCAGGCTCAGCCCGGATCCGAGTAGTTCCAGGGCGCGCAGGCGGGTTGCGGCGTCGTACATGGGGTCACCCTGAGCGACCACCGGGCGAGTGGAGGAGAAGTCGTCGGGAAGTCACTCGTTGAGGTGATCAACGCCCGCCGGTCGCATGACCTTGGAAATGAAGGAGAAAGTGCCCCGGGTCGGACTCGAACCGACACTGTATGGGTTTTGAATCCATCGCCTGCTGCCAATTGGGCTACCGGGGCCTGCGGATCGAAGGCTGGGCCTCCCCCGCTGCACACCTAACATACCGTGTCCGGGTAGGCTCGTGCACGCACCCGCGTCATTCAGAGGAGCATCGTGACCGCCGCCGACGAGCAGCAGGACCCGCACGTCCCCCCGACGACGACCCGCGTGGTCATCGCGGAGGACGAAGCACTGATCCGCCTCGATCTCAAGGAGATGCTCGAGGAGGAGGGCTACACGGTCGTCGGCGAGGCCGGTGACGGCGAGGCGGCGGTGAAGCTCGCGCAGGAGCTGCGGCCGGACCTGGTGATCCTGGACGTCAAGATGCCCGTCCTGGACGGCCTCTCGGCCGCCGAGCAGATCCACAACGAGCACATCGCCCCGACGCTGATGCTCACCGCGTTCTCCCAGCGCGAGCTGGTCGACCGGGCGCGGGACGCTGGGGCGATGGCTTACATCGTCAAGCCGTTCAACAAGTCCGACCTGGTCCCCGCGATCGAGATGGCCGTGTCCCGCTACAGCGAGATGCGCGCGCTGGAGCTGGAGATCGAGGACCTGAACCAGCGTCTGGAGACGCGCAAGCTGGTCGACCGGGCCAAGAGCGTGCTGCAGACGAAGTTCGGTCTGGCCGAGCCGGCCGCATTCCGCTGGATCCAGAAGACCTCGATGGACCGCCGGATGACGATGAAGGCTGTCGCCGAGGCCGTCATCGAAGAGGGCGCGGCCCAGGACGCGAAGAAGAAGACGCCGGAGCCGTCGGAGCAGGCCGCCGAGCAGGAGTAGGCGACTCAGGGCTCCGGCGTTGGCTCCGTCACCGGCTCCGGCCCGTAGGCGCCGAAGCCGCGGCAGACGTGCTCGTTGCGGAAGGTGAGCACCTCGGCGACGGCCTGTCCGCGCTCGTTGCGGTAGTTGATGACCACGGTGTCGACGGACGCGCGCACGTCCTCCACGGTGAAGTGCAGGCTGGGCAGTTGCCGCAGGCCTTCGGCCCAGTAGGCGCGGAGCGCCGCCTTGCCCTCGACGCGGCCGGACGGGTCGCCGAGGATCGTCGCGATCCGGGGCGAGGCGAAGACGACGTCGTCGGTGTAGTGGCTGAGTATCCGTTCCAGATCACGGGAGTTCCAGTCCGCTGCCCACTGCTCGGCGAACCGCTGCGCGTATGCAAGATCCATGGCGGCCGATCCTAGTCGGAGGCCGACGCGGGATGGGGCGGTCCGCCGAAGCGGATCGCCCCTCGTGTGTCCTGCGGGTGATACCGGATCAGTCCTCGCCGAGGTAGGCCTTGCGGACCGACTCGTCGGTGAGCAGGTCCTGGCCGGTGCCGGAGAGGGAGATCCGGCCGACCTCCATCACGTGGCCGTGGTCGGCCAGGGAGAGCGCGGCCTGGGCGTTCTGTTCGACCAGCAGGATGGTCGTGCCCTGGTCGCGCAGTTCGGCGATGGTGGACATGATCTTCTGCATCATGATCGGCGAGAGGCCCATGCTCGGCTCGTCGAGCATCAGCAGCTTCGGTTGGGACATGAGCGCGCGGCCCATGGCCAGCATCTGCTGCTCGCCGCCGGAGAGGGTTCCGGCCGCCTGCTTCCGGCGTTCGCCGAGGATCGGGAACCGTTCGTACGCCCGGTCCATGTCGGCCTGGATGCCGGCCTGGTCGCGTCGGAGGAACGCGCCGAGCAGCAGGTTCTCCTCGATCGTCATGCGGGCGAAGATGCGTCGTCCCTCGGGGGAGTGGGCCAGGCCCATCCCGACGATCTTGTTGGCCGCGATGCCGTCGATCCGCTTGCCGTCGAAGCGGATCTCTCCGCTGACCGGTTTGAGCAGCCCGGAGATGGTGCGCAGCGTGGTGCTCTTGCCGGCGCCGTTGGTGCCGATCAGTGAGACGACCTGCCCGGCCTCGATGGTGAAGGAGATGCCCTTCACCGCCTCGATCTTGCCGTAGGCGACGCGGAGGTCCTCGACCTCGAGCAGCGCGGTCACTGGTCCTCCTCCGTGCTCTCGGTGCGCTCCGTGCTCGCGGCGCTCTCCGTGCTCGTCTCGGCGGCGGGAGGGGCGGTCGCTTCCCCCTCGTAGGGCGTGCCCAGGTACGCCGCGATGACGCGTTCGTCGCTCTGGACGGTCTGCGCGTCGCCCTCGACCAGCTTCTTGCCCTGGACCAGGACGGCGACGCGGTCGCACAGGTTGAAGATGAACCGCATGTCGTGCTCGATGACCAGTACGGCCATGCCGCGGTCGCGGATGGCGAAGACCAACTCCTCGGTGGCGCGGGTCTCCTGGGGGTTCATGCCGGCCGTGGGCTCGTCCAGCAGCAGCAGGCCGGGGTCGCTGGCCATGGCGCGGGCGATCTCCAGCTTGCGCTGCTCGCCGTAGGGGAGGTTGCGGGCGAGGTGGTCGCGTTTGCCGGCCAGGCCGACGAACTCCAGCAATTCCATTGCTTTGGCGCGGGATTCGGCTTCCTCGCGGCGGTAGCGGGGGCCGCGGAGTACGGCCGAGATGATGCCCTCCTTGGTCCGCGTGTGGCGGCCGACGAGGACGTTCTCCAGCACCGTCATGTTGTGGAACAGCCGGATGTTCTGGAAGGTGCGGGCCATCCCAGCCTGGGTGACCTTGTACGGGGTCGGCGGCAGCACCTTTCCCTGGTACCGGACCTGACCCTCCGTCGGGACGTAGAGACCGGTCAGGCAGTTGAAGAAGGTGGTCTTGCCGGCGCCGTTGGGGCCGATCAGGCCGATGATCTCGCCGGTGTTGACGGTGAGGTCGACGCCGCCGACGGCGGTGAGGCCGCCGAAGCGCATGACGACGTCGGTCGCCTCCAGCAGCGGGGTGCCGGTGGCGGGGACGGCTGGGCCGTCGGGGCTGCCGGGGTCCGGGGTGATGGTGTCGGTGGTCATGCTGTTCACGCCCCTGCGGTGCTGAGTTCGGCGGATCCACCGGATCCTGCGGCGCCGGCGCCCTCGCCGGTCTCCTCGGCCTCGTGGAACTCCAGTTGGCGACGGCGGCTGGCGATGATGCCCTCCGGCCGCAGGCGCATGAAGACGATGAGCGCCACGCCGAAGATCAGCAGCTCGTTGCTCTGCAGGAAGGCCAACTTGGCCTGGAGCAGGTAGAAGAGCGTCGCGCCGACGATCGGGCCGGAGACGGTGCCCATGCCGCCGATGACGACGGCGGCGAGCAGGAACGCGGAGTTGGGCGGCACCGGTCCGGAGAAGACGAACGGGTCGGGCACCACGGAGAAGTTGACGTGGGCCATCACGCTGCCGGCCAGTCCGGCCAGGGTCGCACCGAGTGCGAAGGCCAGCAGCTTGAAGCGGAATCCGTTGATTCCCATGGCCGTTGCGGCGGTCTCGTCCTCGCGGATGGCGACCCAGGCCCGGCCGATCCGGGAGTCGGCGGCGCGGCTGAAGATCAGCATGATGATGGCCATGATGATCAGCATCAGCAGGAAGTAGTTGGCGAACCGGCCGATGGTCGCGCCCAGGATGGTGTGCGGGTTGCCGAGGTTGAAGCCGAAGATGCTCAGGTCCGGGATGTTGACGATGCCGTTGGGCCCGCCGGTGACGTTGGGGCCGGAGACGCCGTCGAGGTTGGACACCACGATCCGGAAGATCTCACCGAAGCCGAGCGTCACGATGGCCAGGTAGTCGCCGCGGACGCGCAGCGTCGGCGCACCGAGCAGCACGCCGAAGAGCCCGGAGACCGCCGCGCCGGTCAGCGCCGCCGCCCAGAACGGGAAGGTGACGTGGACGGACGAGGTGACCGCGCCGGACACCAGTGCGGCGGCGTACGCGCCGACGCCGAGGAAGGCGACGTACCCGAGGTCGAGCAGACCGGCGAGGCCGACCACGACATTGAGCCCGAGCGCGGTGGCGGCGAAGATCAGCAGGTTGACGCCGAGGGTGGCGTCCGCGTCGCTCTGCTGGACGAAGACGAACGCGCCTGCCGCGACGAAGCCGCCGACGGCGGCCAGGGCACGGTTGCGGTCGAAGACGTCGCCGATGCGCCGGACCAGTCCGGCCTGGGTGAACGCCCAGAGGCCGAAGCAGAGCACCGTCAGGAAGCCGACGAACAGCTGCCAGTAGGGCGTGTCGACGCCGTAGGCGAAGATCTCCAGGGCGACGGCGAGCACGAGCACGATGAGCAGCACGTCGGCCCAGCGCGGCAGGGCCTTGCCCTTGCCCAACTCCGGGGTGGGGCCCACGTATCGGGTCACCACGGTGACCAGGCGGACCATGAACACGACGCCGCTGCCGGCCATGGTGAGGCCGGCCGCGCCGCTGCCTGCGGCCTTGAGCAGCAGGCCGAGGACCAGCAGGCCGGCGCCCGCGTAGAGGGTCTGCAGCCACTCCTGCCGGGTCGGCGCGCAGCGGACGGAGGTGGCCGAGCGGGGCAGGCTCAGACCGCCGAGCAGGGCGAGCAGGCTGGCGACGCCGGCGATCCAGCCGCCGGTGGTCAGGTTGACCAGTCCGTGCAGCTCGACGGCGATGGCGCTGACGGTGAACCAGGTGACGGCGAGGCCGCCCACGGCCGAAAGGAGCGCCGCTCCGGCGGCGTTGCCGGGCGTCAGCCCGCGCAGCCGGGGCAGTGCCGAGGCGATCCCGAACACGGTGGTCAGCAGCCCGGCCGCGAAGGTGAGCCACTGCAGTCCGCCGGGGTAGCCGGTGACGGTGAGGTCGCCCGGGAACTGTGCACTGTAGGTCCAGGAGAGGAAGGCGGAGACGGCGGTGAGCACGCCGCCTCCGATGGTGAGCCCGTGGGCGACGGCCTGGGGCATCGGGATCGCGGGGGAGAGCCCGGACCGGTCGGGGTCCGACGCGGTGCCGGAGGGCTCGGCGGGGGAGGCGGGGATGGTCTGGATGTCGGTCATGGTGCGCTCACGCCCTGTCCGCGACGCGCTCGCCCAGCAGGCCTTGGGGCCGGAACATCAGGACGAGGATGAGGATGACGAAGGCCCACACGTTGGACCAGTCCTGGCTGCCGAACTGGCTCATGCCCGGGATGTACTGCACGTAGGCGGCGGTCAGCGTCTGGGCCAGGCCCAGCACCACGCCGCCGAGCAGCGCGCCGTAGATGTTCCCGATGCCGCCGAGGACGGCTGCGGTGAAGGCGAACAGCCCGTTGAGGAAGCCCATGTTGAACTCGATCTGGCCGTAGCGCAGACCGCTGGAGACACCGGCCAGGGCGGCGAAGACGGCGCCGAGGATGAAGGCGATGACGATCACCTTGTCGGTGTCGATGCCCATCAGCCGTGCGGTGTCCGGGTCCTGGGAGGTGGCCTGCATGGCGCGCCCGGTCCGGGTGGAGCGCACGAAGTAGGCGAGGAAGAGCGTGGACAGCGCCGCCACGACCAGGACGAAGATGTCGGCGGGCTGGAAGGTGATCGGCCCCAGGTGGTAGGGCCCGCCCGGTAGTGAGGGGAACGGCCGGGCCGAGGTGTTGCCGGGGAAGCTCCACACCAGCTGCTGCAGGAAGATCGAGAGGCCGATCGCGGTGATCAGCGGCGCGAGACGGGGCGCGTTGCGCAGCGGCCGGTAGGCGAAGCGCTCGGCGAGGACGGCGACGAGCGTGGAGGTGACCACGGCTCCCAGAATCATCAAGGGCAGCGCGAGCCATATGGATATGTCCGACTTGAGCTGCGACCAGACGGCCAGCGCACCGAAGGCGCCGGTCATGAAGATCTCGCCGTGGGCGAAGTTGATCAGTTGGATGATGCCGTAGACCATCGTGTAGCCGACGGCGATGAGCCCGTACATGGCCCCGAGGAACAGGCCGTTGGCCAGGTTTTGCGGCAACTCGTGCACCGCAGGCCTCCGTAGCTTTGCTGTGGGTATGGAACAGGCGGGGGCGCAACGGTTCCGCGCCCCCGCCTACGTGCGGTGTGTCAGCCGGTGAAGGTGCCGGTCTTGACGGTGGTCCACTGGCCGTTCTTGACGCCGTAGACGGTCAACTGCTTGTTGGTGGCGTCGCCGTACTGGTCGAAGGAGACCTGGCCGGTGACACCGGCGAAGTTGACCGAGGACATGGCCGTCTCGATCGCCTGGCGCGGGTTGGACGGCAGCTTGCCGCCGTTGTTCTTCACCACGGCCTTGACGGCCTCGATGATCGACCAGGCGGAGTCGTACGAGTAGCCGCCGTACGCGGCGTACGGGTCGGAGTAGCCCGCGGCCTTGTAGTTGGCGACGAACTGGGCGGCGGACGGCAGCGACTCCACCGGCGCGCCGACGGAGGTGGCGAAGTCTCCGTTGGCCGCGGCGCCGGCCAGCTTGATGTAGGTCGGGTCGTACATGCCGTCGCCGCCGATGACCGGGATGTTGACGCCGGCCGCACTGAGCTGCTTGGTCAGCGGGGCCGCGTCCGGGTACTCGCCGCCGAAGTAGACGAAGTCGGCGCCGGAGGACTTGATCGCGGTCACGGTGGAGGAGAAGTCGCTCGCGCCGCTGGTGACGTGGTCCTGGCCGACGACGGCGCCGCCGAGCTTGGTGAACTCGCCCTTGAAGGTGGCGACCAGGCCGACGCCGTAGGTCAGCTTGTTGTCGACCAGGAAGACCTTCTTCTTGCCCAGGGTGCTGTAGGCGAACTGCGCGGCGAAGGGGCCCTGGATCGCGTCCGTGGTGGCGGTGCGGAAGTAGGACTTGAACTGGCGCGCCTTCTGGCCGCTCTGCCAGTTCGGGCCCTGGGTCAGCGACGGATTGGTGTTGGCCGGGGAGACCTCGACCAGGTTCGCCTCGTCGAAGATCTTCTGCATCGAGACGGCCACACCGGAGTTGAGCGGGCCGACGACGCCGGCCACGCTGTTGTCGGCGACCAGGGTGGTGGCGTTCTGCTGCCCCTGCTGCGGCGAGGCCTTGTCGTCCTCCGCCTCGATCTTGAAGGTGACGCCCGGGACCTCGTTGGTCTTGTTGGCGGTGTTGACCGCCAGGTCCACAGAGTCCTTGATGCCGAGGCCCAGCGCGGACAGTGGACCGGTCAGCGGGGCGTCGACCCCGATGGTGACGGTGGTGCCCGTGGAGCTGCTGGAGCCGCCGGTGGAACCGGAACCGGCACGGGAGCCGCAGGCGGTGAGGGTGAGCGCGCCGGTGGCCGCGATGGCGGTGAGGGCGAGCAGGGAACGGTTGCGCACGTGAGTCCTTTCCTCTGTTGCGAGGGTCGAACCGCGCGAAGGCCCCGACCTTGATGTACCGACGGCGCGGTGACTGGCGGCGACTTTAGGACCCCGTACCACCCGGCAGGGAGCAGTACGAATGCGATGTGATCCTGTTGTTATGACCTGAGGAAGATTTGAGACTCGCGGTTCGTACGGCGGGGTCCCTTATTGCCCCAGAAATGCGAAAAGTCACATCCCGCAAGGTATTGGGGGCTGCGGGAGAGGATAGGGCGAGTGGGGGTTGAGCGACAGTCAAAAACAAGGACGCCCCTCTCGATCGAGAGGGGCGTGCTGATCTGACGTGTGGTCAGATGTCGCGCAGCATGCAGGTCAGGCGGCAGCTGGTGATCCGGCGGCCCTGGTCGTCGGTGATGGCGATCTCGTAGGTGGCCGCGGTCCGGCCGCGGAAGACCGCCGTCGCCACGCCGGTGACCAGGCCGGAGGTGGCCGAGCGGTGGTGCGTGGCGTTGAGGTCGACGCCGACCGCGTAGCGACCCGGGCCCGCGTGCAGCATCGCGCCGACCGAGCCGATGGTCTCCGCCAGCGCGGCGGACGCGCCGCCGTGCAGCAGGCCGTACGGCTGTTGGTTGCCCTCCACCGGCATGGTGCCGACCACGCGCTCGGGCGAGGCCTCGACGATCCGGATCCCCATCTTCTCGCCGAGGTGGCCGCCGGAGAAGGTGTCCGCGGTCACGCCGAGCTTGGCGAAGTGGTCGATCACGTCCTGCGGCACGTTCAGCTTGATGCCGGGCTCGGTGCTCGCGGGGGTCTGGTCGGACATGTTGCTCCTGACGCCGTCGTCGTGCCGATGTCGTTCGGATGCCACCCCCGCGTTCCGGAATGATCCGGTCTCCTGCGGGGGGATCCGGTGCGATCGTACGACGCCGTCGGAGCGGGCGTGGTGCGGGCCCGCTGGTGTGCCCGCCGGTGCGCGGGCCTGTCGCTCCGCGCCGACTGTCGGTGGCGGGCCATAGGATTTCGTCCCGTAAGCACGGCAGTCGGCAGAGCGGTGGGTGGCAGTCAATGGCAGGCAGTACGACGAGCAGGACCAGCGGCACCAAGGGCCGGCTGCTGCTCATGGACGGCCACTCCATGGCGTACCGCGCCTTCTACGCCCTGCCCGAGGAGAACTTCTCCACCGTGACGGGCCAGTCGACCAACGCGGTCTACGGCTTCACGTCGATGCTGGCCAACATCCTGCGCGACGAGGCGCCCACCCACTTCGCGGTCGCCTTCGACGTCTCCCGCAAGACGTTCCGGGCCGGCATCTACCCCGAGTACAAGGCCAATCGCTCGGCCTCGCCGGAGGGCTTCCGCGGCCAGGTCGAGCTGGTCTCCGAGCTGCTCGACGCGATGCACGTGCCGCATCTGCGCTCGCCCGAGTACGAGGCCGACGACATCATCGCCACCCTGGCCACCGCCGCCGGGGCCGAGGGCTACGAGGTGCTGATCCTCACCGGCGACCGCGACTCGCTCCAACTGGTCACCGAGAACGTCACCGTCCTCTACCCGACCAAGGGCGTCTCCGAGTTCACCCGCTACACCCCCGAGAAGGTCCTCGAGAAGTACGGCGTCACCCCCGCCCAGTACCCGGACCTCGCCGCGCTGCGCGGCGACCCGTCGGACAACCTCCCCGGCATCCCCGGCGTCGGCGAGAAGACCGCCGCCAAGTGGATCAACCAGTACGGCTCCTTCGGCGAGCTGGTCGCCCACGCCGAGGAGGTCAAGGGCAAGATCGGCGAGAAGCTCCGCGCCGGTCTCGACGACGTCAAGCTCAACCGCGAGCTGACCGAGCTGATCCGCGACGTCGAGCTGCCGCTCGGCGTGGGCGAACTGGCCCGGCAGCCCTACGACGTCCCGGCCACCACGCTGCTGCTGGACACCCTGGAGTTCCGCAACCAGCAGCTGCGCGACCGCCTCTTCGCCGCCGACCCGGGCGCGGGCGCAGGCGCAGCCGAGGCCGCTGCTGCGTCCGGTCCCGGCGTCGACATCCACGGCACGCTGCTCACCGAGCCCGGCTCGGTCGCGGCCTGGCTGGCCGAGCACGCGGCCGAGGGCCGGGTCGGCCTCGCCGCCGACTACACCTGGTCGTTGGGCGAGGGCCACGTCACCGCCGTCGGCCTCGCCGTCCCTGACGGTCCGGCCGCCTGGCTGGACCCGACCTCGCTCGCCGAGACCGATGAGCAGGCCTTCGCCGCCTGGCTGGCCGACGCCACCCGGCCCAAGGCGTTGCACGTCGCCAAGCAGGTCCAGCGCGCTTTCGCCGAGCACGGCTGGCAGATCGCGGGCATCGAGGCGGACAGCGCCCTGGCCGCCTACCTGGAGAAGCCCGGCCGCCGCACCTTCGGTCTCGACGTCCTCGCCGAGGAGTACCTGGGCCGCACGCTCGGCTCCAGCGCGGCCGCCGACAGCGGCCAGCTGGCCTTCGGCGACGAGGCCTCCGAGGACGACCAGGCGGCCGCGGCGGCGGAGTTGCTGATGGTCCAGGCCCGCACGGTGCTCGACCTCGCCGAGCTCTTCGAGACCCGCCTGGCCAAGGACAACGCCCTGACCCTGATGCGCGACCTCGAACTCCCCGTCGCCGAGCTGCTGGCCCGGATGGAGCGCACCGGCATCTCCGCCGACCGCGAGTGGCTGGGCCAGCTGGAGATCCAGTTCGGCGCGGCCGTCCAGCAGGCGGTCAAGGAGGCCCACCACGCGGTCGGCCACGAGTTCAACCTCGGCTCGCCGAAGCAGCTCCAGGAGATCCTCTTCAACGAGCTGGGCCTGCCCAAGACCAAGAAGATCAAGACGGGCTACACCACCGACGCGGACGCGCTCACCTGGCTGGCCGGTCAGACCGAGCACGAGCTGCCCGTCATCCTGCTGCGTCACCGCGACCAGACCCGGCTGCGCAGCACGGTCGAGGGCCTGATCAAGACCGTCGCGGCGGACGGCCGGATCCACACCACCTTCAACCAGATGGTCGCCGCCACCGGCCGCCTCTCCTCCACCGACCCGAACCTGCAGAACATCCCGGTCCGCACCGAGGAGGGCCGGATGATCCGCCGCGCCTTCGTGGTCGGCGAGGGCTTCGAGACGCTGCTGACCGCCGACTACAGTCAGATCGAGCTCCGGGTGATGGCCCATCTCTCCGAGGACGAGGGCCTGTTGGCCGCTTTCGCCTCCGGCGAGGACCTGCACACCACGGTCGGCTCCTACGTCTTCGACGTCGCGCCGGGCGCAGTCGACGCGGAGATGCGCCGCAAGGTCAAGGCGATGTCCTACGGCCTGGCGTACGGTCTCTCCGCCTTCGGGCTCTCCCAGCAGCTCGACATCGAGACCGCCGAGGCGCGCCGTCTGATGGACACCTACTTCGAGCGCTTCGGCGGCGTCCGCGACTACCTGCAGCGCGTCGTCGAGGAGGCCCGGGGCACCGGCTACACCGAGACCCTGCTCGGCCGCCGCCGCTACCTGCCCGACCTCACCAGCGACAACCGGCAGCGCCGCGAGATGGCCGAGCGGATGGCGCTCAACGCCCCGATCCAGGGCTCCGCTGCGGACATCGTCAAGATCGCCATGCTCAAGGTCGACGCCGCGCTGCGCGAGGCGGAGCTCGCCTCCCGGATGCTGCTCCAAGTCCACGACGAAATCGTGCTGGACGTCGCCCCCGGCGAGCGGCAGCGCGTCGAGGAGCTGGTCCGCCGCGAGATGGCGGGCGCGTACCCGCTCCGCGCCCCGCTGGACGTCTCCGTCGGCGTCGGCGCGAACTGGGAGGACGCGGGTCACTGACGGGCCCCTGCGGCTTTCCGCGCAGCGCGGCGGCGTCCGACCCACGGTCGGGGCCGCCGCGCTGCGCCGTTTCAAAACCCTTGTGAATGTGGGGAGTTGATGGTTCGCAAGGAGGGGTGGGCCGGGTGGGCGAGCGCACCGGTCCGGTAGAACCTGTTCTCATTTCCTGCGCGCGGCGCTACGGTGCGCTCCTGTCCGGGATACCCGGGACAGCGGCGGAGGGAGCAGGGCATGCGTGCGCTGATCGCGGCGGTGGTGGGAGCCGTGCTCGCGTTGGTGGTGGCCTTCCTCGCCGTGCCGTTGGCCGACCAGAACGGCCCGACCACGGCCAAACCGCTGATGACCAGCGCTCCGGCGCACCCCTGACGGCCCATCAGCCTGACGCCCTGACAGCGAAGGAGTGGTTCCAGGATGCGGCACCGTATCGGTCTGCTGCTCGTCGCGCTGGCGGCCTTCGTCTCGGTCCTCGGCGTCATGATGCGGGTCTGGGTCTATCCGCGCGTCGTCGCCGTACCCGACAACCAGTACCAGGTCGTGGTGCTGCAGGCGAAGGACGCGACGCTGATCGACTACGCGACGCTGACCTCGGTGCCGCACCAGACGGTGACCATCGTGCAGACCCTCAAGGGCGACGCCGCCGCGGCCCAGGCCGAGAAGAAGCGCACCGGCCGGAGCGTGGTGGTCTGGGACACCCTGTCCTACATCCTCGGCGGCGACGGCAAGCGGCTCTCGGCCATCCCCGAGGTGTACACCTTCGACCCGCGCACGCAGGACCCGGTGCACTGCTGCGGCGAGAGCATCGACGGCGACGCGGTCAGCCGGATCGGCGTCGAGTACAAGTTCCCGTTCAACACCCAGCCGCACGACTACCAGTACTTCGACGAGCAGACCCGGACCTCCGCGCCGATCCACTACAAGGGGACCGAAAAGGTAGGCGGGTTGACCGTCTACTACTTCGAACAGACGATTCCGTGGACGCAGGTCCCCTTCCCGAAGACCATGCCGGCGAATGTGGCCATCACACCCGCGCAGATCGCCGCCCTCGGCTACCAGCGCTGGTACACCACGGTCCGCAAGTTCTGGGTCGACCCGGTCACCGGCGCACCCGTGAACGGCGAGGAGATCCACAACGAGCAGCTGCGCTTCCCCGCGTCGGCCCACCACGCGCCGGTGACGGTCTTCCAGGGCGACGTGAAGATCCGCCCCGACTACCAGGCCGCCACGCTGGCCCTGGTGAAGAACGAGCAGACGCTGGTGCTCATGCTCAGCACCTACCTGCCCTGGGGCCTGCCGCTGCTCGGCGTCGGGCTGCTGGCGCTGGCCTTCGTGGTCGAGGGCCGCGACCGCCGTCGCCGGGCGGACGGGAACAGCGGGTCCCAGGGCCCGGCTTCAGTCGCGGAGGCAGACGAAGATCGCGGTCCCCGGGATGTGCCGTCCGCGCAGGGGGCTCCACCCGCCCCACTCTGAGGTCAGCCCCTCCGGCCACTCCGGCTCGACCAGGTCGACCAGCCGGAAACCGGCCGCCGCCAGCTCGCGCACCCTGTCGCCGAGGGTCCGGTGGTGCTCGACGTAGACAGCGCTCCCGTCCTCGTCCTGCTCGACGTAGGGGGTCCGGTCGAAGTACGAGGACACCGCCGTCAGCCCCTCCGGGCCGGGCTCGTCGGGGAACGCCCAGCGGATCGGGTGGGTCACCGAGAAGACCCAGCGTCCGCCGGGCCGCACCACGCGGTGCACCTCGCGCATCAGCTGCGCGGTGTCGGCGGCGAAGGGCACCGCCCCGTATGCCGAACAGGCCAGGTCGAAGGAGGCGTCCGCGAAGGGAAGCACGCCCGCGTCCGCCTGGACCAGCGGCACCGGCGGCAGCTCGAGCTGCTCGTCGATCCGCAGCGAGTGCTGCAACTGCCGGAACGAGAGGTCCAGTGCGACCGGAAGCGCGCCCTGGGCCGCCAGCCAGCGGGAGCACTGGGCGGCGCCGGCGCCGATCTCCAGCACCCGCTGTCCGCGCAGCTGCGCCGGGTCGCCGAGCAGGTGCGCGTCGGCCTCGTCCAGTCCCTCGGGGCACCAGGTGAACCGGGCGTCGCCGAGGAACCCGCCGTGTTCGACCTGGTACTCGTCGGCGTTGCGGTCCCACCAGCCACGGTTGGCCCGGCTGCTCTCGACGCCGTCCGAGTCGCGGCGAACCGCCTCCGCGTCGTCGTCACCGGGGATGTCTTCGGCAAAGGTGTCATCGATCATGTCGGCGATAGCGTAATCTGTGGGGCGTAGCAAGCGAGGCCGCCGTGGGTCTTGCGAATGGTCCCGTTCGAGCGATAGACATCACTCCGTCCGGGCCCCTTCCCACGGTGCGGTATCCGCATTGACCGTCCACGACTGTCCCCGTATGCTACAAGTTGCGCTGCGGGCCTGCGCGCCTCGGACGTAGCAGGTCGCGCTCGCATCTGTTGAAGACCCCACATGTCTTGGGACGTACGTATGTACGTGACGAGAGTTCAGTTTGGGTGTCCTTGGTGGAGCGACACGGGTCCCGGCGTGGTAGTACCTACGACTTCATGTCCGTACCGGAGCCCCTTTCCTAATGACGAGCAGCACCGAGGCCCCCACCACTCCGCAGGTTGCGGTCAACGACATCGGCGACGCCGAGGCCTTCCTCGCCGCGATCGACGAGACCATCAAGTACTTCAACGATGGTGACATCGTCGAAGGCACCATCGTGAAGGTTGACCGTGACGAGGTGCTCCTCGACATCGGTTACAAGACCGAGGGCGTCATCCCGTCCCGCGAGCTGTCCATCAAGCACGATGTCGACCCGCACGAGGTCGTCGCCGTCGGCGACAGCATCGAGGCCCTGGTCCTCCAGAAGGAGGACAAGGAGGGTCGTCTGATCCTGTCCAAGAAGCGCGCCCAGTACGAGCGCGCCTGGGGCACGATCGAGAAGATCAAGGACGAGGACGGCATCGTCACCGGTACCGTCATCGAGGTCGTCAAGGGTGGTCTCATCCTGGACATCGGCCTCCGTGGCTTCCTCCCGGCCTCGCTCGTCGAGATGCGTCGTGTCCGCGACCTTCAGCCGTACGTCGGCAAGGAGCTCGAGGCCAAGATCATCGAGCTGGACAAGAACCGCAACAACGTGGTCCTGTCCCGCCGTGCCTGGCTGGAGCAGACCCAGAGCGAGGTCCGCCAGACCTTCCTCACCACCCTGCAGAAGGGCCAGGTGCGCTCTGGCGTCGTCTCCTCGATCGTCAACTTCGGTGCCTTCGTGGACCTGGGTGGCGTCGACGGCCTGGTGCACGTTTCCGAGCTGTCCTGGAAGCACATCGACCACCCGTCCGAGGTTGTCGAGGTCGGCCAGGAGGTCACCGTCGAGGTTCTCGACGTTGACATGGACCGCGAGCGCGTCTCCCTGTCGCTGAAGGCGACCCAGGAGGACCCGTGGCAGCAGTTCGCCCGGACCCACCAGATCGGTCAGGTCGTCCCGGGTAAGGTCACCAAGCTGGTTCCGTTCGGTGCGTTCGTCCGCGTGGACGAGGGCATCGAGGGTCTGGTCCACATCTCCGAGCTGGCCGAGCGCCACGTGGAGATCCCGGAGCAGGTCGTCCAGGTCGGCGACGAGATCTTCGTCAAGGTCATCGACATCGACCTCGAGCGTCGTCGCATCAGCCTCTCGCTGAAGCAGGCCAACGAGTCCTTCGGTGCCGACCCGGCGTCGGTCGAGTTCGACCCGACCCTGTACGGCATGGCCGCGTCCTACGACGACCAGGGCAACTACATCTACCCCGAGGGCTTCGACCCGGAGGCCAACGACTGGCTGCCCGGCTACGAGAAGCAGCGCGAGGAGTGGGAGCGCCAGTACGCCGAGGCGCAGCAGCGCTTCGAGCAGCACCAGGCGCAGGTCATCAAGAGCCGCGAGGCCGACGCCGAGGCTGCGGCCGCGGGCGAGGGTGCCCCTGCCGAGACCGGCGGCGGCGCCGTCTCCGGTGGCTCGTACTCCTCGAGCAGCGACGAGACCTCGGGCGCCCTGGCGACCGACGAGGCCCTCGCCGCCCTGCGCGAGAAGCTCGCGGGTGGCCAGAGCTGAGGCTCTGCCGCTGAGGTTGTAGGTCCCTAGGGCCTGAAGAACCCCCGTCCGATCACTCGGGCGGGGGTTCTTTCTATGTTTCTCAGAGGCCTCTCAGCCTTTCTCGGCCCCTTCTTGGTCCTTCTCGGTCCTTCTTAGTCTTCGGCTTATCCGGATCTGATGACTATGGCGGAGCCCATAGCGGAAGCCCCTACCGATCATGGGGCAACTCGGTCACCGTGGACAGAGTTGCCCCGGACCGGAAGCAAGGCCTCCTTATGCACCAGACCCCCAAGCGCTGCGGCGGACCTTTCGCCGCGGTGGGCCGGTTCAGCTTCCGTCACCGCCGTTGGGTGGCGCTGGCCTGGGCCGTGCTGGTGGTTCTGGGTCTGGTCTTCGGCACGAAGGTGTTCAACGCCGCTGCGCCGTCCGCCAAGGCAGCGGGCTCCGAGTCCGCCACGGGTGCCGCGCTGCTCTCCCAGGCGGGAGGCACCAGCAGCGACGCGCTCCAGGCGCTCATCTCCGGCAAGTCGCCCGCCGACGCGGGTGTGCAGGCAGCCGTCGCCTCCGCTGAGCACGACCTGCGCGCGCTGCCCGGCGTCGCCCAGGTCAGCGACATCCGGGCACAGGACGGCTCCTCGCAGATCCTGAGCGTCCAGCTGAGCAACCCTGCCGCGGTCACCAAGGCCTCGGAGCGGCTCCAGGCCCTCGGGACCGAGTCGGGTACCACCGTCAAGCTCGGCGGCAACCAGGTGCTGAACCAGCAGGTGCAGCAGCAGACCAAGTCGGACACCGAGAGCGGCGAGATGATCGCGCTGCCGGTCACCCTGGTGGTGATGGTGCTGATCTTCGGCGGATTCATCGCCGCCGGGCTTCCGCTGTTGGGAGCGATCGGTTCCGTCGCCGGCGCGTTGCTGGCGCTGCTGGGCTTCACCCAGATCATGCCGATGGACACCAGCGTGCTGCCGATCACCACGGTGCTGGGTCTCGGCCTCTCCATCGACTACGCGCTGCTGATGGTCAACCGGTTCCGGGAGGAGCGCAGCAAGGGCGCGACCATCGAGGCGGCCGTCGAGCGCACCAGCGCCACGGCCGGGCGCACCATCGCCTTCTCCGCGCTGACGGTGACCGTCGCGCTCTCCGGCCTCTTCGTGCTGACCAGCCCGATCTTCCGTGCCGTGGCGGCGGCCGGTGTCAGCGTGGTCGTGATCACCGTCCTGTCCGGGCTGACCCTGGTCCCCGCGCTGCTCGGCTTCGCGGGCAAGAAGATCAAACCGCCCAAGCGCGGTGTCAGTGACGACGGCCGGTTCGCCCGGATCGTCCGCCTGGTGCAGCGCAAGGCGCTGCCGGTGGCCCTGGCCACCTCGGCGGTGCTGATCGCGTGCGCCGCACCGTTCTTCAGCGCCCACGCCCAGAGTCTCAGCACTCAGGTGCTACCCACCAGCTTCTCCAGCCGAGACGTGGCCGACGCCGTCGCCGCCGACTACCCCCAGTTGGCCGACCCGGACGTCACGGTCTTCATGAAGGCCGACCCGGGCCTCGCCAAGGACTACGCAGCCAAGGTCGCCACCCTGCCCGACGTGCGCTCGGCGCAGGTCGACGAGTCCGGCCCCGGCTGGGCGGCGGTCGGCGTCCACGTCGACGGCTCGTCGCAGGGCGCGACCGCACAGCACGTGGTCGAGGAGCTGCGCGCGGACCGGGGCGGGATGCAGACCTGGGTGAACGGCAATGCGGCCGACGTGGTCGACTTCCACCACGAGATCGACACCCGCGGCCCATGGGCGCTCGGCCTGATCGTGGTGGCCACCTTCCTGCTGCTCTTCCTGATGACCGGGTCCGTGGTGGTGCCGATCAAGGCGCTGGTGATGAACCTCCTCTCGCTCGGCGCGGCGCTGGGCGTGATGACGCTGGTCTTCCAGGACGGCTGGTTCAGCGGACTGCTCGGGTTCACGCCGACCGGCGGTCTGGAGGCGTGGATCCCGGTCCTTGTCTTCGTCTTCTCCTTCGGCCTGTCGATGGACTACGAGGTCTTCCTCCTCTCGCGGATCAAGGAGCTGCACGACGAGGGGCAGAACTGCTCCAGATCGGTGGAGCTGGGCGTCCAGCGCAGCGGGCGGATCATCACCTCGGCCGCGGCGTTGATGGTGATCGTCTTCCTCGGCTTCTCCAGCGGGCGGATGCTCGACATCAAGGAGATCGGACTGGCCCTGGCAGTGGCCGTGCTGGTGGACGCGACCCTGGTCCGGATGCTGCTGGTGCCCGCCACCATGTCGCTCTTCGGCAAGGGCAACTGGTGGGCCCCACCGCTGCTGCGCCGGCTGCACGCCCGGTTCGGGTTCAAGGAGCACGCCACGCTCCCGCCGCTGCCGGTCGCCTCGGGCGCGCTGCCGGTGCAGCGGGCCGGCGCCCCGGCGGGTGCGGTGGCCGAAACGGAGTCCGTACCGGCCGTTGCAGCCGGCCCGGAGCGCCGGGCGGCCTGAGCCCGGGATAGTGCGGCATCGGCAGTTGCCGATAGGTTGCTGCCCATGGTGAAGGTTGGGCTGACCGGCGGTATCGGTGCCGGCAAGAGCGAGGTGTCGAGGCGGCTGGCCGCGCTCGGCGCGGTCGTGGTGGACGCGGATCTGATCGCGCGCGAGGTCGTGGAGCCGGGCACGCCCGGACTGGCTGCCGTCGTTGCCGAGTTCGGGCCGGAGATCCTGACCGCCGACGGCACCCTGGACCGGCCCAAGCTCGGCGCGATCGTGTTCGCCGACGCCGACCGGCTCGCCGCGCTCAACGCCGTCGTCCACCCCCTGGTCGGCCGCCGTTCGGCCGAGTTGGAGGCCGCTGCCGGTCCGGACGCCGTCGTGGTCCACGACGTGCCGCTGCTCGCCGAGAACGGTCTGGCTCCGTTCTACGACGTGGTCGTGGTCGTGGACGCCTCCGACGAGACCCGGCTGCACCGCCTGGTCGAGGTGCGCGGCATGACCGAGACGGACGCCCGCGCCCGGATGGCCGCCCAGGCCGCCCGCGAGGCCCGGCTCGCCGTGGCCGACCTGGTCATCGACAACGACGGCCCGATGGAACAGCTGGACGCCCAGGTGGCGGACGTCTGGCAGAAGCTCCAGGGCCGCGGCGCGGCATAGGGGCCACCCGGTTCAGACGCCGAAGAGCCCGAGCGACTCCGCTGCCGCGGCCGGGAAGCCGCGGCCAGTGGGCCCGGCCGGAGCCGGAGCGTCGAGGACCCACACCTCGACCCGGCCGGACTGGGCCGGGGACTCGGGTGTGCGTTCGCGGACGCGCTCCAGCCGGTAGCCCAGCTTGCGCGGCACGGCCGAGCTGGCGGCGTTGGCCTCGTCGACGTGTATCTCGGCCCGGGAGATGCCGGGCAGCGTCAGCGCCTCCTCGGTGAGGCTCCGCGCCAGCGTGGTCGCCACGCCCTGGCCGGTGAGCTGCCGGGCGACCCAGTAGCCGATCTCCAGCGCCCCCGCACCGACCCGGGCGTGGAGTCCGCAGCCGCCGACGACCGTGTCCGGATCTCCGCTCGGCTGGATCACGTAGGAGTAGCCCGTGTCCGTCTCCCACTGGGCGACGGCGTGCTCGCAGTTGGCCGTGGTCTCCGCGAGGGTGGGGGCCTGGTGGGCCCAGGGCACCCACGGACGCAGGTGGTCGAGGTTGGCCAGGATGGCCGCGTTCAGCGCGGCGGCGTGCGCAGGGCGTCGACGGCGCAGCTCCAGGCCGTTGCCGAGCGCGATCACCTCCGCCGGGCGGTCGGTGCGCGGCGCGTCGTCCTCCGCCCCGGGACGTGCCAGGTCAGCCTGCTGACCATGCGTCACCTCTGGGGTGCTGGGAGTGCTGCGGCCGTCGGTCTTCATGCGCTCATCCTTGCGAAGGCCGAGAGGCGAGTCCAGCACCTTTCGCCCGCCTGTGGAAAACCACCGTCGCGGCCGCCGGAACCGCAGGTGAGGGCCGTGTTCCAGCCGGGAAGGCGGCCAGCGGCGTGCCGTCCGTAAGCGGCAGCTCGCGTGCCTCGTCGGACAGGTTGACGCCGAGGGAGAGCGGTCCCCGGCACATCGTCAGCCAGCCCTCCTCCTCGTCGAACCGCACCTGCGGCACCTCGCCGGAGGCCAGCGGGCGCAGTCGCAGCAGCAGCCGGTACCAGTCCAGCAACTCGGCATGGTGCCCGCGCTGCGGCTCGTCCCAGTCGAGGGTGGAGGCACGCACGGTCGAGGTGGCCTGCGGGTCGGGGATCTCCTCCGGCTTCCAGCCGTGCGCGGCGAACTCACGGCGGCGGCCCTCGCGCACCGCCCGGGCCAGGGCGGGGTCCTGATGGTCGGTGAAGTACTGCCAGGGGGTGCGCGCGCCCCACTCCTCGCCCATGAAGAGCATCGGCGTGAACGGCGACAGCAGCGCCAGCGCCGCACCGGCCGCCAGCCGTTCGGGCGGGAGGGTGGCGGAAAGCCGGTCGCCCTGGGCGCGGTTGCCGATCTGGTCGTGCGTCTGGGTGTAGCCGAGCAACCGGTGCAGCGGCGTCCGGGCGGGGTCGATCGGGCGGCCGTGGGAGCGGCCGCGGAAGCTCGACCAGCTGCCGTCGTGGAAGTAGCCGGCGGTCAGCGTCTTGGCGAGGGCGGCCAGCGGCCGTGCGGTGAAGTCCGCGTAGTAGCCCTGGCTCTCGCCGGTCAGCGCGGCGTGCAGCGCGTGGTGGAAGTCGTCGCTCCACTGGGCGTCGAGTCCGGTGCCACCGGCGGCCCGCGCGGTGATCAGCCCGGGATCGTTGCGGTCGGACTCGCCGATCAGGAAGAGCGGTCGGCCCACCTGCTGCGACAGCTCGTCCACGGCAACGGCCAGCTCCTCCAGGAACGGCAGCGCGCGGGTGTCGAACAGGGCGTGCACGGCGTCCAGCCGGAGGCCGTCGAGCCGGTACTCGCGCAGCCAGGTCAGCGCGCTGCCGACGAGGTACGCCCGCACCTCGTCCGAGCCGGGCGCGTCCAGGTTCACCGCCGAGCCCCACGGTGTCTGGTGACGGTCGGTGAAGTAGGGGCCGTAGGCGGGCAGGTGGTTGCCGGACGGGCCGAGGTGGTTGTGCACCACGTCCAGCACCACACCCAGTCCGTGGGCATGCGCGGCATCGACAAAGCGCTTCATCCCCTCAGGTCCGCCGTAGGGCTCGTGGACGGCCCAGGGCGCGACGCCGTCGTAGCCCCAGCCGTGCTGCCCGGGAAAGGGACAGACCGGCATCAGCTCGACGTGGGTCACCCCGAGGTCGGCCAGGTGACCGAGCCGCTCGGCGGCGGCGTCGAAGGTCCGCTCCGGGGTGAACGTGCCGATGTGCAGTTCGTAGAGGACGGCTCCGGCAAGTCCGCGCCCGGTCCACGGGTGCTGCCACCGGAACGCCGCGTGGTCGACGAGTTGTGACGACCCGTCCGGCCCGTCGGGCTGACGCGGCGAGCGGGGATCGGGCAGGACCGGCCCGCCGTCGAGGCGGAAGCCGTAGCGTCCGGCCGCCGGATCGGTGGGCACGTCGGCCCGCCACCACCCGCCCCGCCCCGGATCCGGCCGCATCCGGTGTGACGCGCCGTCCACGACGACCTCGACCCGTTGCGCCTCGGGTGCCCAGACCGCGAAGCGGTGCGGGCGGGTGACGAGGGGCTGGGGCACCGCGACAACTTCAGGTTCGGACGGCATACCGGACCTCCTACCCGCGCCGGGGATGCGTGCATGCCTGGCCCCGCGAGCCTTCCGCCATACGGCCAGGTCAGTTCGCAGGCGGCGTCAGGTCGCGGGGTCCGTCCGGACCAGCAGTGCCACCGGGAGTTCGGCCAGCAGCTCCGCCAGGGCCACCGCGCCCCAGAAGCCGGTCCGGGCGGTGAGCGCCTCGGTCCAGGTCCCGGGCGGAAGGGGGAGGGTCTGGCGGCCCCAGCCGCCGGACCGTTCCAGCCCGTGCGGGAGGCGGGTCACCACGGTCAGCGTCGCGTCGCCCCGCAGGAACGCGAGCGCGTGCGGGCTCGGCGTCTGCCACGGCGTGTACGAGGCCCCCCGCGCGGGGTGCAGGTCCAGGTGCCTGTGCGCGTGCAGGGCGGTGCGGGTGAGGTCGGCCTTCTCGGCGGCCAGGCCGTGCGAGCGCCGGTGCGGGGACGAACCCGGCTGCGTGCCCGGCTCTGGACGTGGGTCGTTCGGAAAGCCGACCACGTCCCGGTTGTCCGGGTCGACCAGGGTGTAGAGCGGGAACTCGCTGCCCTGGTAGAGATCGGGTGCGCCGGGCATGGTCAGGTGGAGCAGGGCCGCGCCCAGGGTGTTGGCCCGGGCGTACGGCGCGGTACGCGCGACGAAGGCCTCGATCCGCGCCGCGAGCGCGGGAGTCTCCGGCACGGAGCATGCGAGTGCGGTGACGGCGCGCTCGTAGGCCGGGTCGGGGTCGGTCCAAGTGGTGTGGAGTTTGGCCTCGCGGACCGACTTGAGCATCACCTCGGTGAGCCGTTCGCCGTCCACGGGCCAGGCGGCGAAGGCGGTCTGCCAGAGCAGGTCCTCGGCGTCGCGGTCGTGGGGCAGGCCGCCGTCGGGAGCCAGCGCGGACCAGGCCGCGCGCTCGGTCGCCCACTCCTCCGGAAGCTCGGCGAGGACCGCGAGCCGGGCGCGGGCGTCGGCGCTGCGCTTGGTGTCGTGGGTGGAGAGCGCCGTCATGGTGTGCGGCCAGTCCCGGGCGATCCGCGCGCAGAAGGCGTGGAACTGCTCCGGGGTGACGCCGGGTCGGGCGGGGGCGCCGCCGACCTCGTTGAGCGAGAGCAGCGGGTGGTGCCGGTAGTAGGCGGTGTCCTCGACGCCCTTGGCGGCGACGGCCGACGAGGTCTGGCCGAACCGGGCACGCAGCGAGGCGGGGGAGTCGGGGTCCAGCAGCAGCTCGCGTATCAGTCGGGCGGTCGCGGCGTAGGGGGCGGGGAGCAGCACCTCGTCCGGCGGCGAGAGCAGCGCCTGCGCGTCCGACACGGGCAGCGGCTCGCCTGGGACCGGGTAGGGCCGGTAGCGCGGGAAGGCGGTGAGCAGCCCGGCCAATGCCTCGCGGACGGCCCAGGACGGATGGTCGGACCGGTCGGGCAGGTCGGGCTTGTCGGCGCAGGCGGCGGCGACCTCGCGGACCAACCGCGCGACCTCCGCGTCCAGTTCGCCCTGCGGCGCGACCAGTTCGGCCTTGCCGCGCAGTGCCGCTCCGGCGGCGACCTCGGCCGGTGGCCGCAGCGCCCGGACCACTCCCGCGCCGTCCGTCAGCACCCCGTCGATTCGCCGCAGCGCGTCGTAACCGGTGGTACCGGCGCACGGCCAGTCGCTGGGGAGCGTCTCGTCACCGGTCAGGATCTTCTCGACCACGACATGCGCCCCGCCGGACGCGTCCCGCAGGCGACGCAGATACTCGCGCGGGTCGGCCAGCCCGTCCGGGTGGTCCACCCGGAAGCCGTCCAGCACGCCCTCGCGATGGAGCCGGAGCAGCAGCTCGTGGGTGGCGTCGAAGACCTCGGGCAGCTCGACGCGGACGGCTATCAGCTCAGTGACCGTGAAGAAACGCCGGTAGTTGAGTTCCGTCCGGCCCAGCCGCCACCACGCGGGGCGGTACCACTGGTGACGCAGCAACTCCGGCAGCGGCAGGTGCTCCGTGCCCGGACGCACGGGGAACACCTGATCGCCGTACCGGAGCACCGGCTCGCCACTTGCGCCCTCCGGGCTGCCCGCCCCGTCGGCACTCCCCGTGCCGTCCGACGTCTCGATCTTCAGGTCGCCGGCCGCCACGACGGCCCCCAGCCGGTGGCCCAGGATCGGCAGCAGCACCCGGCCCTGCTGCGCGTCCCAGTCGATGTCGAACCAGCGCGCCCACGGTGACTCCGGACCCTCACGCAGCGTGTGCCAGAGCGGCCGGTTGAGGTGGAGCGGGGAGGGCACGGCCATGTGGTTGGGCACGATGTCGGCGAGCAGGCCGAGGCCGTGGTCGCGCGCCGCCGCGGCCAGCGCCCGTAGCCCGGCCTCGCCGCCGTGGTCGGCGCTGACGGCGGAGTGGTCGACGACGTCGTAGCCGTGCCGCGATCCCGGCACCGCCTGCAGGATCGGCGACAGGTGGAGGTGCGAGACGCCGAGGTCCGCCAGGTACGGCACCGCGGCGGCGGCCTGCGCGAAGCCGAAGCCGGGCTGGAGCTGCAGACGGTAGCTGGCCGTCGGGACCCGGCGTGCGGCAGGAGTCATACCCACACGCCTACCCCACGCCGAGCCCCGTCACGACCCGGATGAGGCAATCGGTCGAACCGGCGTGCGCCCGCCGGCCGCACGCCGTACCCTGCGTGCCCTGGCGCGGCCCCGCTCAGGCGGGACGCTGGAGCACCATCATCGACCGGTCGGTCAGCCGCAGCGTCTCACCCGCCCGCACCTTGGCACCCGTGCCCGGGGCGATCGTCCACGGCAGCGAGGTGTCCACCACGAGTTGCCACTCCTGGCCGTGATTGAGCGGGACCACGAACTCCAACGGTTGTGGGCTGGCGTTGAAGAGCAGCAGGAACGAGTCGTCGGTGATCCGGCCGCCGCGCCGGTCGGGCTCGGAGATGGCGTTGCCGTTGAGGAAGACCGTCAGCGACTTGGCGAAGGACGCGCGCCAGTCCCTGGCGGTCATCTCTTCGCCCTCGTTGGTGAACCAGGCGATGTCGGTGAGCTCGTCGTGGGTGCCGGAGACCGGGCGGCCGTGGAAGAACCGTCGTCGGCGGAAGACCGGATGGTCGCGCCGGAGCCATACCATGTGGCGTGTGAACTCCAGCAGTTGACCGGCCGGGCTCTCCTCGTCCAGCCGGGGCCAGCGCACCCAGGAGATCTCGTTGTCCTGGCAGTAGGCGTTGTTGTTGCCCCCCTGGGTGCGGCCGAACTCGTCGCCGTGGAGCAGCATCGGCACGCCCTGGCTCAGCAGCAGGGTGGCGATGAAGTTGCGTTGTTGCCGGGAGCGCAGGCCGAGCACCGTCGGGTCGTCCGTCTCGCCCTCGACGCCGCCGTTCCAGGAGCGGTTGAAGGACTCGCCGTCGCGGTTGTCCTCGCCGTTGGCCGCGTTGTGCTTCTGGTTGTAGGAGACCAGGTCGCGCAGGGTGAAACCGTCGTGGCAGGTGACGAAGTTGATGCTGGCGATGGGACGGCGACCGTCGTCCTGGTAGAGGTCGGAGGAACCGGTCAGCCGTGAGCCGAACTCGGCCAGTGTGGCGTTCTCGCCGCGCCAGAGGTCGCGCACGGTGTCCCGGTAGCGGCCGTTCCACTCCGTCCACAACGGCGGGAAGCCGCCGACCTGGTAGCCGCCCTCGCCGAGGTCCCACGGCTCGGCGATCAGTTTGGCCTGGGAGACGATCGGGTCCTGCTGGACCAGGTCGAAGAAGGAGGAGAGCCGGTCCACCTCGTGGAACTGGCGGGCCAGGGTGGCCGCCAGATCGAAACGGAAGCCGTCGACGTGCATCTCGGTGACCCAGTACCGCAGCGAGTCCATGATCAGCTGCAGCACGTGCGGGCTGCGCATCAGCAGGCTGTTGCCCGTGCCGGTGGTGTCCTCGTAGTACCGGCGGTCCTCGGCCAGGCGGTAGTAGGAGGGGTTGTCCAGCCCGCGGAGGGCGAGGGTGGGGCCCAGGTGGTTGCCCTCGGCGGTGTGGTTGTAGACCACGTCGAGGATGACCTCGATGCCGGCCGCGTGCAGCGACTTGACCATCGACTTGAACTCCTGGACCTGCTGGCCGCGGTCGCCGAGCGAGGAGTAGGAGCCGTGCGGGGCGAAGAAGCCGATGGTGTTGTAGCCCCAGTAGTTGGACAGGCCCATGTCGCTGAGCCGGTGGTCGTCGACGAACTGGTGCACCGGCATCAGCTCGATCGCGGTGATGCCGAGCTTGACCAGGTGCTCGATCACGGCGGGGTGCGCGATGCCCGCGTACGTGCCCCGGATGTCGTCGGGGATGCCGGGGTGGAGCTCGGTGAGGCCCTTCACATGGGCCTCGTAGATGACCGTGCGGTGGTAGTCGGTGCGCGGCGGACGGTCGTTGCCCCAGTCGAAGTACGGATTCACGACGACCGAGGTCATCGTGTGCGGGGCGGAGTCGAGGTCGTTACGGCGGTCGGGGGAGCCGAAGTGGTAGCCGTAGACGGACTCGTCCCAGTCGATCCGGCCGCTCATGGCCTTGGCGTAGGGGTCGAGCAGCAGCTTGGCGCTGTTGCAGCGCACCCCGCGCGAGGGGTCGTACGGCCCGTGTACGCGGAAGCCGTAGCGCTGGCCCGGCTGCACGCCGGGCAGGAAGGCGTGGCGGACGAACGCGTCCGTCTCGCGCAGCTCGACCGAGGTCTCGGAGTCGTCGTCGCCGAGCAGGCACAACTCGATCCGCTCCGCCGCCTCGGAGAACACGGCGAAGTTGGTCCCCGCGCCGTCGTAGGTGGCGCCCAGGGGGTACGGCTGGCCCGGCCAGACTTGCATGGTCCTCAACCAATCCTGTCTGCTCGGAGCGGGGCTCGGCGTACACCCCGGAGCGCCCCGGAATCGAGGCTCTCCCGGGGTGATGCCCGCCCCGACTCGTCGTCATGTCCCAGTGCATCGTGGCGTAGCACACGGGTTCCCATGACCGACTTGCCGGTTCTTCGCCCGAACGAGTGTCTGCGTCCCACGGTTGCCCAGCTGATGTCCGTCGGTTGTTCGGATCCTTACGTCCGGGTGGACCAGCGGCGACCGCACGGGGACGACACGGGGGCCGGTGCGGGCGGAGGAACGTTCCGCCGACGCGCGCAACTGCCCGGCGTCGAACTGCTGCACCTGCCTGCTGATGCGAAGTACCCTTGATCGTCAGCTGATCGTCCGGACCCGCGCGGACGGTCCGCATCCGGCCGCCCGGCGCGGTACGGTGTGGGCGGCCGACAGGGCGCGCCACCGCACCGCACGCCCCAACGGCCGGGCGGGTCAAGAGGGATGACGTGGAATAGGGACGGACGGTGAGCTCCGGAATGGTGGTCCCCGACGGGGGTTCCCCGGGGAGCGCGGCGCGGGGCGACGCCCCCACCGGCGTCGAACGAGTCGCCCGTACCGGCCTCGGCCGCACCGTTCCGCACCAACCGGGCTCGCTGGAGCCGTCGTTGGCCTGGCCCGGGACGGCCTGGGAGGAGGCCAGGGTCCGGGTGCGCCGCGCCGGGCGTGCCTATGTCTGGCTCAACCTGGTCGAACAGCGGCTGCGTTCGGTGGTCGCCGAGGTGCTGCGCCCGGTCTACGAACCCGCGCACGGTGACGACTGGGTCATCGCCGCGGCCGGACCGGCCGGCGAGGAGTGGGTCCAGCGGGCCGGCGCCGTTCGCGAGGTCAGCCGCCGCAAGGGCTACCTGCTCGACCCGGACGACGACGCGCTCGTGATCTTCCTCACCCTGCCGCAGCTTCGTGAGCTGATGGTCCAGCACTGGCCCTGCTTCGAGCCCTTCCTGAACGACCGCCGGGAGATCGAGGTCGCCCTGGACGAGCTCGAGGTGGCCCGGCACGTCGTCTCCCGCAACCGCACGCTCTCCGAGAACGTGCTGGCCCAGGCCGAACGGGCCGCCGCCCGGCTGCTGCTGCTGCTCGACGGCAGTCTCCACGAGGGCTCCGCCTCGCTCGCGCTGCGCGCCCCGGTGGACGCCGTCGAGGAACTGGTCGGCGACCGCTACGCCGACGTCATCGGTGTCCACGCGGACCGGGTCCGGCTCCAGCGCGATCTGCCGGTCGAGGACCTGCTGGCGGGGGCGCGGCGACTGGACGCCATCGGCATCGGCCTGAGCATGCTCTGCCAGAACTTCACCGGGCGGCGGCTGGTCGGCCTCGCCGACTCCGGCTGCCGGGTGCGGCTGCTCTTCCTCAACCCGGCCAGCAGCTCGCTGCGCCGCCGGGAACGCGAACTCGGCCTCGGGCGAGGCGAGTTGGGCAAGGCGGTGGAGATGAACATCATGCACGTGCGCCGGGTGCGGGCCCGGCTGCGGGACGCCGGCGCGTTCGAGATCCGCGTCTACGACGAGATGCCGCGTGCCTCGGCCTATCTGGTGGACGGCGACGGCCCGGACGGGCTGGGCGTGGTGCAGCCGTACCTGCGGCGCTCGCGCGGAATGGAGTCGCCGGTGCTGGTACTGCGCGGCGGCACCTCCGCGCCGCTGACGCCGGGTCGGACGCCGGAGCCGGGCCTGTTCCAGATCTACCAGGAGGAGTTCGAGGGAGTCTGGGCTGACTCGCGGCCCGTCTCCTGAACCTCCTGGACCGTTCCCTCGCCCGCCCGTCGGCCCGTCCTCGGCCCCGGGCCCGCCTGACCGTCCGACCTGGACGCGGGCTTGTCAGTGCCGCACGCGATGATGGTCCGGCAAAGGGACGAGAGGACGCGCCTGATGAGTTGGATGCACGACACCCTGGTCGGCTTCGATCTGGAGACCACCGGCACCGAGCCGAGTCGGTCGCGGATCGTCTCCGCCGCGCTGATCGAGGCCAAAGCCGGTGAACCGGTCAGGCGGCGCGCGTGGTTGGCCGACCCGGGCGTCGCGATCCCCGCCGAGGCCACGGCCGTGCACGGCATCACCACCGAGCGCGCGGTCGCCGAGGGCCGCCCCGCGATAGACGTGGTCGCCGAGGTGGCGGCCGCACTCGTCTCGTACCTGCGGCAGGGTGTCCCTGTCGTTGTCTACAACGCGCCGTTTGATCTGAGCCTGCTCGCCGCCGAGCTGGGCCGGTACGACCTGCCCTCGCTGGAGCGCCAGCTCGGCGGCGCGGTCGGGCCGGTGCTCGACCCGCTCACCGTCGACCGGGCGGTGGACAAGTACCGCAAGGGCTCACGCTCGCTGGAGAACGCCTGCGCCCTCTACGGCGTCGAGCTGGCCGAGGCGCACGAGGCGGGCAGCGACGCGCTGGCGGCTGTCCGCGTGGCGCTGGCCCTGGGGGAGCGGTATCCGGACCGGGTCGGCGCGGTCGACCCGGCCGAGCTGCACCTCGCCCAGATCCGCTGGCACGCGGACTGGGCGGAGGGCCTGCAGTCCTGGCTGCGCCGCTCCAAGGATCCGCAGGCCGTCGTCGACGGCACCTGGCCGCTGCGGCAGCCCGACGCGTCGGCGGAATGAGGTCCGACCCCGGGGTGACTCAGGGTCGGTTCGCGGGCGCATCTCCACCCTGAGCAGGAGGCGGATCCACCCGGGGGACGAGGTAGAAGTCTGGTCCGGCCAGGCAAGATGAGGTCGGCAGACCTAAAGAAGCCGTCAGGGACCGGTCGGGGATTTCTCTCCCGACTTGCCGCCCGGCTAGTAACTTTCTAGGATGCCGCCAGATACTTACCTGCCGCCCGACAAGTACGGGTGGCCAGATCGCGCTGCCCGCGTCCTCACCCGGGGGTGGTGGTGATCCATGCCGTGGAGGGGCAATCGACATGTTTCACCGGATCGGACGCACGGTCGTCCGACACCCATTCTGGACGCTCATCGCCTGGGTGGTCGCCGCGATCGCGATCGCGGCCTCCGCGCCGGCGCTGCAGTCCAACAGTGACGAGAGCAGCTTCCTGCCGAAGAGCTACGAGTCCATCCAGGCGATGGAACTGCAGCAGTCGGCCTTCCCGCACCAGTTCACGCCGGGCGCGGAGATCCTCTACCAGCGGACCGACGGCGGGCAGCTGACCCCGGCGGACAAGGCCAAGGTCGTCGAGGTCAACAAGGAGCTGTCCACCAAGACGGACATCCCGCTCAACCAGGGCGTCATCGGCATGCCGTTCTCCAAGGACGGCAAGTACGGCCTGGCGATGGTCAACCTCGGCACCAACACCTCCGACCAGACGAAGATGTCCGACGCGGCCACGGCGCTGCGCGCGGACGTCAAGCAGCTGACCGCGGGTACCGACCTGAACGCCAAGGTCGGCGGTTCGGCGGCGCAGATCCTCGACCAGTCGAACTCGTCGAAGACCGGTCAGGCGATCATCAGCTTCGGCACCTTCGGGATCATCATCATCGCGATGCTGCTGATATTCCGGTCGCCGCTGATGGCGATCATGCCGATCATGCTGATCGGTGTGGTGCTGACCGCGGCCAACGGTCTGATCGCCGACATCACCAAGATGCTGAACCTCACGTCGAACTCGTCGGTGACAGGCATCCTCATCGTCGTGCTCTTCGGTGTCGGTACGGACTACATCCTCTTCCTGATGTTCCGGTACCGAGAGCGGCTACGAGCGGGTGACGACCACAAGGAAGCCATGATCACAGCGGTGGCCCGCGTCGGCGAGGCGATCGCCTCCGCCGCCGGCACCGTCATCATCGCCTTCCTCGCGCTCTGCCTCTCCTCCATCTCCTTCCTCAAGCAGATGGGTCCGGCGCTGGCCATCTCCGTCGCGGTCACGCTGCTCGCCGGTCTGACCCTGATTCCGGCGATCTTCTCCTGGATCCCGCCGCGGGTGCTCTTCGCCCCGTCGAAGAAGTGGAGCGTCGAGCCGACGAGCTCGCGCTTCGCGGCGATCGGCAACACCGTCAAGCGCCGCCCGGCGCTGGTCACCGCCGTCTCCGGCATGATCATGCTCGGTCTGGCCGTGATCTCCACGGGCTACTCGGCGAGCTTCGACTTCTCCTCCGGCTCGATGCCGAAGACCGAGGAGTCGATGGTCGTCCAGAACACCATCACCACGGCGTACAGCGCCGGTGCAGCCACGCCCACCGACGTCTTCGTCACCAGCACCAACGGCGGCGCGCTGGACAAGGCCGCGGTCGCCGGACTGGGTGAGAAGCTCACCTCGGTCTCCGGAGTCGGCCAGGTCGCCCCGGCCAAGTACAACCCGAGCGGCACCACCGCGGACATCAGCGTCGTGCTGAGCAGCGACCCGCAGAGCAGCACGGCCATCTCCACGGTGGGCCAGCTCCGCGACACGGCCCATGCGGACACCCCGCCGGGCACCAAGGTCCTGGTCGGCGGCACCACCGCGATCTACGCCGACATCCAGAAGGCGATCGACCGCGACTACTCGGTGGTCTTCCCGACGGCGGCCGTGCTGATCATGCTGATCCTGGGCCTGATGCTGCGCAGTGTCGTGGCGCCGTGGTACCTGATGGCCTCGGTCGGCCTCGGCTTCGCCGCCACCCTCGGGTCGACGGTCCTGGTCTTCCAGCACCTGGACAACCAGGGTGGCCTGATGTTCATGCTGCCGGTCTTCATCTATCTGTTCGTGGTCGCCATCGGTACCGACTACAACATCCTGATGATCTCCCGGCTCCGTGAGGAGGCCCGTGAGGGCCGCGAACCGCGTGAGGCGGCTGCTCGGGCGCTGCGCCACGCCGGTCCGACCGTCGCCGCGGCCGGTGCGATCCTCGCCGGTACCTTCGCCTCGATGATGCTGGCCGGGAACTCGCTCTTCGCGGAGATGGGATTCTCCATCAGTATCGGTATCGTGATCGCGGCGTTCGTGATGGCGATGTTCTTCACGCCGTCGCTGACCGCGCTCATCGGCCACGCGGCCTGGTGGCCGGGCCACGCCGACCGCCGCGAGGCCAAGGGCGAGAGCCGGATCGTGGCGGGCTCGACCGTCACGAGCGGTGACAGCGACAACGTCACCGAGCTGGACCCGAGCCGCCGTTGATGTCGCCCGCGACGGGCTGACAGGCTGACGCCGAGTCACAGAGCAGCAGGAGGGGCCGCAGCCGGGCAGGGCTGCGGCCCCTCCTGCGTCATACCGGGCGGAGCGTGCGGCGGAGCTGGCTGCGGAACGCCCGACGCAGCGGAACGGCCGTGGCGAGGACGAAGAGGCCGAAGAGCGTGATCGGGAGCAGGCCGGTCACGCCGAGGTAGTCGAGCGGCTCGCTCATGAGTTCCTCCCAGTTGCCCTGGTAGTTGGCCGTCAGGTCGGCGACCATGACGGCCGCGCCGAGCAGCGGTCCAGCCGGGCGGCCCCATGCCACGAGCACGGCGGCGAGCGGGTCGAGGAGCAGCAGGGAAAAGAAGAGGATCTGGCTGGCCATCGGCCAGCCCTGGTAGGCGTGCAGCCCGCCGCCGATCACGTCGTGGAGGTGCGAGCCCGCACCCTCGACAAATCCGATCACGTAGACGATCGACACCCACCGCGCCCAGCGCGGGCGTTCCCCCCATGGCATGCCGCCCACTGTAGAGGGGCGGGCGCGTCCTTTGGAGGCGGTCAGGCTCCGAGGGGCAGGGCCTGGTCGACCGGGGCGAGGGCGGCCGTTGTCAGTGCCTCGTCGTAGCGTTGGACCACAAGCTCGGCGAGGTCGGGGGACGCGCCGAGTGGGGCTGCGACGGCGGTGATGCCCGCCGTCGCAGCCTGGGCGGTGATCCGGTCGGGGAGCAGGCCGGGGGCCAACAGGTAGGGCGCCACGGCGAGATGACGCAGGCCCTGGGCGCGGAGCGCCTCGGCCGCGTCGGTCAGGTGCGGGGGAGCGGCGGAGGCGTGCGCGACGGCGACGCCGCCCCAGCCCGCGGTGCGCTGCCACGCGGCGGCGAGGGCGCGGGTGGCAGCGTTGGCGACGGGATCGGAGGAGCCCGCCGCGGCGAGGATGACGCCGGTGTCGGCGGCGGGACGCACGCCCGCCTCGGCCAGGCGGCGCTCCAGTGCGCGCAGCAGCAGCGGGGAGGGGCCGAGGACGTCGGCCTGATGGACGGTCAGCCGGGGCAGCCGGGAGGCTGCCTCGCGCAGCACTCCGGGGATGTCGGTCTTGGCGTGGTACGCACGGGCCAGCAGCAGCGGCACCGCGACCACGGGCGCCTCGCCCTCCTGCGCCAACTGCTCCAGCGCGCGCGGGATCCGCGGCGCGCAGTGGTCGAGATAGCCGACCCGCACGGTGACGTCCGGGCGCAGTGCGCGCGCCCGGTCGGCGAGGGCGGCCATCGTCGCGGCGTGCCGCGGGTCGCGGCTGCCGTGGGCGAGCAGGAGCAGGCGGGCGTGGCGGGCGTGCATCAGGTCACCTCCGGGCGGTCAGCAGACCGCGGGAGCGGAGGACGTGTCGCTCGATCGGGTTGAAGACGAGCATTTCGATGCCGATACCGACGACGAGGATCAGAATGATGGTGGCGAGAACGCCGGGCATGTCGAGGTTCTCGCGGGCGAACTCGAGCTGGGCGCCCAGGCCCAGGCCGAGGGCGGGGGAGCTGGCGATCAGCTCGGCCGCCATGAGGGAGCGCCAGGAGAAGGCCCAGCCCTGCTTGAGGCCGGCGACGTAGCCGGGCAGGGCGGCGGGCAGGAGCACGTGCCAGACGCCGCGCAGGCCGCTGGCGCCGAGGGTGCGTCCGGCGCGCAGGTAGAGCGGCTGGACCTGGTCGATTCCGGCGACGAGGCCGTTGGCGATGGAGGGGACGGCGCCGAGCAGCACGACGGCGTAGATGGTAGCGTTGCTGAGGCCGAACCAGATGACGGCGGCGGGCACCCAGGCGACGGACGGGATGGACTGCAGGCCGGAGAGGATCGGGCCGATGGCGGCGCGAACGGGCTTGACCCGGGCGACGAGCAGTCCGATGGGGGTGCCGATGACGACGGAGACCAGGAACCCCAAGATCCCGCGGGAGAGCGAGGTCCAGATGGTCGAGAGGATCGTGCCCTGGAGCCACAGCTGGTGGAGGCTGTTCCACACGTCCAGCGGGCTGGGCAGCAGGTCGGGGCGCTTGAGGTGGGCCGCGTAGGCGCCCTGCCACAGCAGCAGGACGAGGACGACGGCAATGACCGGGGGCAGCACCTTGCCCAGCAGCACCTCGCGGACGCTGGTGCGCTGTGCGGTCTGGGTCTCCAGGGCGTCGAGTCCGGCGCCGAGGTCGGCGACGTCGGAACCAGCCGTCGTGGTGCCTGCGGCGACCGTGCGCGGCTCGGCGTCGGGCTTCAGGTCAGTGCTGGACATGGCGGCGGATCTCCCCTCGGAGCTTGTCGGTGATCTCCACCGCGAGGTCGGCCACGCCGGCCGACTCGATGCGGCGCGGCTGGGGCAGGTCGATGGCCCACTCCTGGGCGATGCGTCCGGGGCGGGAGGAGAGGAGCACGACGCGCTGGGCGAGGCGGACGGCTTCGCGGACGTTGTGGGTGACGAAGAGGACGGAGATCCCCGTGGCCTCCCAGATCTGGACGAGTTCCTCGTGCAGGACGTCGCGGGTGATCGCGTCGAGGGCGGCGAAGGGCTCGTCCATCAGCAGGACCTTGGCGTCCTGGGCGAGGGCGCGGGCCATGGCGACGCGCTGGCGCATGCCGCCGGAGAGTTCGTGGATGCGCTTGCCGTGGGCCCCGCCGAGGCGGACGAGCTCCAGCAGTCGCTGAGCCTCGGGCCGCCGCTCGGAGCGCGGGACGGCGCGCAGGCGCAGGGCGAGCTCGATGTTCTGACCAGCCGTCAGCCATGGGAAGAGCGCGTGCTCCTGGAACATCAGGGCGGTGCGTCCGGCGGGGACGTCGATGGTGCCGCTGGTGGGCTGGTCGAGGTCGGCGACGAGATTGAGGAGGGTGGACTTGCCGCAGCCGGAGGCGCCGAGGAGGCAGACGAACTCGCCGGGGGCGACGTTCAGGCTGATGTCGTCCAGGACGACATGGGCCGCGGCGGCGCGGCCGAAGGACTTGGTGACGTGATCGAGCCGGACGGCGGTGTCGACCACGGGGGCGGTCTGGCCCTCCGTGGAGGTCGAGGTCAGCAGTGCGGTCATGCGGTCACCTCCTGGTTCGTGCGGCGGGGCGGGAAGCTTGATGTCTTGGGTGGGGCCGGTCGTGGGCCCGGTGGCTGTGCCGAGAGCCGCCCCGCGCCGCCTTGACTGGGCATCGACGCGGTGTGGGGCGACTCCCGGAGCATGGTGGGCGCCGTTACTGGGCGCCGAGCCCGGCGGCGGAGACGGCGGGCTTGCCCTCGGCGGAGAGGACCTGGTTGAGCAGGGTCAGGTCGTAGATGCCGGAGAGGTTGGGCTGGGTGATGAAGCCTGCGGTCACCGCGTGCTGGGCCTCGGTGGTCAGGGATGAGGCCAGAGGGTCGTTGGTGACGGTCATCTCGCTCCAGGCCGCCTTGAGGACCTTGGAACTCAGGCCCTTGCCGGTCAGCGCGGTCAGCGCGGTGTTGGCCTCCTGCTGGGCCTTGGCCGGGTTGGCCAGGATCCAGGCGTTGGTGTCGACCGAGGCCTTCAGCACAGCCTTGACCACGTCGGGGTGGGCCTTGAGGAAGGACTGCGAGACCACCACGTTGGTCGAGACGAACTGGCCCTGCGGCCACAGCGTCCGCTCGTCGATCAGGATCTTGGCGCCCTCGGAGACCAGCTTGGAGGCGGTGGGCTCGGGCACCCACGCGCCGTCGATCTGGCCGGAGGCGTATGCGGAGGGGGTGATCGAGTTGTCGGTACGGATGACGGAGACGTCACCGGCGCCGGTCTTCGGGTCTTCCTTGTAGCCGTGGGTGTCCAGGTAGTTGAACAGCGCCACGTCCTGGGTGTTGCCGGCCTGCGGGGTGGCGATCTTCTTGCCCTTGAGGTCGGCCACGCTGGTGACGGTCTTCGGGTTGACCACCAGCTCCGCGCCGCCCGAGGTGGCACCGGAGACGATCTTCAGCGCGGCGCCGTGGGACTTGACGTAGCCGTTGATCGCGGGCGAGGGGCCGACCCAGGCGATGTCGATGGCACCGGAGTTGAGCGCCTCGATCTCGCTCGGCCCGGCGTTGAAGATCTGCGTGGAGATCTTCGTCCCGCCCAGGTCCTTGGCGAACTGCCCGTCCTGGATCCCGATCAGGGGGGTGGCGTGGGTCAGGTTGGCGAAGTAGCCGATCCGCACGGTCGACGCCGACAGCGCCGGACCGGAGCTGCCGGACGACGGAACGACCGAGCCGCCGCCGGAGGTCGAGGCGGCCTGGGAGCCGTAGCCGCACGCGCTCAGCAGTCCGGATGCGGCGACAACGGCGACGCCGGCTATGACGGCACGTCTGATGCGGGTGGTGCGGGGGGAGCGGGAGCGCAGCTGCGACATGGAAGAGGTCCTCACGAGGGTGATGGTGGTCCGGCTGGAAGGAACGCGGGGGCACGTGCGGCGGGGTACGACGACGGGGCGGAGGCCCCGTGTCAGCGACCCGCCGGTCGACACGGCCCGAGGGCGCCGCAACCGGCCCCGAGCACGCCGCTGCCGACGCGGCCACCTTCCTTCGCCATGCGGGAGAACGCCTCGCCGCCCATCGTGGGGAATCCCTTCATCGGGTCAGAACGCCTCTCCGGCCATGCCTGCCGTGAGGGTCGTGCCGTCCGCCTGGTCGATCAGCAGGAACGAGCCGGTGCGGCGGTTGCTGCGGTAGTCGTCCAGGGCGATGGGCTCGGCGGTGCGGAGCACCACGCGGCCCAGGTCGTTGACCTCCAGGCTGCCCGGGTTCGGGATCTCGTCGAGAGTGTCCACCGCGATCGCGTAGGGGATGTCCTTGACGATCGCGCGGACGGTCCGGGTGGTGTGCTTGAGCAGCACCCGGTCCCCGACGCGCAGCGGACGCTCGTTGAGATGCGCCACGGTCGCGACGACGTCCTGGGTCGGCTCCGGGGCCGGACCGGCGGCGATCACGTCGCCGCGCGAGATGTCGATGTCCTCGGCCAACCGCACCGTCACCGACTGCGGCGCCCAGGCGACGTCGCTCTCCACACCGAGCACGTCGATCCCGGCCACGGTCGCGGTCAGCCCGGCGGGCAGCACGGTGACCTGGTCGCCGGTGCGGAGCACGCCGGAGGCGAGCTGGCCCGCGTAGCCGCGGTAGTCGGGGTGCTCGGCGGACTGCGGCCGGATCACGTACTGGACCGGGAACCGGGCCGGCTCACCGTCGGGGTCGGTGCCGACCGGCACGGTCTCCAGGTGCTCCAGCAGCGTCGGGCCGCCGTACCAGTCCATGGTGGCGGACGGCTCGACGACGTTGTCCCCGGCCAGCGCGCTGATCGGGATCGCGGTCACGTCCTCGATCCCCAGCGAGGCCGCGTACGCGCCGAACTCGGCGGCGACGGCGGCGAAGACGGGCTCGGCGTAGTCGACCAGGTCCATCTTGTTGACGGCCAGCACCAGGTGCGGGACGCGCAGCAGCGCGGCGACCGCGGCGTGGCGGCGGGTCTGCTCGACCACGCCGTTGCGGGCGTCGACCAGCACCACGGCCAGCTCGGCCGTGGACGCGCCGGTGACCATGTTCCGCGTGTACTGCACGTGCCCCGGGGTGTCGGCGAGGATGAACCGCCGCTTGGGGGTGGCGAAGTAGCGGTACGCCACGTCGATGGTGATGCCCTGCTCGCGCTCGGCCCGCAGACCGTCCGTCAGCAGCGCCAGGTCCGGGGCCTCCTGGCCGCGCTTGCGCGAGGCGTGCTCGACGGCCTCCAACTGGTCGGCCAGCACCGACTTGGAGTCGTGGAGCAGGCGGCCGACCAGGGTCGACTTGCCGTCGTCCACGGAACCGGCGGTGGCGAAACGCAGCAGGGAGGCGGCCGCCACCTCGTGGGGCGCCTGGGTGTCAGTGGTGCTGGTCATGCTAGAAGTACCCCTCGCGCTTGCGGTCTTCCATGGCGGCCTCGGACATCTTGTCGTCCGCGCGGGTCGCGCCACGCTCGGTCAGACGGCTGACGGCGATCTCCTCGATCACCGCGGCGACGTCGGCGGCGTCGGAGTCGACGGCCCCGGTGCAGGACATGTCGCCGACCGTGCGGTAGCGGACCAGACGGCGCTCGACGGTCTCGCCCTCCTTGGCGCCGCCCCACTCACCGGGCGAGAGCCACATGCCGTTGCGCTGGAACACCTCGCGCTCGTGGGCGTAGTAGATCGCGGGGAGCTCGATCTTCTCCCGCTCGATGTACTGCCACACGTCCAGCTCGGTCCAGTTGGACAGCGGGAAGACGCGCACGTGCTCGCCGGGAGCGTGGCGGCCGTTGTAGAGCGACCACAGCTCCGGGCGCTGACGGCGCGGGTCCCAGGCGCCGAACTCGTCACGCAGCGAGAAGACACGCTCCTTGGCGCGGGCCTTCTCCTCATCACGTCGGCCGCCGCCGAAGACCGCGTCGAAGCGGCTGGACTCGATGGCGTCCAGCAGCGGCACGGTCTGCAGCGGGTTGCGGGTGCCGTCCGGGCGCTCGCGCAGGCGGCCGTTGTCGATGAACTCCTGCACCGAGGCCACGTGCAGGCGCAGCCCGTGCTCGGCCACCGTGCGGTCGCGGTAGTCGAGCACCTCGGGGAAGTTGTGCCCGGTGTCCACGTGCAGCAGTGCGAACGGCACCGAAGCCGGCGCGAACGCCTTCAGCGCCAGGTGGAGCATGACGATCGAGTCCTTGCCGCCGGAGAAGAGGATCACCGGGTTCTCGAACTCGCCCGCCACCTCACGGAAGATGTGGACGGCCTCGGCCTCCAGCGCGTCCAGGTGCGACAGCGCGTAGGGGGAGTCGTGGGTGGAAGCGGCGGCAAGCGAAACAGCGGTGGTCACGCCAGTCCCCTCTCGGTCAGCAGAGCGTGCAGGGCGGCGGCGGACTCGGCCACCGTCTGGGTGTGCGCCTCGATCCGCAGATCGGGGGCGGCGGGCGCCTCGTAGGGGTCGTCCACGCCGGTCAGTCCGGAGATCTCACCGGCGGCCTGCTTGGCGTACAGGCCCTTGACGTCCCGCTCGGAGCAGACCTCGACCGGCGTCGCCACGTGGACCTCCAGGTACGAGGTGCCCTGCGCGGCGTGCCGGGCGGCGACCGCGGCGCGGGAGTCCGCGTAGGGGGCGATCACCGGGGCGAGCACCTTCACGCCGTTGGAGGCGAGCAGTTCGGCGACGAAGCCGATCCGCTGGATGTTGGTGTCCCGGTCCTCGCGGTTGAACCCGAGGCCACGCGAGAGGAACTCGCGGATCTCGTCGCCGTCCAGGATCTCGACCCGGTGGCCCTCGGCACGCAGCCGCTCGGCCAGCGCGGCCGCGATGGTGGTCTTCCCGGCGCTGGGCAGGCCGGTCAGCCACACGGTGGCGCCGCACGCCGGCACGGCGGCTGCCGTGCCGGCCGCCGGTGCGTCAACAGTGGTGGTCATGAAGCTCTGCTCCAGGGTGGTGGTCAGTCGGAGAACGGACGAGCGGTCAGAGGTGGATGCCGCACTCGGTCTTGCCGGCGCCGGACCAGCGGCCGGAGCGCGCGTCCTCGCCCTCCAGCACGCGGCGGGTGCAGGACTCCGGCGCGCAGCCGATCGACGCGTAGCCGTCGAAGAGCAGCGGGTTGAGCAGGATGCCGTGCTCGGCCACGTAGGCGTCCACGTCGTCCTGCGTCCAGCGGGCGATCGGGGCGATCTTGACCTTCTGCCGCTTCGGGTCGTAGGCCACCACCGGGGTGTCGGCCCGCGTCGGCGACTCGTCCCGGCGCAGCCCGGTGGCCCAGGCGTCGTAGCCGGCCAGGCCGCGGCCCAGGGGCTCGACCTTGCGCAGCTTGCAGCAGAGGTCCGGGTCGCGGTCGTGCAGCCGGGGGCCGTACTCCGCGTCCTGCTCGGCCACGGTCTGACGCGGCGTCAGCGTGATCACGTTGACCGGCATCGTCGCCGCCACCGCGTCACGGGTGCCGATGGTCTCCGCGAAGTGGTAGCCGGTGTCCAGGAAGACCACGTCGATGCCCGGCAGCGCGGTCGAGCCCAGGTGGGCGACGACTGCGTCCTCCATCGACGAGGTCACCGCGAGGCGCCTGCCGAAGGTCTCGGCCGCCCAGCGCAGGATCTCCTGCGCGGAGGCGTCCTCCAGCTCCCGGGCGGCAGTGGTGGCCAGGGCCTCCAACTGCTCGGGGGAGTACGGAGAGTGCGTGTGCTCAGTCTCGGTGGTCATCAGGACGTCCCCCAGTCGCGGTCGGGGCGGTCAGCAGCCCGAGGAACTTCAGCGCGAACGCACGTCGGCAGGACGCGCACTCCCAGGCACCGTGCCCGCCGGTCTCGCTCGGGCGCAGGTCCTCGTCGCCGCAGTAGGGGCAGTAGAACGGTGCGGCACGCTCACTCATGAGAGCTGCTCCTCGCCGGCACGCGTGGTCCACTGCGCGAACCGCTCGCCGTCGTGGCGGTCGTCCAGGTAACGGCGCAGGACGCGCTCGATGTAGTCGGGCAGACCGTCCTTGGTGACCTTCAGGCCGCGGACCTTGCGGCCGAAGCCGGCGTCCAGGCCCAACGCGCCGCCCAGGTGCACCTGGTAGCCCTCGACCTGCTCGCCGTTCTCGTCCACGACCAGCTGGCCCTTGAGGCCGATGTCGCCGACCTGGATCCGGGCGCAGGCGTTCGGGCAGCCGTTGATGTTGATGGTCAGCGGCTCGTCGAACTCCGGCAGCCGGGCCTCCAGCTCCTCGATCAGGGTCCGGCCGCGGTCCTTGGTCTCGACGATCGCGAGCTTGCAGAACTCGATGCCGGTGCAGGCCATCGTCCCGCGCCGGAAGCTGGACGGCTTGACCTGCAGGCCCAGCGCCTCCAACCCGGCGACCAGGGAGTCGACCTGGTCCTCGGCCACGTCCAGCACGATCATCTTCTGCTCGGTCGTGGTGCGGAGCCGGTCCGAGCCGTGCTGGGCGGCCACGTCGGCGACCTTGGTCAGCAGCGAGCCGTCCACCCGGCCGACGACCGGAGCGAAACCGACGTAGTAGTTGCCGTCCTTCTGCCGGTGCACGCCGACGTGGTCGCGCCAGCGCCCGACCGGCTCGGCCGGGGCCGGGCCGTCGACCAGCGCGCGGTGCAGGTACTCGTCCTCCAGCACCTGGCGGAACTTCTCGGGGCCCCAGTCGGCCATCAGGAACTTGAGCCGGGCGCGGGTGCGCAGGCGGCGGTAGCCGTAGTCGCGGAAGATCGAGATGACGCCGACGAAGACGTCCGCGACGTCCTCCAGCGGCACCCAGGCGCCCAGGCGTTCGCCGAGGCGGGGGTTGGTGGAGAGGCCGCCGCCGACCCACAGGTCGAAGCCGGGGCCGTGCTCGGGGTGCTCGACGCCGACGAAGGCCACGTCGTTGATCTCGTGGACCACGTCCAGCAGCGGCGAGCCCGAGATCGCGCTCTTGAACTTGCGCGGCAGGTTGGAGAAGTCGGGGTTGCCGATGACGCGGCGGTGGATCTCCTCCAGCGCCGGCGTGCCGTCGATGATCTCGTCCGCGGCGATGCCCGCGACCGGGGAGCCCAGGATCACACGCGGGCAGTCGCCGCACGCCTCGGTCGTGGACAGCCCGACGCCCTCGAGGATCCGCCAGATCTCCGGCACGTCCTCGATCCGGATCCAGTGGAACTGGATGTTCTGGCGGTCGGTCAGGTCCGCGGTGCCGCGCGCGTAGGTCTGCGAGACCTCGCCGATCGCGCGCAGCTGCGCCACGGTCAGCCGGCCGCCGTCGATGCGGACGCGCATCATGAAGTACTCGTCGTCCAGCTCGTGCGGCTCGAGCACGGCGGTCTTGCCGCCGTCGATGCCCTGACGGCGCTGGGTGTAGAGGCCCCACCAGCGCATCCGGCCGCGCAGGTCGGCCGGGTCGATCGAGTCGAAGCCCCGGTGCGCGTAGATCGTCTCGATACGCGTCCGGACGTTGAGACTGTCGTCGTCCTTCTTGAACTGCTCGTTGGCGTTGAGCGGGGTGAAGTGACCGGCCGCCCACTGACCCTCACCGCGGTGACGGGTCACCTTGCGCTTGGGCGGCGTCGAAGACGTGGGGGTGGTGGCCATGGAAGCGTCCTTCGGCAGTGTGTTCGGGCCTGTTGGGGCGTCTCCCGGTCCGGGGCACTGCGGCTTCCACCTGCGGGTTCGCGTGGAGGAGCGGCGGTGACCAGGCCGGGGCCGACGCCTTCCGCACTGCGGCGGGCGGATCGTCGGGCGGGGCTGTCGTCGGTGGTGCGGCGGGTGGTCAGGTCACCGGACAGATGGCGCTGGACATGCGACCGAGGTCGACGTGAAGTCGACCTACCAAGGCAGTTCCAGCACCAGACATGGCAAGAGCGTCGCATGCCGATCTTTCTGGCGTCCACCACTATCCATTATGTGGACTTGGATGTCCTGAAAGCTGAGATTTGACTCCGGGCACGGTGGCCCCGGGGTGCCGATCTGTCCTCGAGGGTGCCGAATCGACGATCTGCGAGACGGATCGTTCCAGCATGTGGACTTTTCATCGGCCCTGTCGCGGCGGACCAGGCGGATGGCGCACCCGCACCGCTCCGATCAGGGGCGTTCGGGCCGATAGGTTGGACATGTGCAACCGGCAGGCGAATCCTCACCCAAGGCACGGCATCGGGCCCGTGACAACCGGCGTGCCGGACGGCGACGCTCCGGTCCCTCCTATCGTGCCATCGCCTGGAAGCTGATCAAGGACACCACCACGATCTGCATCGAGTACCGGGTCACCGGACTCGCCGCCGAGGTCGCCTTCTTCACGCTGATGTCGGTGCCGCCGCTGCTGCTCTCCATCGCGGGCACGCTCGGCTACCTGAGCCAGAGCGTGATCGCCAAGCTGGAGGCGGACATCCTCCGCATCGCCGGGACCTTCCTGGCCCCGAGCTCCGTGCACCAGACGGTGCTCCCGTTGCTCCACAGCGTCTTCAGCGGTGGGCGGCCGGACCTGATCTCGATCGGCTTCCTGCTGGCACTGTGGTCCGGCTCGCGTGCGCTCTATGTCTTTGTCGACACCGTCACGATCATGTACGGGCTGGAGGACCAACGCGGAATCGTGCACACCCGCCTGCTCTCGCTCGGCCTGTACGTGGTGGCGCTGATCGCGGGGACGGTCATCGGACCGGTGGTGATCGCCGGGCCGGACCAGCTGGTGCGTTGGTTCCCGGCCACGACGGGTGTGGTGCACGCGCTCTACTGGCCCGGCGCGATCCTGCTCTCCGTCTGCTTCATGACCACGCTCTACCACGTGGCGGTGCCGGTGCGGACGGCGTGGAAGGAGGACGTGCCCGGGGCGATAGTCGCGCTGATCGTCTTCTTCGTCTGCAGCATCTTCCTCCGGCTCTACCTGGTTCACTCGGTCGAGGGCCCGACCGTCTACAGCTCGCTGGCCGCGCCGATCGCGGTGCTGCTCTGGATCGGCGTCACCGCCCTCGCGGTGCTGATCGGCGCGGCCATGAACGCCGCCATCGACCAGATGTGGCCGACCCGCGAGACCGAGCAGGCCCGCGCCGCCGCCGAGCAGGCCCGCGAGGACGCGGCCCTCGAAGTGATACGGCGCGCCGAGGCGCGACGCACGGCCACCCGCAACCGCGCCGCCTACCCGCCGCCTCCGCCCGAGGAGGGCGGCGAACCCGAGGCGCCGGCCGAGTATCCGGAGCGCTGGGCGGACTTCCTGCCCCCGAGCGCGCTCAAGCGCCGCCTCCAGAGCAAGAGCGAGCCGCGCCGCCGCTACCCGTCGCCCTTTGACGACCAGCAAGACTCGAACGAGTGATCGGCGGCTAAATCGGTGGCGCCGCACCCACGCCGTCGCTAGCGTCGGCACCAGAAGCGCAGGACCACAACAAGCGCAGGACCACAACAAGCCGAGGAGGTGAGGACGTTGATGACCATCGCGCACTCTCCGCAGTTCATCACCGCACCCACCCTTCGAAGGGCTTCTCGTCTTGTCCTCTTCTCAGTCCTCCTCGCGGCCCCGTCCATACGCCGCTGAGGCCCACCCCCTCGCCCGCTACGGCTGGGACGACGTCTGGCAGGCGGAGTTCGACGCTGTCGTTCCTGGCGAACCCGGCCTGCTACCGGGTCGTGTCGCCCGTGTCGACCGCGGGCTCTGCGACGTGATCACCGCCCGGGGCGTGCTCCGCGCCGACACCGCGCTGGTCACCCCACGCGATCCGGTCCGGATCGTCTGCACCGGCGACTGGGCGGTCGTCGCCCACGGCCAGGGCGCGGTCGGCGACCTGGTGCGCTGCCTGCTGCCGCGCCGCAGCACGGTGATCCGCTCGGGCGCGTCCAAGCGCTCCGAGGGCCAGGTGCTGGCCGCCAACGTCGACACCGCCGTGATCGCCGTCTCGCTCGCCGTCGAGCCCGACCTCGGCCGGATCGAGCGGTTCCTCACCCTCGCCTGGGAGAGCGGCGCCGTGCCGCTCGTCGTGCTGACCAAGGCGGACACCGCACCGGACGCCGAACAGATCAGGGACGACGTGGCACGCGTCGCCCCCGGCGTCGAGGTGCTGGTCGTCAGCGCCCTCACCGGCGCGGGCACGGCTGAGCTGGCCGCCCGCCTGGGCGGCACCACGGTGCTGCTCGGCCAGTCCGGTGTCGGCAAGTCGACCCTGGCCAACGCGCTGACCGGTGTCGACGCGATGGACGTCCGCGCGATTGGCGTCGACGGCAAGGGCCGACACACCACCACGACCCGCGAACTGCTGCCGCTGCCCGGCGGCGGCGTGCTGATCGACACCCCCGGCCTGCGCGGCGTCGGCGTGATGGACGCCGCCGCCGGGCTGCAGCAGGTCTTCGCCGACATCGACGAGTTGGCCGGAGGATGCCGCTTCGCCGACTGCGGCCATCTCGGCGAGCCCGGCTGCGCGGTCCAACAGGCCCTGGACGACGGCGAGCTGAGTCACCGACGCCTGGAGAGCTACCGCAAGCTGCTGCGCGAGAACCGGTGGATGGCCTCCCGCACCGACGCCCGGGCACGCGCCGAGCTGTCCCGGATCTGGCGGGAGCGCGGCAAGCTCGCCAAGGAGGCGCGGGAGGCCCGTGACCGGCGCGAAAGGGTCAGCAGGCGCAGGCAATTCCCGAGCGCGGAGCGGTGAGCGGGTCGACCTGGTTGCGGACGAGCTCGCCTGCGCCCGTCTCCGTGTCGAAGCCCTCACGGACCCAGTACTCGTAGCCGCCGATCATCTCCTTGACCGGATAGCCGAGCCGGGCGAAGGCCAGCGCGGCCCGGGTTGCCCCGTTGCAGCCCGGGCCCCAGCAGTAGGTGACGACCGTCAGCGAGCGGTCCACCAGGGTCGGCGCCAGCTCGGCGATGCGGGCGGTCGGCAGGTGGACCGCGCCGGGGATGTGTCCCTGCGCCCAGGCCTCGTCGCTGCGGGAGTCGATCACGACGAGCCCCGGCACGCCGGCCTCCAGGTCGGCGTGCACGTCGGAGACGTCCGCCTCGAAGGCGAGCCGGGCGGCGTAGTGAGCGGCGGCGACATCCGGCTCGGCGGCGGGGACACGCAGGACGGCACTGTCGGTCATCGTCGTCTCAATCTCCTGGTCCAGCGGCTTGCTCGCCGCGCTGGCTGCGCTTGCTGTGCTTACTGCGACGACCTCATCCTTTCGGGACGGCGAGATCCGGGCGAGTGGCAAGAACGCCGCCGAGCATCAAGATCCTGCCAGACGAGGCCATGTGGAGCCGCGCAGGTCCGCGCGTCACTGCCATGTCCGATTCCCGCCAGTCCGAGCCCCGCCGATGCCGCAGACTGGAAGGCGTGATGATGGAAGAAGAGGCCTGCTACCGGGCGGTGAGCAGCAGGGACGCCCGCCACGACGGCGTGTTCTACACGGCCGTGCGGACCACCGGTATCTACTGCCGCCCCAGCTGCCCGGCCCGGACGCCGAAACGCGAGAACATCACCTTCTACCCGACCGCTGCCGCCGCCCAGGGCGCCGGATACCGCGCATGCCGCCGCTGCCGCCCGGACATCGCCCCCGGCTCGCCGGAGTGGAACCTCCGCGCCGACCTGGTCGGCCGGGCGATGCGGCTGATCGGTGACGGCGTCGTCGACCGCGACGGCGTCGCCGGACTCGCGGCGCGCCTCGGCTACAGCGAGCGGCACCTCTCCCGCGAGCTGCACGCCGAACTCGGCGCCGGTCCACTGGCGTTGGCCCGCACCCAGCGTGCCCAGACCGCGCGTCTGCTGCTGCAGACGACCGACCTCGGGGCGACCGAGGTCGCCTTCGCGGCCGGGTTCGCCAGCGTGCGGCAGTTCAACGACACCATCCGCGAGGTCTACGCGATGACCCCCACGGAGCTGCGCGCACGGCAGGGCCGACGGACCACGGAGCGCGGCGTGATACCGCTGCGGCTGGCACACCGTCAGCCCTTCGACGCGGAGGCGGTCTTCGACTTCCTCGCGCTGCGTGCGGTGCCGGGCGTCGAGGAGATCACCCACGGACCGCACGGCCGCAGCTACCGGCGCACGCTCGCGCTTCCCGGCGGCCCCGCCGTCGCCGAGGTGGACGAGCCCGACCGGCCGCAGGGTTGGCTCGACGCCCGGCTGCAGCTGACCAGCCTGCGCGACCTGACCACGGGCGTGCAGCGCCTGCGCGCGCTGTTCGACCTGGACGCCGACCCGGTCGCCGTCGCCGAGGTGCTCGGGGCGGACCGCCACCTCGCGCCGCTGGTCGCCAAGCGTCCGGGCCTGCGTTCGCCGGGGCACATCGACCCGCACGAACTGGCGGTGCGCGCGGTCCTCGGACAGCAGGTCACCGTCGCGGCGGCACGTACGCTCGCGGGTCGTCTGGCCGAGCGGTACGGCGCGCCGCTGCCGACCGCCAGCGGCGGCCTGACCAGGCTCTTTCCGACCGCTGCCGCGCTGGCCGAGGCCGACCCGGCCGATCTGGCGATGCCCACCGCGCGCCAACGCGCGCTGCGCGGCCTGTGCGCGGCCCTAGCCGACGGCAGTGTCCGGCTCGACCCGGGCGTGGATCGTGACGAGGCGGGCGCGGCGCTGCTCGCCCTCCCGGGCATCGGCCCGTGGACGGTCAGCTACATCCGGATGCGCGCCCTCGCCGACCCGGACGCGTACCTGCCCACCGACATCGGCGTGCGTCACGGCCTGCGCGCGGCGGCCGGCGGCGACGCCGCCGGAGACGCAGCCGGTGCCGGAGCCGGAGACGCCGTCGCGGACGCCGACCCGGACGCCTGGCGTCCGTGGCGCTCCTACGCCGTCCACCACCTCTGGGCGGCGGCGAGTGAGGCGCAGTACGAGGCCCGGAACAAGGCGAAGCGCTCTCCCACGAACCGCACCAACACGAAGACAGGGACCCCGAAGTGATGACCCGCTACACGACCATGGACTCCCCGCTCGGCGTGCTGCAGCTGACCGCCGACGACGAAGGACGGCTGACCTCCCTCTACGCCCCGACGCAGAAGGGCAAGGACGTCCGTCCCGACCCCGCGTGGACTCCCGACCCCGAGAACCTGGCGTCAGCGGTGGCGCAGCTGACCGAGTACTTCGCCGGTGAGCGCAAGGAGTTCGACCTGCGATTGGCGCCCGTCGGCACCGAGTTCCGGCAGCGCGTCTGGCAGGCGCTCGACGACATCCCCTATGGCGCGACGGTCACCTACAAGGAGTTGACGGCGGCGGCCGGGCTTCCGCCGACGTCGGTGCGGGCAGTTGCGGGCGCGGTGGGCGCCAACCCGTTGCTGATCCTGCGTCCGTGCCACCGGGTGGTGGGCAGCGACGGCTCGTTGACCGGCTTCGCGGCCGGACTCGAAGCCAAGCAGGCGTTGCTCGCGTTGGAGCAGTAGCAAGCGCCTTCGCACCTTCGCACCTTCGCGCCCTTCGGAACTGGAAACGGCGCTACGCGGGACCCTCCGGGCCCTCGCCGAGCGCCGTCGCCAGCCGTTCCAGCCCGTCCAACGCGCTCAGTACCGCCGCGCTGTCCTCCGGGGCGATCGCGGCGAGTGCCGTGGCCAGGCGCCGCTCGTGGGCGCGCTGCCAGTCGGCGAGTTGGCGGTGTCCGGCCTCCGTCAGCGCGATCCGTGCGGTGCGGCGGTCGCCCGGGTCGGCCTGCCGGTCGACGAAGCCGGCCTCCAGCATCTTGCCGACCAGCCCGCTCACCGTGTTCGGCGCCAGCCGTTGCCGCGCGGCCAGTTCGCCCACGCGCAACGGCCCCATGGCCAGCGTCTGCAGGAGTTCGACCTGCGCCATCGGCAGGGATTCCCATGGGTACTCGGTGCGGATGCTGCTGCGCAGGGCACGACGCAGCCGAGTGACCGCATCGGTGAGGCGCTGGACCTGGCCGGGATCGAGGACGTTCGGATCGGCGGGTTCTGGCATGGCGAGATCCTAACGGGCGGCTCCGACGAAACGAGCCACCCAGTACTACCGGGCTACCCAGTACTACCGAGCCACCCAGTACTACCGGGCTACCCAGCCCTTCTCGTAGGCCTGCCAGCCCAGCTGCATCCGTGTGGTCACGCCGGTCAGCACCATCAGCCGCTGCACCCGGCGCTGGACCGTGCGCAGGCCCAGGTCCAGCTGCTTGGCCACGCTGGCGTCGGTCAGCCCGGCCAGCAGCAGCGAGAGGATCTGCAGATCCGTCTGGTCCGGCTGGTCGCCCTCGTCGTCGACGGGCAGTTCGCCGTCCGAGGAGAACCGCACCGGAACCGCCTGCTGCCAGCAGAGTTCGAATAGTCCGATCAGTGCTTCCAGCAGCCCCGGAGCGCGGACCAGCAGCGCCGCCGGTTCGCCGGGCGATCCCAGCGTGCGCAGCGGCACCATGGCCAGGCCGCGGTCCGCGACGATCAGCTTGGTGGGCACGGTCTCCGCGATACGCACCTGTTGGCCCCGGCCGAGCGCCAGGGCCATCTGCTCCATGACCTGGCCCTCCGCCAACGTGGCCCGGGAGAGCACGGTCCGGTGGGTCACCCCGCGGGCGACCGCCACCGACTCGACCATGTTCTCCTCCGGCCGCACCGCGACGGGGGCGTCGGTGACCAGGGCCATGAGCTCCTCCGCGGCGCCGAGTTGGATCTGCTCGAAGCGGTGCCGGACTGCCGAGACGCCGGAGACCACCTCGACCAGGTCGGCCACGCCGTTGGCCGCGCCGCCGGTGCGCCGGTACTCGTCCGCGAGTGACTCCACCGCCCGCTCGGCCTCGTGCAGTTCGTGACGGCGCTGGGACAGCGCGGGCGCCAGCGCGATGGTGGGCGGCGCGGCGACGTAGTGGTCACCGAGGGCGGCGGAGACGGCGGCGAGGCCGTTGGACTCCAGCCCGGCCAGCGCGTTCTCGACGAGTGGCAGCGGGAGTGCGAGCCGCTCGGCGAGCGTGCCCGGGGTAGCCGCACCGAGTGCCAGCAGGGCTCGGTAGACGTGCTCGGCGCGCTCGTTCAGCCCGAAGAGTTCCAGCATGCGTGAGTCGCCTCGTCCCTTCCTCTCCTCCCCCTGCCACCACGTGATCATCATGCCTGTTCCGAGCGTGTGCGCGGTAGTCGAGGGGTAGGCGAAGAGGTGGTCGAACGGAATGGCAGTCGGGTCGGGTGATTGTCCGGATATTCCGTTCGGTTGCTCCGGACGTGGGCTGATTCGTCGGTTCCCCGCATGGATCCGGGCCCCCGCATGGACAATGGCCTCGATCCCGGAGGCACTTCTGGCACCGGAGGGAGCGGCAGGATGACCGAGCGACGCGACCAGGGCGCGCCGAGCCCCACGGCTCAGGCGGAGGACGCCTGGTGGGCCGCCGTCTACGCACGCGACGCCGACGCGCCGGAAACAGCCCGCGCCGGATCGGTCGACGACTGGTTCGCCTCCGCGCTCGGCGCGATGGGCGCGGCCGAGGCGCCGGAAGCGGGCGAGGAGGGCGACGCGGGCGAGGACGCGCCGGTGCCGGACGTCCCGACCCCGCCGGACCTGCCCGACGTCGGTGACGTCCCCGACATCCCGGACGTGCCCGAGCCCCCGGACCTGCCCGAGGGCCCCGATCTCCCGGACGTCTCACCCGACGCACGCCAGGCACACGACGCACACCAGGTATACGACACACGCCCGGCACACGACGCACAGCAGGTATACGACGCATACGAGGTGCGCGACGAATACGACGTGCGCGACGCGTACCTCACGGAGGAGCCGCACGACCGGCGTCCGTCCCCGCCGCGCGTCCCCGATCCACGGGTGATCGCGCCGCGCGCCGAGCCCGACAGTACGGTGGACAGCGCGGCCGGCGCGGACAGCGCGCCTGAGACCCCGCCCACCGCCGCACCCCCGATGCCGCCCCGACCACCCCTGCCGCGCTCCGAGCCGGACCCGTCCCGGCTGGCGGCTCCCGGCCCGGAGGCCGACCCCGAGGCTGACCCGACCGTCAACCCCGCGTCGCCCGCGCCAGGTTCGGCGTCCCGGTCGGCGTCCGGGCCGGCGTCCCGATCGTCATCGCAGTCGGCGTCCACGCCGATCCGGTTGGCCAAGAAGCCCGAGCGCGCCACCGTCCCGACGCCGACCGTGCCCGACGGCATCGCCGCGCGCTGGGGGAGGAGCCGACCTGGCACGACCGCGCTGCCCGAGCCGGACTCGCTGCCCGAGGCAGACCCGGACGCAATCGGCGCGGTGGTCCCGGACACGGCCCTGGAGCTGGCCCGGCACGGCAGTGTGACGCTGCGTGCGGCCAGTGCCCGTGGCGAGCAGGCCCGCGGGCTGGGGCTGCCGCGCACGGACCGGCTGTTGGTGGCGCGCTTCGGTCAGGGCGTCGGGGGACTGCTGGTGGCCGTGGTCTCCAGTGGCTCGGGCGGCGCACAGCAGGCCGCTCACGTGCTGGCGGCGGCCGTCGGGCGCAGCCGCGCGGGCCTGCTGGCGGACCTGCGCGAGGGCGCCCAGGAGCAACTGCGGTACGGCCTCCAGCGACTGACGGCACGCGCCGCACGCGAGCTCGGCCCGGACGGCGCGGTGCACGCGTTGATCGCACCGCTCGACCCGACCAACCGGCTCCGCGCCGGTTTCGGCACCGGCCCCGGCGCGCTGCTGCTGCTCGGCGACGACGCCTGGTACGACGCCTACGCGGGGCGTCGACTCGGGGTGGGCGACGCGGAGGTCGAGGGCGCGCCGGTGGAACAGCCGGACCGGTTCCGGTTCCGCGCGGTGGTGCCGGAGCCCGGTGACGTGCTGCTGCTCTGCTCCGAGGGCCTGGCCGCTCCGCTGCGCGCGGAGGCGGCGGTCGCCGGGCTGCTGGCCGAGCACTGGTCGCAGCCGCACGCGCCGGGCGGCGTCGACTTCCTCCGCCAGCTCCAGGCCCGCGCGCAGGGCCACACGGCGGACCGCACGGCCGTGGCGGTCTGGGAGGACTGAGTCCGACTGAGGCTGACCGCCGGTCAGGCCTCGGGCTTGCGGAACATCACGGTCGCGGTGTCCTTCTTGGGCGCGTCGTCAGCGGGGACGGCGTCCTGCGGGACCGCGTCCTGAGGCTGGACGTCCGGCTCTGCGGCGTCCTTGGACAGGGCGACGAGCGGCGTCGTCGGACGGTCCACGCGGACCGGCTGCGGCTCCGGCTCCGGCGCCGATACCGGCTGCGACTGCGGCTGCGCAGGCTCCTTTGTCAGCTCCACCGCCGGCTCAGCCTGCGCCTGCGCCTGCGCCTGCGCCTGCACCGGAGCCACGGCCTGGGCCGGGACGACCGGCGTGTACTGCCGTGCGGCGTCCTTCGGAGCGATGTACGCGGGGGGCATGCCCGACTCCGCGTAGGCGGCGTACGGCGCCTGCATCGGGGCGGCGTAGGGGTGGCCGATGCCGGGGCCCTGGAGGATCCGGACCTGCTGCATCGAGGTGACCTTGCGGATCATCACCACGGCCAGCACGGTCGCCGCGATCGCGCACAGGTCGACCAGCCCGACGAATCCGAACTCGACAACCAGGGTGCCGACCGAGGCCCCAGGGTTCTCCCACGAGGTGGCGGAGCCGACCCGCTCCACCCAGAACACCTGCGCCACGCAGAAGGTTAGCCACCACCACGTCACCAGGTAGGTGTTCGGGCGGCGCATGGTCGGGACCTGCTGCAGCGGGACGGCCGCGCGCCAGATGCCACCGGCCACGAGACGGGGCAGCACCAGGAAGGCGAGCGGGACGAACCAGCCGCCGATCGCCCATCCGGCGCTGAGCGCCTGCCGACCCGGGGCCAGGATCTCCGACAGCCTGGCCGACTTGAAGAACCAGATGATGAAGAGGACGCCTGCCGCGAGGTTGGCCAGGGCGCTCAGGAAGACCAGCACGGCCGAGGCCGTGTTCGCGGCGTTGAGGGCGGACAGGTTGGCCCCGCTGGTGTCCAGGGCCGTCTTGGCCACCGTGAACGACCAGATGTTGAACCCGAAGCCGAGCAGCGCGAGCAGCCCGTTGATCACTATCAACACCTGCGCCGCGATGCCGATCCCGACGGGAGCGGTCGGCGCGATGAGCGCGGGCTGCGCGAAGTAGCCGCCGTAGGACTGGGGCGTGTGGCCCGCGATGTAGCCGCAGTTGGGGCAGCGACCGGCGAAGTCGAGGCTAGCGGCGGAACAGGTCGGGCAGAGCACGGGAGTTCCCCCTGGATCGATCCGCGCTCGGCTGCGCGCGGCTGGCGGCTGCTGATGGTATTGGACACGGGCAACCCTCGTCCATGCGTGTGGGTCAAGCCCCCGTGCGTGGACGAACCATGGCGGGTCAGCCGGAAACGGCTGTTCCGGGCAGCAGCAGCGAGTCCCGCAGGAAAGCGTCGACGTGCTCCAGGGCCTCCGTGCGGCCGGTGCCGGGCAGGCCGACGACGACCGAGGTGCCGAAGCCGTCCAGCAGCGCACTCAACAGCACGGCGAACCGGTCCGGTTCGACCGCGCGGAACTCACCGGCGTCCACGCCCGCCCGCAGCAGCGCGACCAGGTCCGCCCGCCAGGCCGCCTCGATCTCCGCCTGACCGGACCGGATCTCCTCACTCGCCTGGGACCGGCCCCAGACCTCGATCCACAGCGTCCAGCGCGGATCGCCCGGGCCGGTCGGCAGGTAGAGCGCGCAGAAGTCACGCAGGCGCTCGGCGGCGTTGCCGTCTTCGGCGAGCACGGCGAGCACGGCGACGCGTCGTTCGCCGAGCTGCGCCTCGCTCCAGCGCAGCGTCTCCAGCAGCAACTGGTCCTTGCTGCCGAAGTAGTAGAGCAGGTGACCGCCGCTCATCCCGAGCTCCTTGCCGAGCCCGGCCATGGTCAACCCGGCCAGGCCCTGGGCGGCGATCGACGTCATGGCTGCGGCGAACACCTCCTCCCGGGGCCTGGCCGGCCTGCGTGTGGCCATCGTCAGACCTTGGGCTGCTGCTGGGTGATGCAGTGGATGCCACCGCCGTTGGCGAAGATCTCGCGTGCGTCGACGAGCTCGACCTTGCGCTCGGGGAAGATCCGGGCGAAGACCTCGGCCGCCGCCTGGTCACGCGGGTCGTCGAAGGCGCACAGCACCACGGCGCCGTTGCACAGGTAGTGGTTGATGTAGGAGTAGTCGACCGGCTCTCCGTCCTCCTCGAAGAGGACGGTCGGCGCCTGCAGCTCGATGACCTCCAGCTGACGGCCCTTGGCGTCGGTCGAGGCGCGCAGCAGCGCCGCGATCTCCTTGGTGACCTCGTGGTCCGGGTGCGCCGGGTCCGGCTGGCTGTGGACGACCACGGTGCCCGGACGCAGGAAGGCGGCGACGATGTCGATGTGGCCGCGGGTGCCGAAGCGCTGGTAGTCGCGGGTCAGGCCGCGCGGCACCCAGATCGCCTTGGTGGTGCCGAGGAACGCGTGGATCTCCGCCTCGACCTGCTCGCGCGTCCAGTCGCTGTTGCGGCCCTCGCCCAGCTGCACGGTGTCGGTGAGCAGCACGGTGCCCTCACCGTCGACATGGATGCCGCCGCCCTCGTTGATCAGCCGCGAGGCGAACCGCTGAATACCCGTCAGCTCGACGACGTGCTCGGCGACGTGCTGGTCGTTCTCCCAGCTGGCCCACTCCTGCGCGCCCCAGCCGTTGAAGATCCAGTCGGCGGCGGCCAGGGTGCCCTTGCCGTCGGTCAGGAAGGTCGGGCCGATGTCGCGCATCCACGCGTCGTCCAGCGGGCGCTCGACGATCTCGACCTCGGGGGAGACGTAGCCGCGCGCGGCCTCGGCCTCACCGGTGTTGACGACCAGGGTGACCGGCTCGTAGCGGACGATCGTGTTGGCCACGCTCGCCCAGGCCTGGCGGGCCAGGTGGAGCTCGTCGCCGACGAAGGTCTCGTTGGAGGTGGGGAAGGCCATCCAGGTGCGGTCGTGCGGCGCCCACTCGGCGGGCATGGCGAAACCGGCGGCGGCGGGAGTCTGCGCGGCGGCAGCCGCTGCGGGGTTGGACGTCATGGGGGTGGGCTCCTGATGCGCTGGGAGATCAGAGGCTGTGCTGATCTGGAGGCTGTGCTGCTTCAGAGGAAGTAGAGGCGGCTGAGGGTGACGGTGTCGGCGGGGTGGCTGTGGAGGGGGTTGCCGTCGAGGGTGACGGTGCCGGTGGTGGGGTTGACGTCGACGGTGCCGAGGCGGTGGTTGCGGTGCATGTCGGCGGGGCCGATGCCGCGGGTGTGCTTGACGGTGACGCGGCGGCGGCGGGTGGGCATCTGGTCGCCGTTGGTGACGGCGGCTGCGGCGACGAAGGCGACGGAGATGTCGGCGGCGGTGGCGCCGTGGG